>DGHX01000029.1:65828-81321 GCA_002392835.1 Prevotella sp. UBA3837 | reverse complement strand
ACGCGCATTACGCGCATTCGTTTCAGTCACAATAAATATTCACGTCACCCCGGCGGAGGCCGGGGGAGAACCACATATATGTTCAACAGGAAAGAAAGAAGAAAAGATATGAAGACACTGACAACAACCAGTTCACCGGGAACTGGACAAAGACATACTGACACCCCCCATAGCCCGACAGGCCCCGCCTGCCGGGCTTTCGGCGTTATATCCATGAGTATGTAAAGAATCCTTACAAGTTCGGGAAGTCCCGCCTCCTGCTCAGTAAGACAGAGAATTAACGATAGAAAAAAATATAAGTCATGAAACAGATTTTTAAGATAAACAACAGCGAAGTGCAAAGCACCGCAACCGCCGCCCCGCTGGCAGGGCGGCAAACGAACATGCACGCCAGAAGCACAGCAGCCACGACAGGCCTCGCCTGCCGAGCCTTTGGCGTTCTGGTCATGTAAAAAATGATAGTCTATGGCAAGACATTAAAAGGAAAAATAATGGCGAAGCGTAAAGACATGATGACTGATATTGGTAACCTGCTGCGTGCCAGTTTTGTCAGCGATATACAGACGATTATCGATGGGGCGCGCCGGCAGGCTGTCCGATCTGTCGACTTCGCCCGTGTGCAGATGTACTGGAGCATTGGTCGTAGAATTTTCGTGGAAGAGCAGCAGGGTAGGGATCGCGCTGACTACGGATCATATCTCATCAGGAATCTTGCCAAAGAAATAGAACCTGAATACGGAAGCGGATTCGGGATAAGGCAATTGGAGCAAAGTAGGCAGTTTTACAGACTGTATCCAATTGCGAACACACTGCGTTCGCAATTGAACTGGTCACAATATAGAAAGCTTATCCAAATTGAAGACCCCTGCAAGCGTGAATATTATGAGCTCGAATCTGTCAACAATGCTTGGACGGCCAGAGAAATGATTCGCCAGATTAACTCCCAACTCTATGAGCGCTTACTGCTTAGTAACGACAAGGAGTCAGTACTTGCTGTAGCCCGTAACCAACGAATTCCGGAAAAGCCTCAGGAAATCATTAAAGACCCCATGGTGCTTGAGTTCCTCGGGTTGAAACGCAAGGCGAATTATTATGAGTCTGAACTGGAATCGTCTATCATCAGCCATTTGGAGCAGTTCCTCATGGAAATGGGTAAGGGATTCTTATTTGCTGCTCGACAGAAGCGTATAATGCTAGAAGACGACGAGTTCTTTGTCGACCTCGTACTCTATAACCGCCTGCTGAAATGTTTTGTGGTGATAGAAATTAAAACAGGCAAACTGACTCATCAAGACTTGGGGCAACTGCAGATGTATGTCAATTACTACGACCGTTGTGAAAAGACATCAGATGAAAATGCCACCATCGGCATCCTTCTCTGCACAGAAAAGAACGATACCCTTGTGAGGATGACTCTGCCAGAGGATAACAAAACTATTCTTGCAAGTCAGTATGAGTTATATCTCCCGACACAGCAACAGCTCATTGACGAGGTGGAGACTGTAAAGCTGTCTTTTAAGGAAAAAGATAATCAAACACTATCTCCTCCTCAGTAAGACAGACGAATAACAAAAGATAACGATTGAAAAAAATATAAGTCATGAAACAGATTTTTAAGATAAACAACAGCGAAGTGCAAAGCACCGCTACCGCCGACCCGCTGATAGGGCGGCAAAAGCACAGGTTCGCTAAAACCACAACAGCAACGACAGGCCTCGCCTGCCGAGCTTTCCTCGTACTCGCACTCCTCATGGGGTGGGGGAGCAGAGCTGCGGCACAAGAGGTGAATTTGTGGACCGGCAATGAGCATAATCAACAAATTACAATTGGAGGAGACAAATTCCCTTCAGACTTTAATAGTTATAGTAGTCTGCGAGTATATACAACAGACAATGGCCTAAATCATTTCCACACAGGTTGGGGAAAGACACCTTTAATCAAAGGGGAAAATTTGAATGCGATTCCTCAAGGCCGGTATTATCTTGCATCTGAAAATTGTTATAACATTCCAATAACAGACTTAATAGATAACTTTGTACAAACAGTAACGACTGAAAATGGTCTAATTGTTGGAACTGGCTACCTTCAGTATGTAACGAAAATATCTTTATTTAAAGAGGGGACTTCAGATGCCTTCATCAACGAGGCTGTAACAGGCTGCGCAACCACTTCCGGCAGCGAGGAGATAGCAAGAGACTTGGCATCCAAGACTATCAACCTCTCAGGGGCAAAGCTGACGGGCGTTAAATATGCCCGCGTCTATCTGGCAAATGCTTCAGGCAATGCCGTTGACCCTACGGGCTTGCTGTCAGTTAACTATGGTGGCACAGCTGCTACGGCGGCTGGAACAAATGTAAAGAATGGCGTGTATGTATTTGACAGTGGCAACGACCTTACTCTCTCTAACATCAGCGTCACGCTCAATGCTGGGGCAGGTAATTTCTTGAATTATCAGATTGTCTGCCTTCTGTCCAACAACATCTCCACCGCCACGCCGAGCGATGGCTCCACTCCCCTGACGCAAGAGCCGAAGTGGCAAGAGGAGTATACTTATACGTTCACCTATCCTATCTATGAGCAGACTTTTGAACTTGATGAAAGTATACTCACAGAAACTGATTATGTGATTGACAACAACAGCCAGTACTGTAACCAAATTCTCAGCTTTTTTGGGAAATCGGCAGGTCAAATGGCCAGCAGTTGGTATGGACGTTGGTATGTTACCGATGCATCTGGCAACATTCAGAATCTTCAACTTAGCAATCCTTCTTCTGGAATGTGGGCTATAGCACCAAGAAACAATAATGGAAATTATGAAGCTTATAGTTGGGGTATAACTGATAATATCGCGTATACTACAAATGAGGGTCGGACAAATAGTTGGTTTGTTGAGCAGGCGCTTTGCCGTGCTCGTGTTTTTGTTCCCTCTTCCGGCACGTTTGATGACTACCAGGGCTATAGGCTTATCTTTGAGGCTACAGATGATTACACATCGGGTACGCCCGTTATGAAACTCCGCTACATCTTTATTATTCCTTCCACAGCACATTTCGAGTACGATGGAACAATTGCGAGTAGCACTCCCATCTCTCAGGAGCTTTCCTCCCGCACGGCTACGAGCGTTACCCTTGGCTGGTCGAGCATGACCACTACGGGTGTGAAGTATGCCCGTTTCTTTGTAGTGGACGGCAGTGGAAACCCTGTTAATGCCACTGGCCTGCTTTCTGTCAGCGGCGGCACGGCTTGTACCAATCCTGCCAGCGGATTCTATGTGTATGACGGCGGCAACGACATCACCATGCCTACGGTGACGCTCACTACCTCCTCTACTGCTGCCCTCCTAGGCTACAAGGTGAAGTGCTGGCTCGCTATTTCTACTACAAACATCGTGGCTGTAGAAAATGTAGTCAGCGAGGAACCCGACATCACCAACGAGTATGTCTACAGCTTCACGAAGCCCGCTCCCACCACTGTCGACAAGAAGGTCGACATCGCCTGGGGAGCCTCCATGCAGGCCGATGCCTCCGGCGGTGCTCCTACAGACTGGGACACGACGTGGGACGAGCTGTCGCGCGAGCAGCGCGTGGTGTGGTATGTCACCAACGGCAGCACGAAGCAGGCGCTGGCTCTCGGCACGGCGGCGCAAGCCAACACCTGGGTGCTGAACCTGCCTACCGACAAGTTCATCGTCAGCAGCAACGAGGCAGTGCTCACCGGCCAGACCACCTTCACCTCTACCGAGTGGGACACGTGGGGCAAGCCCGCCCTCTATGCTCCGAGCGGCATGGCCTACGCCGATGCCCATACCTATCAGGTGGTCTGCGAGGTTTACGAGACGGCTGCGGGCACCACTCCCAACGTGCGCTATACCTTCACGTTCACCAAGGACTTCCCTGGCGAGCTGAAGAGTGGCGTTGCTGAGACTGTACGCCGTGTAGTTCTCGATGCCATCACTACCGACAGCTACACTCTCGGCAGCACTACCACCGAAACCAGCGATGACGACGGCGCCATCAGTATCCCCACGACAGCTAAGTACGTCCGCTTCTGTCTTGTAGATGGTGAAGGTGCTGTTGTTGACCCCTCAGGTAAACTTACTGTCACAGGTACTGGTGTGCAAGCAGTCACCGCCATGGGCTATACCAACTATGGCTATTATTTATATAATAATGAGGGCAATATTGCTGCTCCCACCGTCACGCTGGCTCCTGGCAGTGCAACACTAAACAGCTACCGTGTGGTGATGGTCACATCGAATGATGCAGCCATTCTCGATGGCACCACTGTCATCAACGAACCTGACTACGACACGCAGACAGCATGGGCATTTAAGTATCCGGCCAGTCACACCGAAAAGACGGGCACCGTGGAGTGGAGTCCCGTCTCCATGACCGTGCCCCTCGACATCGACACCCATAAGGGCAGCGGCTACCTTGCCAGCCTCGGCACCGACTACCATGTGGTGTGGACGGTCAGCGTGGGCGGCACCGAGACTACGCCCGCCACGGGCAATGCCCGCCAGTCCGGTCAGTGGACCATGAGCCTCGACGGCAACAACGCCACCTTCTATGCCCCCACCGGCCAGACCTTCGCCAACATGAGCAACGTCACCTTCGTCGCCCGCCTCTATGAGACGGCCACCGGCGAAGAAAATAGTGACTTGGCTCTCACCTATACCGTCAGCGTCGTTAAGACTGGTTTCTTCGGTGAGTTGAAAGACCCTACACAAACAGGCAGCACGACAGTTTCCCTCAATGAGGAGTCCACCATTCCCGTGTCGGTGCCCTTGAGCAACGCCACCAAAGCCTTCAGCGGTGCCAAGTACGCTCGTGTATGGCTCACACAGAGCGGCGAGCTGGTCTCCCCGACGGGTAAGCTCGGAGTGCCTACGGACATGACCGCCTTCGGCAACTACCATGATGT
The DNA here is from genome assembly GCA_002392835.1 of Prevotella sp. UBA3837. Taxonomy (GTDB): domain Bacteria; phylum Bacteroidota; class Bacteroidia; order Bacteroidales; family Bacteroidaceae; genus Prevotella. Next base: position 76,398 of record DGHX01000029.1, on the reverse strand, counting down.
CACCTACGGTTACTATGTATATAAAGAGAGCGGCATCACCCTCAGCGATGTCAACCTCACGCTCACTGCCCTTGCCGACTACCCGAAGTATCAGGTACACATCGCACTTTCTGCCGATGCTCCCATCAGTATCGGTGATTTCGCCCGTGTCACCGGTCCGCGTCGCGCTCCCGCTGATGCCTACGAACCCGACTATGACTACGAGTACACCATCAACTTCGCCTACCAGGACAACTCGATGAGGGTCATTCCTATTTATGTGAAAGCCAGCGATTCCCAGGGCGAAGTCACCTATCCTGCTAATCTACAATCGCAAGTAGTGAATTACTTCACCCAGCAGTCTTGGCCGCTCAATGCCGAGAACTGCTTCGCCAGATGGGATGTCACGAAAGACGGTAATCTTGTCACCTTCACCAACTGGGATTCCTCTGCACAGTTTGTAGATGGTAATAATTTTGGTCACAATGTAGATGATAACAAGAGATATATTTACAGTGTTGGCTCTAATAGTTGGGAACAGAGTACGCTGGCTCAGACTCTCAATCAGAATGTGAAGTTCCCTGTTGGTAAATACCAATTAGGCAGTGTCATCGAACTGTGGGTAACCAACGTGAACAACCAAACCGCCGCCGACCCCGCCAACGGCTATAAGGTGAAGGTGGAAGTCCACTTCACCGAGGATGGTAATCCTCCTTATCCCTTGCTCAACGAGACCGCCATTGCTGCCACGAAGCAGATGGTCAACGTAAAAACGCTCAATGCCGCCGCCCCCGTCTTCGACATGACGGATGCCCTGGTGGCCAATGCCAAGTACGCCCGCTTCTACCTGATGAAGCGTGGCTCGGTCAATGCGGCGAGCGAGGACCTCACTGTCACTTACAACGGCAACCCTGCCACCGCCTGTGAGCCGCCCTACAGCCGTTTTGGCCATTACCTCTCTGAAGCCAGCGGCATCGACCCGGACAACCTTGTTGTGTCTACCAATGGCATTTCTGCCGACGATATGTTGCAGTATCAGCTTGTCGTGGTCTCTTCGGCCAATGAGCTGACGGGCACTCAGGAGCCCGCATGGGAGAAGATGACCGTCATCAGTTTCCAAAAAGACATCAAGAACCGCGTCTTTGGCAACGACACCAACCGTTCGGTCGCTGGCACAGAACTCAACATAGGATCCAACACCTTGCAGGCTGATGTCCTGGCCAAGCTTCATGCCGAGGTCGCCGACATCGCCGGTTCCCTCTATGCGAAGTGGTACGTCCTGGCTCCCGACGGTTCCATAGTGCAGACGGTCGATGGCCGCGGCAATGTGGCATCCTGGAATGGTAACTGGGGCTTTAACCTCGCAGGTGATGGTAGCGGTACCTGGCAGAACGTGAGCAATGTGTTCACCCTCTATACCGACATGAACCAAAATGTCAGTAGCCAAACGATAGCGCAGAATGACGACAACGGCTTATGGAACAAACAAATTGCCAAGGCCACGGCTATCTATGTGCCCTGTCCTGATGACAAGGAGATGCACACCCTTGACTATCCCGACTATCAGATTGTCTTTGAGCTTTCCGACGAGTACGACACGTCGACCGGCGGCACTGACCCGGGTTACAAGCTGCGCTACATCTGGACGATTACTGACCCCAGCGACTTTGAGGGCAACAAGAACATTGGCGGCGAAGAGGCTGAGGTGACTCAGACCGTGACGCGCGATGCCGCGAGCATCAACCTGACGCTGCAAGGTGATCCTGACACTACCACCTGGGCCTTGGAGCATGAGAAGCTGCGTGGCCGGGAGCCTCGCTACGCCCGCTTCTACCTCACCGACCTTGAGGGCAATCCTGTCGATCCTACCGACAAGCTCACCGTGACCTACGGCGGAGGCAATGGTACTGTCACCAAGTGCAGCATACCGGAGCATGGCTTCTACATCTTCGGCACGAATGGCGGAGCTCTTGATAAGCCTGAGATCCACGTCTCCCTCGCAGCTCCCAAGAAGTATATGCTTTATAAGGTGGTGTGCCTGTTCAGCAACGAGCTGGATGGCATCATCCCCGAGGATAAGACCCTCCCGCTGCAGCGCGAGCCGGACTACGACCTGAAGTACACCTACAGCTTCGCCTATAATGTAGAGACGGCGCAGTTCAACCGCACCATCGACTGGATGGACTACAACCCGATGGACGTCGTGGCCGACCTGCCCAACAACGACCCCGACCAGGACTGGAACATCAGCTGGGAGGAACTCTCTGCCAGCCATTACGTCAGTTGGTATGTCGTTAACACAGAAAACAATCAGCGTCAGCCCGTCGCTATCGGCAATAGCCGTCAGGCCAATACGTGGACGCTCGACCTGCGCGGTCTTCCTTTCGAGGTTGTCGGTAACACCGCTGTTGTTGCCACCGGCCAGACCACCGTCGGTGCCAACAGCTGGCACCACTGGGGTCAGCCCGACCTCTACGCCCCCGACGGCATGACTTATCAGCAGGGACAGAACTACAACCTCGTTTGCGAGGTAGCTGCTACCGCCGATGCCACACCCTACGCCCGCTATACTTTCGGCTTCTTGAATAACATCCTTGGCGAGCTGAAACCCACCGGCGGCACGGGCAGTGAAGTCATCCATGTGGAAGAGACTGCTACAGAGGTCGCCGTGCCCCTACAGCACGCCCTCAACGGATATTTGGGTAGTAATGCTAATGCTAAGGTGATTTATGCCCGTGTGTGGTTTACTACCAATGATGGCACGCTTGTCAACCTAAGCTCCATTGACGAGTTTGACTGGAGGCAGATGTACAACGGTTCAAATCAGGTTGTACCTTTTAGCTTCCACCGAGAAGAATGGGCAAACTATGGATACTATTTTGCTGTGATTGATTATCATGACCCTGGTGTCAATCCTTTAAATGATGCTAAACTAACCCTGCCGGCCGGCACACATCCGCGCTATCAGGTGCATGTGGCACTCTCCACCGATGATCCCAGAACGGACTATCCTAATTCCATTGCCTGGAATGGCACTAACAACCGTTGGGAGTTCTCTAGTGATAATAATCCTGGTGGATGGGTATGGGACAATACTATCAACTGGTGGAGATGGCAGCCCGGTGGCGGCCCTGCCGCCCATGAGCCTAACTACGACTACGTCTACACCTTCAAGTTCCGCACCGCCTTCGAGGCCACGAACATCAACTCTCCCGAGCTGAAGACGAAGTATAAGACCCTTATTTACAACCCGACTACGAATAGCTGCACGCCCACCATCCTGCATAACTGGCCCGAGGTGGTGGCCGACGTGACCAGTAACCGTACGGAGTTTGCCCAGAAGGGTTACGTGCGCTGGTATCTCGTCGACAAGGCCACCAACGAGCCTATCGAGATGCTTGACTTCGAGGCGCAGGCACCCTACGTCAGCCTCGACAACGAGTACGGCTATTATTTCCGTAACTTCAATGCCGATAACCTGCCGTATCGTAATAACCAGCACCATGAGTACGACCCCACCATCAAGCTGCCCGCTGACAAGAGCTATGATAAAGTGCGTGTGGTGTGCGTCGTCACTACGCTGACCGACGACATCGCCGAATCCCCCGACGTGTTGTCTAAGGAGCCGCGCCAGATGCAGGTGAAGTACATCTACGACCTGATGACCGAGACCGAGCTGCGCGCCCAGCCCTTCATTCACTACCACGGTATCCACTACCCGCTCTACCACCGCAGCTTCGAGGACTCGCGTGAGTTCATCGGCCCGGGCCAGCCGCAGGACCTGCCTGACGCTGGCACCGCTGCTGACGACCTCATCCAGCGTGTGTGGGACTACGGCAAGAACGCCATCTACGACCCCGCCGACAACAGCTATGCCGCCGGCCGTACCTACAACAAGAGCCACAACGGCCCAGTGGTTGACCCCAACGATGCTACATCGCTGCTGGCCAACTCGCCCGACTACACCACCCGCAACATCCGCCAGAAGGTGCACACCAAGGAGTACAACTACTACCTGCTGCTGCAGCCTGGCCAGCAGGAGACACTGAAGCTGCCCTTCCAGGAATATATGGGCGACGGTAACGACACCGAGCCGATGGGCTATATACGCTGGTACGACTGGAAGACCGACAAGAACCACTCGTGCCTGGTGCCTCACGGCGGCGATGCCTCGCAGCTCACCCAGCTGATGAGCACCGAGGCCGGTGACAACCAAGTGGACCGCGGCTGGTACAAGGTCATGACCGGTGCCAATCCTACGGTCAATAACATCGGTATCGACTTCGTGGCCCCCGACAACTTCAATAGCAATGACTATGAGGAGATCGTCATCGCCTGCGACGTCAGCCGCTATATGGACGGCCTCGACGACTCGAAGCGCTACCTCGTCCACGAGCCAACGCTCTCCATCCGCTACATCTACCACATCATGCCCGCCAAGGTGGTGGCCGACCAGATGGTGGCCGGTGCCACGAAGTTCAACGAAGTGATCAGCACACTGGAGGGCTTACAGCCAGGTCAGACCATGACCTTCGCCGACATCCAAGACTACGACAAGACCTTCCACCTCATGGAGTACAACGGCCGTACCGTCGTATCGGTGATGGGCTCCGGCGATGCCGCCAAGCCCGCCCAGGGTAACTTCTCGCTGCGTACCTCACTCACCGAGATTGACCACTACTATGTAGAGGTGGGCGGCCAGCTGAAGCGCTGTAACAACCTGCAGTGGTATGCCTACTACGAGTACGAGGGCAAGCTCTACCGCCGCAAGATTCCCATGGTGAAGGGCTCCACCGCCGGCAACGCCTGGACCGATGCCGTCAGCGAGGTCAGCGAGAAGAAGTATACTGCCGACTACCACCGCGAGGATGCCCGTCTGGCCGTATTCGAGACGAAGGACTTCTGGGGTGAGTACGAGCGTGTACGCGACCCCAATGAGAAGATGACCTTCAACATCCAGCCCGGACAGTTCCTCCACCTCGTGGGCTGCCTTGGTTTCGACGACGGCGCCGGCAACATTACTGAGGTGCCTACGGTGAGCACCGAGTTCTTCATTGTCGATGCAGCCCCGAAGCCGTTGGGCAGTGAGGGCATCGAGCGCACTGACTACACCATGTCGTCGCAGTACAAGAAGGCCGCCGAGCTGAACTTCGATGACTTCTTCGACGACCCGACGACGCGCTACGACAAGCCGCTGACGTCGTTCGACAACTACGCCAAGATTCCCATGCTGTTCGCCGATGCCCAGTACGGCTTCTGCTACCCGCGCCTCTATGGTCAGTGCGCCACCGACTGGCATCTGCTTACTTCAAACGTGTGGGACGGCTTCGGCTTCGCTCCCCTGCACGGCGACTACACCCTGCTCAAGTCGATGAACATGCCCGGCATCTCCACCACGCGTGGCGTTGGTGACGAGGTTAACACCGCCCTTAACTCGCAGTCGATGTACGCTCTGTGGTATGAGCATGGGCCGCTCTACGACGTCACCCATGAGCGTGCCAGCCAGAAGGCCACCGATGACACGAAGGACTACGGCTCCTTCCTCTACGTCGATGCCGCCGAGCAGGCCCGTACCATCGGCCGCCTGGAGTTCGATGCCCAGCTCTGTTCCGGTGCCGAGATTTATTTCACCGCCTACATTGCCGACATGACCGACCAGTCGAGGTATGGAAGCAATCCGCCTATCCCCAACACCACGCCTCAGGTGCGTTTCCGCGTCTACACCTATAACACCCGGTCGGGCTACCCCATGGGCACTGTCGACAACGACGAGTACCTCGCTGGCTACACCAGCTCCGCTACCGTGCCCGTCATCAGCTTCCTGACTGGCGATATCGCCACCGAGGGCGCTACCGACAAGGCTAAGTGGTATCAGGTCTACGGCTACAGTAACCTGCCGTCGGAAGACCGCGTATTCCTTGACGGCGACACGCGCCACTTCTACGTCGAGGTGGACAACTACTGCGAAAACACCTACGGTGCCGACTATGCTGTCGACCAGATCACGTTCTACACCAACTCGGCCCGTGTGCGCATCGCCCAGGCCAGTGACGTCTGCGACGACGAGAAGGGCGTGAAACTGCGCATCACCGCACTGGCCAGCGCCCTGCTGCCACACTTCGGACAGGGTCAGGACCGCGAGATCTTCTACCGTATCTATCCCTATAGCGACGACCCCAACAAGACCGACCTGGAGGCTGACGAGGCCATCACCGGACAGGGTGTCTACTGCCACGAGCATGACTACGACGACGGCGACCGCGGCAACCTCTACGGTGCCGTGCCCCTCCACGTAGGTTATAACGACAGCTACTCCAGCGACTACAACCACACGCTCTACAACAGTCTCGACGAGCTGCTTGCCACATACGCTGGCCAGCCCGAGTACCTGCCCCGCTACGGTTTCTACAAGGAGGGCGACGAGGTGTACTACCTGCTCGACGAGCGCTACTTCGAGCTGAAGGCCGGACAGGAGTACTTCGTATCGCTCTACACCCTCGGCTCCTACAAGCCCGGCAGCCTGGAAGGCTGGGGCAACCCCTACGGCAGCCACACCTGTACGGCATATAGTAACACCATCACGCCACGAAACATGTTCATTGAGCTCACGGAGGATACAGAAGTCAGCGACGGCGTGGTAGACCTCGGCTGCGGACGCACTACAGCCACGAAGGACTTCGGCGTGCGCGTGCGCTACCCGTTGGAGAGTGGTGGCTATGAGACCTACGACAACAAGCCCTTCGACTTCTTCCTCGGCACGAAGAGCGAACTCGACGAATGTTATCTGACTGAGATAGTCGACGGGGAGGAGAAACCCGTGATGCGAACCATCACCAACAAGCAGGGCCAGGAGGAGCAGGTGCCCGTGAGACTGAAAGATGCCCTTGAACACTTCCGCGGACTGAAGGATGGCGACAACTATAAGTATGCTGAAGCCTACAAAACTCCGTCAGGAACCAATCCTGTCACCTATTCCTACTACGTGCCAGATAGCTATGCGAACGAGGATCGCAAATTCTATGAGGTGCTGAAGAAATATGTGGAAGACAAGAAGCTGCTTCGCTTAGAGGCTGCCAGTACGTTCCACAATACCTTCACCGTGGAGAGCGGACTCACCGAGGGCATCCATGTGCACTACCTGGCTTTGCCCGTCTATCCGCAGATTGATGATGATAAGGAGATCTGCTCGCCCATCACCATGGACTTCTTCCTCGACCCCACTGGCGGCGCACCGCTCATGGAGCTGGGCTTCGACGACGTGAAGTATCCCGCTGACTACACCAAGCGCGGCGTCCGCCTCGGTCTGGAGCAGTTGGCCAAGATGCGCGACAAGGGCTACATGCTTCACATCCCCATCAGCAACTACCAGGACAAGAAGAAGAAGGAAGATCCTAACAAGCTGTATTTCGAGAGCCATGATTTGGTACTCTCTGGCACCAATGACCCCGCTTATCTGAAAGAAGACGGAACAATGGATCCCGCTTACGCCAACTTGATAGTAGCCGCTATCGGCGTACCCGAAGAGAAGACGAGCCAGGCTGACGAGGAAGATACAGAAACGGGCGTATTCGTTAGCACGGGACGAATGTTCTTGCCCCTGAGCTTCGCCCATGTAAGTGGAAAAGAGTATGTTGACTTCAAGGAGGGCTACTGGTACGAAGTTACCACGCGTTACTATGATAAAATTGCAGATGCCGATGATTATGGTGAGGGAGAACACTGCTATGCTGACCTCTTCATCGTGTTCAAGGTGGTGCCCGAGTTCGCCACCTGGGAGGCACAGCCCATCGGCAGCACGCACCTCTACAACGTCAGCTGGCATAACGACGGCAACTGGAAACGCTCCGTGCGCAGCGACCTCTACAAGGATGCCAACGGCGAGACCGCCACGCAGAACACGCCTACTGCCGGACACCCCAACGGCTACTTCAACGACGGCGAAGGCACGCTCGACATGCTCACCGGCGACCTCTACAACGCGAACCCCAACCCCGGCTTCGTGCCCATGAAGTTCACCTACGTCACCCTGCTCACCGGCAACCACGCCCCCAGCCTCATCAACGAGGCACGCACCACGGGCAGCGTGCAGACGGGCGGCAACCTCATCGACCCGAACCAGACCGAGCTGATGACCGATACCAGCCCCGTGGACAACAAGGAGTCGAGCAGCGCCACCAGCAACATCCGCTACGACATGGTGGTGCGCTACGGCCCACACACCCAGGGCGGCGAGGGCTGCTTCGGACACCGCAGCAAGGAGAAGACACAGGGAGAAGACGGCAAGTGGAGCTGGGGCTGGCGCAACGACAAGCGCACCGACATGACCTCGTTCAACGAGCATTACAAGGCCTTTGACGTGGAGAAGTTCTACGGTAACATCTGTAAGGAGATCTACTTCAAGCCCGAGGCCGAGCTGCTGCGCCAGCAGCGACTCACCTACGAGAAGGCATGGGTGGAGAAGGAGCTGGTGGCCAACCGCTGGTACCTCGTCTCCTCGCCGCTGAAGAGCACCTACGCCGGCGACATGTACGTGCCCGTCACGATGAGCGACCTCTCGATGGCCGAGCCCGCCACGAAGGCAGGCCGCCAGATGACCGAGGCCTTCCAGCCCATCAGCTTCAGCACCACGGCCGTTGTTGCCAACCGCAACGGCAAGGTGACCTCGCAGCCTGCTTACAGCCGCACGAAGTACCCCGTGTACCAGCGGTCGTGGAAGAACGCAGGCTCAAAGGTGTGGACGAAGGTCGACGACCTGCGCGCCAACAACTACAGCGCGAACCTGCTTTATTCGAACGAGAACAAGACATTCCTGGAGTGGAGCCATACGTATAATGATGTGCAGGTGCCCTACAGCACCGCCACCACCTACGGCGACGGCAACACTATCAGCCAGGTCTCGGTGCCCATGGGCTTCAGCATCCGTGCCCACCGCAAGGACCAGAAGGTCGGCACCGATGACATGCCCGCCCTGCTGCGCCTGCCGAAGGCCGACACTCAGTACGACTACTTCGACTGGACGAACAGCAACACCGGCGGTCTCGTGCAGACGGTGAGCAAGCCCGACGCCCAGCTCTCGAACAGCATCAACGGCACGACGTGGAACTACACGCAGCCCATGCAGCACCGCTTCATCACCGACGACGCATCGACGGAGCGCGCCACGCAGGGAGCCATGGAGTTCGACATCGATGACCTGCAGGAGCAGGGCGACTACGTGCTGGTGGGCAACCCCGTCGTGTCGTCGCTCAACATGGGTGAGTTCTTCAACGGAAACCCGGACCTGACGTTTGTCGGCGAAGCCCCGACGGGCGCCAACACCACGCGCTACAGCTACTGGACCTATGAGGGCGGCCAGGCAAAGGCATTCCTCGTTGACAAGACAGCCACTACGCATACTGTCACCGTCGACGGAAATTCCACTGAGGTGCAGGACATCAACTACGCCATCACCAGCGACGGCAACAACGAGGTGGGCATCATCCGGCCCATGCAGGCCTTCTTCGTGAAGAAGAAGAACACGGCCAGCAAGATCTACTTCACCCGTAACATGGGCATCGATGGTAACTTCCCGGTGAACGACGCCACCAGCGGCAGCGGCTCTGGCAGCGGCAGCGGCAGTGGCGACGGCGCCCGTCCCTTCGGCGTCACGCTGAAGTCTGCCTCCGCAACAGGCGGCAGCAGTGCCACCGTGTGGATGAACTACGACGCTAATGATGACTTCCGTGGTGACGAGGATGTGGAGACGCTCTTCGACTCGAACCTTGCCGACGTGCCCATGGTCTACACCGTGGCCGGCGGACAGGCCGTGAGCATCGACCAGCGGCCCTCGCTCGCCCTCGTCCCCTTCGGCGTGGTGCAGGCCAAGGACGAGCTGGTGCCGGTGACCATCACCACTCACCACTCATCACTCATCACACCTCCCTCATCACTCCACCTCGTCGACGCCCTCACGGGTGAGCTGACGGAGGTCGCCGACGGCGACGTGCTTCAGGTGCAGAGCAACGACTACGGCCGTTACTTCCTCATGGCAGCCGCCACCACGGGTGTGGAGCAGGCACCGCAGCGTGCCATCGTCATCAGCGTCCGCGACCGCCAGGCCACCGTCACCGCCACCGAGGCCCTGCGCAGCGTCAGCGTCGTCAACGCCGCCGGACAGAGCATCATCGCCCTGAAGCCGAGGGCCGCGAAGTGCACGTTCTCCCTCACGCCGGGTGTGTACATCGTCAGCGCCGCCACGGCCAACGGCCGCCAGCAGCTGAAGGTCATCGTGCGGTGAGCCCTGGGACCGCGAAGCGGGCTTGGAAAAACAGAATAAAACAAAAGAAAACAAAAGAAAACCGCTATTTTGTCTGCGGCGCCACATGAATGCTTCTGTGGCGTCGCAGATGTTTTCTGCCTTCGGTGAACACGAATGACCATGAATGACACATAAATTACTCATGAATTATTATTATATGGAACATTACATGGGTCATTACATGTGTATTCATGTAGCGCCGCAGGCAGAAAAAGGAAACGAATTACCGTAATACACATAATTTATCCCGTAATGGGCATAATATTATGTTCATTTGTGGAGCAATTACGCGCA
>DGHX01000029.1:65569-65701 GCA_002392835.1 Prevotella sp. UBA3837 | reverse complement strand
ATGTTCCATATAATAATAATTCATGGGTAATTCGTGTGTCATTCATGGACATTCGTGTTCGCCGCAGGCAGAAAAAGAAACGAATTACCGTAATACGCATAATCACATAATTGGCATAATATTATGTTCATT
>DGHX01000029.1:63110-65484 GCA_002392835.1 Prevotella sp. UBA3837 | reverse complement strand
CGCATTACGCGCATTCGTTTCAGTCCACACGAATGGATTCTTGTCTGCGACGCCACATGTAATACACATGTAATGACCCATGTAAATGTTCCATAAATAATAATTCATGAGTAATTCATGTGTAATTCGTGGAAATTCGTGTTCGCCGAAGGCAGAAAAAGAAACGAATTACCGTAATACACATAATTTATCCGTAATGGGCATAATATATTATGAAAATTTATGGTAGCAATTACGCGCATTACGCGCATTCGTTTCAAATTAATGTCCGGGTAGAAAAGAATTACGAAGAATGAGAAAGAATTATATCCAACAATTATAAATTATTTTTTTTCTAATTCTTGAGCAGAATTCTTTCTCATTCTTTATAATTCTTTTCAGTCCCCACACAAAGGAATTCTTGTCTGCGACGCTACATGAATAAGCAGGAATAAACAGGAATTAATCATAAATATTTATGAGCCATTTATGTTCATTTATGATTATTCATGTAGCGTCGCAGACAAGAGCTATTCGTGTGGACATGAAAATGATGCCCTCGCGCGCACGCGCGCGTGAGGAAAAAGGGAAATATATCCTGCACTCCCTACACCTAACCTGATTATCAGTGGGTTACGACGTGAAAAACGGCACTTTATCCTACACCTGACCCTACACCTGACCCTACACCTGACCCTACACCTGATGCTACACCTAATGCTGTTTCCGGCACCAGTGCCGCGGTGCCCGTTTCTACCAAAACAACTTATTTTGCTGAAAAAGCGGCCCGCTTTTTTTTCTAAACGGCCCGCTTTTTTTTCTAAACGGCCCACTTTTTTTCTAAACGGCCCGCACGCTCTGGCAGCATTTAGGTGTAGGGAGTGCAGCATGTTTATCTTCGCGCGCGCGTGTAGGCGACACCATTTCTGTTGTCTGCGACGCAACATGAATTATCACGAATTAAACACGAATATTTCATAAATAATAATTCATGAGTAATTCATGTGTAATTCATGGAAATTCGTGTTCGCCGAAGGCCAAAAAGATTCTTGTCTGCGACGCCACATGTAATACACATGTAATGACCCATGTAATGTTCCATATAATAATTCATGTGTAATTCTTGCGTCCCTGCGGTAGCAAGCGGCAAAACCGAGCGCGTGTTATGCCATAGGCAAAACAGACTCTCTCACAAAAAAAATCCTGTGAAACACGGGAATATCAGAAAAAAGTTGTATCTTTGCAACGTCAAACCATTAACGACAACTATTATGACAGCAATAGTAGAACGTACCCCCCGTACTGTCACCGTGCGCATGAGCACCCGCCGATGGAACCGGCTCCAGCAAATGGAGCAGGCTTACAAGTTGGCACAGTCTATCAAGCGCGGAATGAAGCAGGCCGAGACAGCACCTGCTATGACTGTCGGTGAGGCTATGGACTTTATCGATAGGCTATGATAAAGGAAATCCGCTTTTCCGATGAGTTCACCCGTGCATTCAAACGGCTGAAGAAGCGCTATCGCTCTTTGCCCAACGACTTGAAGTTGTTGCTGGCCTCACTTGTAGAGAACCCTGTCCAGGGCGTAGAGCTATACAACGGCATGCGCAAGGTCAGGCTCCACTTCGCTTCCAAAAACCGTGGTAAGCGTGGGGGAGGGCGCGTCATTATCAGACTGGCGGTAAGCGATACTTGCCTGACCTTTATCTACATTTATGATAAAAGCGACATGGAAAACGTCAGCGATGAATTCCTCGACCAGGTGATTATCGACGTTGGCCGTGGCAAGTACTCGTTGGTAGCCACTGAGGAACCGGAAGCATAGCTTCTGCATGTAATGTTACGCTTCGGCCGAGCGTGGATTCTTGCCTGCGACGCAACACGAATTAAACACGAATTGTTCAAAAATAATAATTCATGGGTAATTCACGGGTCATTCATGGACATTCGTGTTCGCCGAAGGCAGAAATAAATGATTGTCTGCGACGCCACATGTAATACACATGTAATGACCCATGTAATGTTCCATATAATAATAATTCATGAGTAATTCATGAGTAATTCGTGGAAATTCGTGTTCGCCGAAGGCCAAAAAAAGAAACGAATTACCGTAATACGCATAATTTATCCGTAATGGGCATAATATATTATGAAATTTTATGGTAGCAATTACGCGCATTACGCGCATTTGTTTCAGTCCACACGAATGGATTCTTGTCTGCGACGCCACATGTAATACACATGTAATGACCCATGTAATGTTCCATATAATAATAATTCATGAGTCATTCATGTGTAATTCATGGAAATTCATGTTCGCCGCAGGCAGAAAGAAGAAACGAATTACCGTAATGCGCATAATTTTTCCCGTAATTGGCATAATATTATGTTCATT
>DGHX01000029.1:37640-62944 GCA_002392835.1 Prevotella sp. UBA3837 | reverse complement strand
ATGTTCCATATAATAATAATTCATGAGCAATTCGTGTGTCATTCATGGACATTCGTGTTCGCCGAAGGCAGAAAAAGAAACGAATTACCGTAATACACATAATTTATCCGTAATGGGCATAATATATTATGAAAATTTATGGTAGCAATTACGCGCATTACGCGCATTTGTTTCAAATTAATGTTCGGGTAGAAAAGAATTACGAAGAATGAGAAAGAATGACATCCAACAATTACAAATAATTTATTTCTAATTCTTGAACAGAATTCTTTCTAATTCTTGCTAATTCTTTTCAGTCCCACACAAAGGAATTCTTGTCTGCGACGCCACACGAATTAAACACGAATTTTTCATAAATTATTCTTGTCTGCGACGCTACATGTAATCCACATGTAATGACCCATGTAATGTTCCATATAATAATATTCATGAGTAATTCGTGGGCCATTCATGGTAATTCGTGTTATGCCATAGGCAAAGAAGAAACGAATTAGAATAATTACAATAATTACTGCCACGAATAAGAATAAAAATATTGCCTCGAACAAGAATTATTATTCCCATTCGTGAGATAATTATTCTCATTATTCCAATTCGTTTCCTCATATAAAACTTGTCCTCGCCGCCACAGGCGAAAAGATCGTGCCTTCGTGCCATTTATGTTTACCTCCCACCATGTTTCATATGTTTTTCTTTTTGTCTCATTTCGACGGCTGTGTACCTACGCGATAGTTTTGTGCATATAGGTGTAATATTTATATTATAAATATCTGTACCTTTGCGGCAAATTATTGCAATATTACAACATGAAAACAGTCAGTAGTTGTTTTTTAGTCTTGATGTTCACAGCTCTCGCTGCCGTGGTGACCTCCTGCTCCGATGAGGAGGTCGACGGCGAGGGCGTGCTTGGCGACAGCACCACGCTGCGGTTGCAGCTGCGTGCCGCCGGACGGGGCGAGGCCTCGCCGGTGAGGACGCGCGCCCCATGGAACGATGTTAACGCCACCGATGACGAGATGATGAACCAGTGGGTGGTGGTCGTCACTAACACCAGCGACGGTAGCGTGGTGCGCTGCATCGCCTGTCGTCCGCCGGTGGGCTCCACAGAGCAGGAGATTGACGAGGTGGGCAATGTGCTGCGAGGCAATTACACCGTGTACAGCTTTGCCAATATCTCCGTGCAGAATGTATGCTCGCTCCTCGGCCTGACAGCTCCCGCCACCGTGCCCACCATCGGCAGCACACCCACGGACATCAGCGTCACGGGAACGGTCACCGCTGCCAACACGAAGACCGCCACCATCAATGGTAACAACTTCGACCCCACCGCCGCCGACAATGGCTTCGGCGAGAAGGGCATCCCCATGAGCAACGTGCAGACCATCGCTGAAACCGATAGAACAAAGGACCTCATCGTAGTGCGCATGCTGGCGAAGATGGAGGTACAGGTATATAACGACGGGGCCACAAACGCCACCATCGAGAGCATCTCGCTGACCGACATCACCGCCAACGGCAACAATAACCTGCTGTTGCTGCCCCGCTGGACGACGACCACAGGCCGCGACGAGATGCCCGTGACGCTGCACAAGGACCTGCAGCCGAACCTCGGCTCCGCCGCCAAGAAGGGTAACATGACCTACACCACGCCCACGGCCACCCGCACAGTGGCCGCCAACGAGCACTGCTCGACGGTCGAAGGACAGAAACCAGTGACGTTCACATTCTACGTCAATGAGAGCGTGGCCCCCATCGACAATACCAGCGCCACGACCGGCAACGGCTCCGGCCTGTTCTACCTCTCCTTAGGCATCAAGACGGGTATCGGCGAGGACGTCGTCTACAGCCATGCCCTCATCAACCAGCAGGGCAAGACCGAGACCGACAACGGCGCCTGGCACTACATAGCCCGCAACGACTACCGCGTCATACCCGTGGTGCTCACCGACTGGCTGCTGCGCATAGAGCCGCTGGCCTTCGTGCCCATCGCCGGCTACCCGGCAGTGTTGCTCAGCAGCGACGCCCAGAAGGCCACCTTCAGCACCGGAGGCCCCATCATCCTGCAGCCCTTCGTCAAGAAGCGCAGCGAGGCCAACTGGCTCGACTTCAGCGACACGGAGGTGGAGTTCGTGTCCGTCCACTGGACGAACAGCAACGGCACTGACCAGTCGGGCGCGGGGATGATCCTGGAGACGCCGCTGGTCTACGACACGAAGTCGCAGTGCATCTACGGCGTGCTGAACAACAGCCTCGGCCGCGGACTCTACAAGACCGCTGTCACCATCACCGTGAAGCTCGGAGCCGCAGAAAGCCAGTACACGTATAGCTTCACCTGCGACGTGATACTACAGAAGACAAGTTAAGAGAACCACAGATTTCACAGATGACGCAGATTGATGTTGAAAGAACCACAGATTTCACAGATGACGCGGATTGCTGACAGGAATTGAACAGGAATTGAACACGAATAGCCATTAATTGACCACGAATTATTCATAAATAATCGATAACGATGAAACATCTTTTACGATACGCCTCCACAACCCTCCGGGCAGCCCTCCTGCTCGGTGTCCTCGCGTTTGCAAACATCCAGCAGGGTGGGGCACAGAATGCAGATCAGCGGGCCGCCATGCCCGACGCCTTCGAGACCATGAACCCCGCCACGATTATCGGCGACGGGCAGTATTACTATATACAGTTCTATAATTATGCCAACAATATCTGCAGCTATCTGACTGAATGTGGACCCAACCAGAAAGCACTGGCAAAGGACTTCCTGCCCTATGCAAATAACCGCCTGTGGACGCTGGAGGCGACCGGCGAGAACGGACAGTTCAGGCTGAGAGATAAAGCCGGATTGTATTTATGTTTCGGAAGTTATGGAAGCGTACAGAGAGTAATCTGTGTAAATGATGTTGCGTCGGCATCGGTGCTGACTGCTACCAGCCTGGGTAATAACGTGGGTGACGGTTATGACATTTCATCTGTAACAGCTCCTAACTATCCGATGTTCAGAGACGGTGAAGGTCCTGGTAAAGAATGGGCAGAATTTCCCTATAATGTAACCCGGCGAGGTAGTTATTATGACAAAACCCGCCTCCGCTTCGCCAAGCTGAAGAGCTCGGCCGCGTTCATTATCTATTACAGGGGTGAGGGCATAGACAATAACGATCCCAACGCCGCCACCACCTACCACTATATGACCTATTCGGGCATGGACAACGGCACGTCGGATGTATCTTCCCGCCGTTCCATCTTCAACAGCAAGGCAGCGTGGACGCTGCCCACCGCCGCCGCCTATCATCAGGACGGTTTGTGGGTGCTGGAGAGTGCCGGCGACAACGGCGAGTTCTACGTCAAGAAGTACGGCACGGAGGAATACCTGGTGCGCAATAGCGACAATATAAGCGTGCTGGGCGTGAAGGATGAAGTAAATGGCGTGTACCGTGTCGAGGACTTCGACGCCAACCGCTATACACCTGTTCAGACCGTGCAGTACGAGACGACGACGTTGGCCGCCAACATGTTCCACAACTGGAACGGCTACGGTGCCGATGCCACACCGGGGTCGGAGGCTGAGGTGGCTTTCAACGTAGGCAACGACGCCACGCTTGGCGGAGGTGCAATGGTGGCCGGTACCGGTGAGGTGAACTATCAGATCTACGCTGACCTGAGCAACTACACGAAGATGATTATCAACGGCACGCCGGGCATGTCGCTGCGCGTGCTGATGAGCCGACAGGAGAGCAACAATGGACCGATGGTAGAAAAACAAGTCACCATTGGCGCTGAGAGCAAGGCCGTGGTAGACCTGGAGAACCTGGTGCTGAACTACGCCATCACCTCTGCCCCGGTGAAGATGACCTACGTGGACTATAATCAGCCCAACACATCGTTTGGTGAGATAGCAGCGGGAGCGACAGCCCGGGCAGGATATAACACCATTGCTGATGGCAGAGTGGAAATGGCTAAAACAGACTGGAACGTGAACCACATCACCTATCTGCAGGTCGATGCATCAGCTGTGCCCGGCACCATTACCAGGGTCACGCTGAAGGCCGATGTGTCGGGCTCTTCCGATAATAAGCGTACCACTTGTTGGGGCGTAGGCTACAACAGTTCCACGTGGTCGGCAGACATGACGTATGACACTGCCAACAAGAGCATTACCCTGCTGGGCGGAACGCAATGGACAGCAACCAACTCTTCAACCACCTTTGAGTCGAAGACTTTCGACATAACAGCTGCGCTTAACGGTGATGCAGACAAGAAGGTGACGATTCTGGTATATGAGACAGAGGCTGCCGGCGGCTACATCAAAAACCCGACGGTGGAAGTGCAGTATTCACTCAACACCCCAGTGTCTTACGCCCACCTGAACGCCATCAAGACGGGGTGGGGCGGTGCTGCCGGTACCATCAGCTCCATTGAGCTGGTAAACGAGAACAACATCACTTCGACCGGCGCACGCTATTTCCACCACGACAATGGCGACGGCAAGCGTGTCCCGCAGTGGGGAACCAAATATGCCGACCTGTGGAACGCGGGCTTCCGTCCCGTCGAGGTGCCCGTCCCCAACAAGGATGAGTTCTATCAGGTGCTAGCAAGGTGGGGAAACAACATGATGGGCCACAACGGCCAACCTACCGCCTTGCCTGCCAACGAGGCCGACTACGACCTGTGGCAGCTGGAGCAGATAGACGACTATGGCCATTTCCGTCTGAAGGCTCCCAACGGCCGCTACCTTAAACCTAACGGCGCGGGCATGACCGAACCCAACAACCCCGAAGGGGCGGAAATTATGCCCAATGCAAAGTTCTTCCTTGATGATGACAGGGACTTCGCTCTGACCTGGTACTACGTGAACCCCGCCCAGAAGGAAATACCCGTAGACTACTATGTCACCCACCGCGAGTCTTACTTGAAGCAGTATGCCGAGGAGTATGCCAGCCTGCACCTTGACAAGCAGGGCCTGACCACCGATGCCGACTCGGAGTGGAAGAACTGGAACGGCAACCTGGGCGGTTTCACGCAGAAGGTGAACCACTTCGAGATTACCCACTACATCAAGCGCAACGACACGAAGGTGATCGACTTCCCCACGGTGCTCAACAAATCGAACGACCACATCTACTTCCAGCGCTTCTATAACTACGACGAGGTGGACGAAGCCATGGACCTGGAGAACCTGAAGGCCCACGTCAGCCTGGATGACCGCGACGACGGCAACGTGCAGTACTTCCTCTATAAGAACGGCATGGTGACCGGCCAGAAGCTCGACTGGACCTGGAACGACGGCACCGACATCCCCGACGGCGGCTACCGCCGCAACGAGCAGCGCCGCTTCAACTTCACCAACAGCGACGGCAAGCCCTTCACCGTGGCCGTCGACGTGTCGCGCTATGACGACAAGACCTACGCCAACCCCTCGGCCCATTTGGACGGCGACCTGAAGGAGCCGTCGCTCACCATGCGCTACATCTATTATATGAAGGATGCCAAGGAGATGGCCGCCAAGCTGACCGCCTGCACCGAGGGCAGCAACAAGTGGTTAGAGACGAAGGTGTTCCACTTCCCCGTGCGACAGATCTTCTACGAGAAGCAGAAGGAGGTGGGCTACCGAGGCGAGTTCATCGGACTGCGACATGTGTTCTCCGACTACTGGGTGTTCGACGACCCGAGCGTTGTCGATACCTACAACGCCGCGGTGGCTGCCGGCCAGCAGGACCTCTCTGCGCTCAACGAATACCTGGTGTCGGCCGTCGACAACAACCAGGGCGGCAAGATTGAGGTGGTCATCGACGACCCCCACGGCACTGGCATCCGCCTGGGCGGATGGAACCCGTCGCTGGCAGCGCTGCACAACGGCACGCTGAAGTTCGTAGACGATGTAGACACCTACGATGCCGAGATCGAGGCCGACTTCCGCGGCTTCTACTTCTACGACAAGATGTCAGGCCATAACGCTAACGTGGGCAAGACGCAGTATGGCGACAGCCGCTTCGTGTGCTTCCGCTATCCGGCCCCCGACACCGACGGGAAGGTGCGGGCGCTGGCCACGGGGCCCGACCACCCCGCCTACGTCAATGTCTACCTGAACAACGAGGGCGTCAGATACCAGCTGGCCCAGTTCACCATCATCTTCGATGCCGGCACCGTCACCCTGCCCTATAAGTCCATCAACGGTTCGGACTACGTAGCGAAAAACCTGGATGACCAGGATCATCAGTTTGCGGAGCGCGGCCCGAAGAAGCTCATTGAGAAAGCCGGTGCACCCATCGCCAAGGTCACCTTCGACTATCCTGCCGGCAGCAAGTACCACTTCCCCAGCCAGGGAGACTCCCGCCAGGGCTGGGAGCCCAGACATGGCGAGATTGACGGCAGCAGCCCCCTGCCGCTGACCTTCGAGAAGACCAACTACTCGTTCAGCGGCTTCGAGTGTAACTGGGGTTCCTACGCCATGGTGTCGAGCATGACCACTAACTATGGTAACCACATCCCGGCCCTGCCCGCCAACGACAGCGACTGGGGCTATGGCAAGCTGCTCGACGATGCCGACCGCCAGATGAGTGCCGCCCTGCAGGCCGACGAGGGGCTGCAGAAGGGCTTCCTCTACATCGACGCCTCCGAGCAGCCGGGCGACATCTGCTCCGCACCCTTCGTGGGTGACTTCTGCGCCGGCGACAAGCTGATGTTCTCCGGCTGGATTTCCGGCTCGAACAGAGTGGGCGGCGACGACCACCGCTGCCCCGGCGGCATCACCCTTACCGTGAAGGGCGAGCACAACATGCACGATGCCGACGGACGCATCATCTACGACGAACACGGCGAGCCGAAGAAGGAGACCGTGACCCTCTACCGCTTCTGCCCGGGACAGATCTACGAGCTGAACGACGGAAGGGGGCCTGCCGGCTACACCGACGCGCAGCACGTCGTATGGCAGCAGTTCTACTTTGAGTTCACCGCCACCGACAAGTACGACCGCCACTGGATTGAGGTGAACAACAACTGCGTGTCGTCGCAGGGTGGCGACTTCATGCTCGACAACATTGCCGTCTATGCCATCGTGCCCGAGGTGAAGGCCGAGGTGAACACCCCGCTCTGCGTCAGCGTCGACGAAAGCGGAAACGTGATTACCGACATGAGCCTGCTGAAGCTGAACGTAGAGTACAACAAGCTGAAGTCGTCGGCCAATGTCAATGAGAGCGCTACGGTGAAGCCGCAGATAGGATTTGCCTTCCTGGACAAGGAGGTGTTCCTCCGTACCTTCAGGGCCGGGCTGCAGACCCTTTCGGAAGAAGAGAAGACAGCGTTGCGCTTAGAGCACTTCGACTTCAACGACATCACCCTCGACGAACTGTCGGACGCCATCGAGGACGACGAGCTCATCGAGATCAGGGAGGGCGTGGAAGACGGTATCACCCCTGAGCAATACCAGGCCTACCAGAAGGGCTTCGCAGCCTATACGGCGGCCTTTGACGCCGCCATCCTGGGCGATCAGAAGACCTGGTACTCCAAGAAACCGACGGATAACGCCGACAACCCCTCGCTGATGTACTTCGAGTGGGACCCCGTGTTCGAGAATATGCCCACCTACTCGTTTGCCAACGCCGTCAGCAAGACCAGCCCCGTCTACGGCGAGACCGTCAACGGCGTGAAGTATTTGGTGATGAACGGCAACTTCCCACGCCTGCGGTGGAAGGCCAACACCGATTACTACCTGGTGAGCACCAACGACCTGATCAGTCAGACTGGTGACCAGTTCAAGATATTCAACCTCTGCTCGTCGTGCACCAAGTCGACCGTGTTCCGTATCGAGCCGCCCTACGAGCTGGTGGGCCTGGACAAGTCGGAAGAGGCCAACGACTACATGGTCTGCGAGGGACAGATTCCCACGCTGGTCACCGACCTGAAGGGCTTCGACTTCAACGGTGTCGAGGTGCCGATGAACGACATCAACTACGACTGGTGGCTGGGCGACCCCAAGGCTACGCCCAAGCCGCTGCTGCCCACGCTGGCCACCTATCACGCCCAAAAGAAGGGTGATGTCAGGCTCGACCGCGCCCTCTCCACCCTGCGCATCTACTATCCCGAGGTGACGTCGCTCGACGGCATCACCGGCCATGCAGCCACAGGCGCCAATCCCGAGCTGACCCCGGCAATGGTGAGCTACCTGCAGGAGCTGGTCGACGCCGGACAGCTGGTGCTGCACCAGAAGTCCATCAGCGTGCCCGCAGAGCCCGCAGCAGCCGATGACCCCTACTTCTACCTCGTGGCATGCCCCATCCACGACGAGCAGTACGACCAGGCCCTCAACCCACATGGTCCGACAAGCATCATTACCAACGGCAACATGGAGAGCTTTGAGGAGAGCAGCTTCGTCACACGCTATAATGATATCAACACCAATGCAACCATCACTAACGGAGTGGGTGTCAACAACAGCCGAGGCATCGCCTTTACCAGTGCTGCAAGGCCGAGTGGCACACAGCAAGACGGGGACTCGCAGTTCTTCATCCGTGCCAACGAGGTAATACCTCAAGGGACGACCTTCCACCTGAAGTTCTGGTACAAGGCCAGCGCCGTCGCAACAGTACCTACACAGGCACATTCAGCGCCGGGAACTTGCATCGACGAAACCATGCTCGGTGACTTGAGCTTTACCACCGAGTGGCAATGCTTTGAGCGTGACATCACCGTTACAAGCGCCATGGCAAATGGATTGAATAACGACAAGAACAACAGCTTCCAGACCATCGCCTTCAACCTGTGGCGTACACGTGAGCCCATCACCTATTACTTCGACGATGTGGAGCTGACTGTTGACAAGAACCACTACATCGCTTTCTTCTGCGACGAGCCGCAGGGGCTGCGGGTGAAAGTGGGCGCGAAGGCCCCGACGCTGAAGACCGGCTTCGTGGCCAATGAGAACGGCTTCGCCAGCTATGACTACAGCGGTGCCGGCGATGCCGTGCTCAGTGTCCGTCTGGCCAAGCGCCAGCAGTTTGAGACCGTGAAGCACGGTGAACCCGATGCTGCCACCATCGACATGCCCACCGCTGCTAACGCCAAGACCACACACTACCTCTGGCTGCCACTGCGCAATGCATCAGTGCAGACCGACGAGTCGGACAAGGTCATACAGAAGTCTAAGGATGAGAACATCTACTTAGCCTCTACCAACGACCCGGTATGGGATAAGGAAATCTACAAAAGCACGAAGAAAGGCTCGCTGCCCGTGGTGGGAAAGATTGTGCAGCTGAACGCCATCGACGTGACGAAGAGCGGGCTGAGCGAGAACGACTATAACCGCCTCTGCATCTACTTCACCGAGAACTTCGAGGTGCGCGAGGGCTACAACTACACACTGAGCCTGCCCTTCCAGGAGAGCCCGGGCGAGAATACCTGCGACGGCACCATCCTTATCAACCTGAAGATAGTGCCCGACTACGAGGTGTGGACGGGAGCCGCCGGCAACACCGACTGGAACAACGACGAAAACTGGCGACGCGCCGACGGAAACCTCACTGCCCCGACCGAAGAGAGCACCGACGGCTCGCGACGCAACAACAACGAGCTGCTGCGTACCGACGACCTGCCCGACACGTCGCCGCTGAAGAACTACGTCACCAACTACGGCAACTACCGCACCGCCAAGGACCGCCTGCTCCGCAAGGGCTTCGCACCACTCTACTGCACACACGTGCTCATCAAGAGCAATGAGTGGGGCGACGCACCAGTGCTCTACGATGCCCTCGACGGGAAGGGCAACCTGCTTGCCTCGCCCTTCGCCAACCTGCGCGACCAGGACGGATGGGACGGCACCGCCACGCAGGCCGAGCCTACGAAGGCCACGGCGACACCCATCCTGCGCTACGACATGCAGGCCCGGCTCTATAACATCTGGGCCGACACCTACGGCACCACGCCCAACAAGGGCCGCGCGGGCGACCTCATCGCCGAGATGTACCAGGTGAACAGCTGCGACGAGATAGCCTTCCAGCCCTCCGCCGAGCTGCTCAATGCCCATCTGCTGAACTACAACAACGCCTGGGTGGAGTACCAGCTCGACAACGAGCGCTGGTACCTGCTCGGCTCGCCCCTGCAGGGCACCGTCGCCGGAGAGTGGTATGCCCCCACGGGAACGGCACAGCAGAAGACGACATACTACGAGCCCGTCACCTTCGGCGAGGGCTACGACCGCTACAGCCCCGCCATCTACCAGCGCAGCTGGGACAAGGCGAAGGCCGTCCTCTACGAGGTAGGCTCCACCTACAGCACCGCCGACAACCCCGATGACCTGGCACTCGTCGATGGACAGCTGCCCGGCACGCCCATGGCGGGAGCCTGGAGCGGAGCCAATTGGAACAGCGACGGCGCCGACGCCTACCTGGACCGCCTCGGCTATCGTCCGCTGGGCAACAAGAAGGTGAACGTGGCCATCAAGGGCTTATGGAGCAACACCTACAACGACGCCACCGTCGACTACACACAGGGCGGCTTCTCCGTCATGGTGAAGAACAAGCTGAAGAACAACGACGAGAGCAACGGCAAGGCCATCATCCGACTGCCGAAGGAAGACACCATGTACGACTACTATGAGTTCGCACAGACGGGCGATGACGACGGCGGCACCGACACCTACCTGAGCGACCCCAATGGCCAAGACAAGGACGATGTGCAGACAAACCTCCGTCGCGCCCTGAACCGCGGACGCCTGAAGACCGACCTCCTGCTGCCGTTGGTTGACAACACCGTGGTGGCGAACACCTACCAGCAGATTCAGCGCCAGGAGACCGCCGCCAGCCGCTATGGCGACCGGCGCACCTACACCCGCGTGCCGACAAGGGTGGGTACAAATGCGCTGCCCATGACGCTGCGCGCCATGCAGGAGACCGTCTCGGCTGGCATCTCTGACCTGGGCTACTACCTGGTGGAGAACCCCTTCCCCTGCGGACTCGACATGGAGAAGTTCTTCGAGGCAAACACCGGTCTGGAGAAGAAATACTGGCTGCTGACGGAGACAGGCCAGCACTTGGTGTACCGTGCCGCCGACGGCGAGTGGATAGCACAGACGGGCGAGCCCGCTGCCTTCGCCGTCACCGACGCGAAGGTAGCTCCCGGACAGGGATTCTTCGTACAGGCCACTGACCCGTCGCCCTCCACTGCACACCCCTCACCCCTCACCGTCACCTTCACCGCAGCCATGCAGGCTCAGACGCGCTATGGCGAGCCCGATGACGGCACCGAGTACAAGATTGTGGTGGGCACGAAGCAGGTGATGGAATCTGTGCAGGCCGTTGATGAAGAAGGTAATCCTCTCAAAGATGACAATGGAGACCCCATCATGGTCGATGCTCCAAAGATGGACGCTCAGGGAAATCCTGTCCTGGAGGACATCGAGGAGGTGGTAACCGTCTACACCTACAAGCAGAAGACCGGCGACGGCTATCAGTTCCCCCTGAAGGCCCGCACCCGCAGCGCCGAATCAACCGCAGAGTCAACCGAAGAATCAACGGCGGTAGCAAATTCTTCACTCTTCACTCTTCCCTCTTCACTTCTCATCACCGCCCGCCGTGATGACGAGCAGAGCAGCGCCCTGGTCACCGTGGACGGCAGCGCCACCGATGACTTCCTGCCCACCGAGGACACCGAGCTCTTCCTGGTCGACGGCACCAGCCATTCTCTCTCCACCCTCCACCCGTCACCCGTCACCAACCCGTCACCCTCCGCCCTCTCCGTCTACACCCTCTGCGGCCGCTTAGCCACCACGGTGAACAGCATCCGTGAGTTCCGCTGCCTGCCCCTCGGCGTGGAGAGCGCCAGCGATGCCCCCTGCACGCTGACCTTCAACGGCGTGGAGGCCCTGGGCGACACCGTGGCCTTCTACGACGCCGTGGAGCGCAAGCTGACGCCCTTAGAGTCGGGCATGACGGTGCAGGTGAGCGGCCAGACGCAGAACCGCTATTTCCTGGTGAACAGCCTCAACATCGACGAGGCCGCCGCCGAGACACACATCCGCATCACGGCGCAGGGCCTGATGGCTCATGTCATCGCCTCCACCCAGGATCCCCTGACCGCCGTCCGCTGCTACGATGCCGCCGGCCGCCAGGTCATGACCGCCCAGCCCATGACGGCTGCCTACAGCTTCCGTCTGCCCATGGCCGGCGTATACGTCATCGAGGCCCAGACCGCCCGTGACCGCCGCCAGCTGAAGGTCGCCGTCCGCTGACCGGGAAACGAATTACCGTAATACGCGTAATTTCGCCGTAATGAACGTAAATATGATGTCAATTACGGATAAATCATGCGTATTACGGTAATTCGTTTCTTCTTTGGCCTTCGGCGAACACGAATTTCCACGAATTACTCATGAATTACTCATGAATTATTATTATATGGAACATTACATGGGTCATTACATGTGTATTACATGTGGCGTCGCAGACAAGAAATGCCTTTGTGTTGGACTGAAAAGAATTAGCAAGAATTAGAAAAAATTCTGTTCAAGAATTAGAAATATTTTTTTTTGTAATTATTGGATATAATTCTTTCTCATTCTTCGTAATTCTTTTCTGCCCGAACATTTCTTTGAAACGAATACGCGTAATGCGCGTAATTGCTCCACGAATGAACATAATATTATGCCCATTAAGGGATAAATTATGCGTATTACGGTAATTCGTTTCTTTTTTTGGCCTTCGGCGAACACGAATTTCCACGAATTACTCATGAATTACTCATGAAATATTATTATATGGAACATTACATGGGTCATTACATGTGCATTACATGTTGCGTCGCAGACAAGAATTCCTTTGCGTGGGGGACTGAAAAGAATTAGAAATAATTAGAAAAAATTTTGCTCAAGAATTAGAAAAAAAAATATTTGTAATTATTGGATATAATTCTTTCTCATTCTTCGTAATTCTTTTCTGCCCGAACATTTCTTTGAAACGAATACGCGTAATGCGCGTAATTGCTCCACGAATGAACATAATATTATGCCCATTAAGGGATAAATTATGCGTATTACGGTAATTCGTTTCTTCTTTTTTGCCTGCGGCGCTACATAAATTATCGTGAATGGACATGCGCTCGGCTCTGCCGCTTGCTACCACAGGGACGCAAGAATGGCTCATAAATATTTATGAAAAATTCGTGTTTAATTCATGGTCATTCGTGTGGCGTCGCAGACAAAAAGATTTTTTTGCCTTCTATTGGGGCTAATCTTTCAAACAGCCTAATGGTATAATCTTAACTCCATCAGGCCGGGTGTATGCCATCTGTCCACCTGTAAATATGAGCAGAAGGTCTGGTTCACGAATGGGCATCTGCTTCTCTTTCTCGTTGTGTTCACGGATAAGCCTCTTCAGTTCCAAGAGATGGCTTGCTCCTTCCTCAATCTCACTGCTTCCTAATTTGCACTCTATCAAAGCATAGCGTCCATCTTCAAGATGCAGTACGAAATCTGCCTCCAAACCGTATCGGTCATGGTAATAAGACACATGACTGTACAGCCCTTGTGTATAGGCTTTCATGTCACGCACACACATTTGCTCGAAGATAAAGCCAAAAGTCTTCAACTGCGTTGTCAAGGCTTCAGGTGTCAGTCCAAGAAGTGCAACGGCTATGGAAGGGTCGCAGAATCCTCGTTTGGGTGAACTACGGATAACAGTCTTACTGCGTATTGAAGGACACCAGGCGTCTATATCTTGAATGACAAACAAGCGTTCAAGGGCGTTCACATAATCATTGAATGTGTCAATGCTGCATTCCATTTCTTCAGATGACACCACATCGGCAAGCATGGTGGTCTTTTTAGCAAGTGAAGAAATGTTGCGTGCATACGATCTCAATATCATCATCGCAAGTTTCTCGTTACGGCGTTTTCCGTCGATTCGGGAAATATCCTCGCTGCATACGGTGCGAACATAGTTACGGGCTATCAGCAACTTTGCTTTTTCAGAACGTGCCATCAGGGTTCCTGGCCATCCTCCACGGCATGCGGCAAAGATTAAATCCTCGATATTCATCTTTGACTTACACCCATCTATGTCGTAATTGGGATTGTTGAACAATTCTAACAGTGAAACCTCGCCTGTTGATTCCTCTGATTCCCAAAGGCTCATGGGCAGCATGCTCATTTTGGCTATTCGACCGTTTCCAGAATGGTGTATCTTCGACTTGTCAACGGCATTAGACCCTGTGAGGATGAATTGTCCAGGCTCACCTCGTCTGTCAACCATCGTGCGTACTGCATCCCATAGGACAGGGGCATCCTGCCATTCGTCTATCAATCTTGGAGTGTCGCCATGAAGCAACAAAGAAGGCTTTGACATTGCCGTAGCCAAGTATTCATCACGCATATCCGTGTCTTGCATCCTAATAGCACTTTTGGCGGCTTGTTCGGCTGTAGTCGTTTTGCCACACCATTTTGGCCCCTCTATCAATACGGCACCAAACGCTTCAAGAAGGTCTTGAAGCATGATGTCTGCTGTTCTGCTGAGATATTCCATTATATTCGTTGAATTTCATTCTTCGTTTTGACTTCGTCTTCTTCCTTCGCGCCTCGGCAAAACAAGCTGGCTTGATTGCACTCGGTTTGTTGTCGGCTCTCGCCATAACATAAAGCAAGCTTTCTGTATATGGCTTAACGAAAACATTCTTTAATTTGGCTGCAAAGATAATGCAAAT
This sequence comes from Prevotella sp. UBA3837, assembly GCA_002392835.1. GTDB lineage: Bacteria > Bacteroidota > Bacteroidia > Bacteroidales > Bacteroidaceae > Prevotella. Next base: position 48,247 of record DGHX01000029.1, on the reverse strand, counting down.
ATTTGGACCATGCAAGAAAATCTTTATTTTTGAGGCATTTTGTTCGGTGTTTTTGAGGTGTTTTAATCCGTTTATTTGATAATCCTCATTCTGTGTTTTTGAAAATTGCCACAAATTGCATCGTGTGGCAGACTTGACAAACAGCAATAATACTCTTTTCTGCCTGCGGCGTCGCAGACAAGAATTCCTTTGCGTGGTACTGAAAATAATTAGAAATAATTAGAAAGAATTCTGCTCAAGAATTAGAAAAGAATTTCTTTTGTAATTATTGGATATAATTCTTTCTCATTCTTCGTAATTCTTTTCTACCCGGACATTAATTTGAAACGAATTCGCGTAATTTCTCCACAAATGATCATAATATTATGCCAATTACGAGATAAATTATGCGTATTACGGTAATTCGCTTCTTTTTTTGGCCTTCGGCGAACACGAATTTCCACGAATTACTCATGAATTACTCATGAATTATTATTATATGGAACATTACATGGGTCATTACATGTGTATTACATGTGGCGTCGCAGACAATAATCATTTCTTTCTGCCTGTTGTGCCGCAGGCAAATAACATTCATGTGAACAGAAACGAGTGACGCTTTTACGGTCATTTCTTTCCTTCCTCCCTCCGTCCCAGACGCTTAAATAAGGTTAAATGTGTTTGCTTTGTGTTTCTTTTTGTTTCTTTTTTGTGTCTGTTTCCTGAAAAATAATTAATTTTGCACGCGAAAAAGGAACAACTAACAGAACACCATAACTATAAGGCTGCGATGACACGCAGGTAATGAAGAATACTATCATGCACAGCAATGTGCCCATTACGAAAACGAGCATCGACCTGTCAGGACGTCCTGACAGGCTTGGCCGTTTATGCCGTTGGCGCATGTAGACAAACACAAACGAACAAAAAACAACTACAATGATAAACGAAGGGTACCATAACTCAACGAGTAGAGAAAGACAGAGTTACACAGAGAAAGTTAGACAGAGCTACACAAAGACTGTCAGACAGAATAACAGAGTCATAGGTGCGGCACTACGCCGGGCCGCTATGCTCCTCTGCATGATCATCATGGGAATAGGGGGAACGAAGGGACAGTCCTTCAGTGGGCAGCTAAAAACTGGAGTAGAACCGATAGATCGATATGTTAAATGGAGCCTGAATAGCGCAGAGTTCAGCGTTCTAGACATGCCGGAAAAACTTGGCATATCTTTAAGTGACTTTGCGGACAATTACTATATTAAGTGGTATGTCGTTGATGCAAACAATGAGAAGCAAACAATGGGTGGTGGGGCCTATACTGCCTCTAATTCTATATGGAATTTTGCTTTTCAGAATGGAATTTGGCCATATAATCTGGCGCAATCTAATACCTGTGCATATCTCTATAAGTATCCAGCTTTTTATGATAGTAGTACTCTGGCAGATCATTGGTCAGACGATTGGCGATTGGGAAAGCCACTTGTATATGCTCCAAATGGACAAACTTTTGAAGTATTTAAAGATTATAAAGTTATATGTGTAGCAGCAAAATCTTCCCCAGCTTATAACCAATATAATTGGGGCAAAATGGAGAGCGAGCCAGATTTTGATATTGAGTATGTTTTTCACTTCAATGCTACTGGTTTGGAGCCCGATGATTTTATTGGAACTTTTTCCGGGACTGCTCAGACACTGGAATATGAGGTTACTGATGCAACAGTGACAACAGCCAGTGTGGATTTCAGTTCTCAGGCGGGTGCAAAGTATGCACGATTCTATGTCGTTTCCAAGACCGACCCAACAACAGCTTTAGACATTAGCCAATCGGCAATAACGGTGTCAGGGCAAAGCAATTGCCCAAAGACTAAGCATGGCGTTTATCTTTACAGCAGTACAGGCTTGACGGCTGATGCCCTTAGTAATGTTACTTTAACGATAGATGGTGGAAATCTGAAGGATTACATGCTGGTGGGTGTCTTTGCCAACGACGTAACCGGCATGGATCCTGCTACTGGAGTGAATATCACAAAAGAACCTGCTACCCTGTCAAGCCAGGTCAATTATAGTTTTTACTATCCTTTAAAGACAATACCTATATATGTTAAATGGGACCAACACAGTACAATATGTGATGTTTCGAAACTGATTGTCACGTCAGACAAAGGATTAAACAAGACCAAGGAGCAGCTTTCGTCAAATGGATATGTAAAATGGTATGTGAAGGATGGCAGCGGAAACTTGGTGACCTTGAACAATGGTAATTATGACGGCAATACTTACACTAATTGGTCTGCTCGTGTAAGAAGGACAGGTGACACTAACTTGTGGCCATGCACTTATGACACCAATAATTTTTATACTTCCTACTTTGATTCTTATTGGGATGTCATCATGGCGCCGACATTTTACGCACCGAACAATGACAGCTTCAGCTCTTATCCAGATTATGTTATCGTCTGCGATGCTTCTGATGAGACACGCTCGGGAAATGTAGAGCCAGAGATAAAGATTCGTTATGAGTTCCATTTCACACCTACTGGCCTTGGCCCATTCTATGGCGCTGACAAAGCCACGATGAAGTCAGCTACGAAGTTGGTGGAGATAGCCAACTCTGCGGTGACGAGTGTCAGCGACATCGACGTTACCGACCAGCAGGTGGTGGCTGCCATGCTGACCGACGGCTTTACACCGAAATACGTGCGGTGGCAGGTGTTCGACCAGGACGATAACCTCGTTGATGGCGTGCTCACCACAGGCAGCACCACGACGAAGGTGGCGGATTTAGGCGAATATGTCTACAACGCCAACGGTACTGCCGACCTACTGAAGGGCCTGCGCATCGACGTGAGCGGACAGACCGACAAAGACCTGACCCACTACCGCATCGTGGGCAGCGTCAGTGACTGCTCCGCCGACGACAATCTGGTGCTCGAAGCAGACGGCACCACGGTGAAGGAGGAACCCGACTTCGACCTGAAGGTGACCGTAACCTTCGAGACCGCCTTCCGCGGACAGCTCACCGAGAATGCCGTGGAGCGCGAGATCGTCATCACGCAGGTAGCATCGCAGTGGGACCGCACGAAGACGAACCAGAGCGAGTTCATGATAGAGATCAGCGATGCGGACAAGACCGTCACGCTGAAAGACGCAGGCGGTAAAGTGCGTGTGACCAAGGACCTTGACATCCTGGCCGACCTGAAGACCGCCACCGGCGAGAGCTACTCCTCGCTCAGCGAGCTGCAGAACCTCTACGTGCGCTGGTACCTGGAGCGCAAGGACGGCTCGGCAGTCGTCGTCAAGGGCGCCATCCGCAAGGACAACATCAGCGACGTACACTTCCTGCCCAACAACGCCACCGAGGGAGCCAACCTAGCCCACGGCTTCTACTGGTACAAGAACGGCACGACCTACAGCCATACCAATGGCGGCACACCCGCCAACGCCGTGAAGGTGAAGTTCGTGCAGAGCGGCGAGTTCCTGCCCACCGGCGGCATTGACATCACCGACTATAACCTGGTGCTGAACGTCAGCACGCATCCCTACTCGCAGTACGATGCCGCCTACCTGAACGCTGACCACACCATCAACCACGAGCCCGATGACCTGGACCTGCGCTACGTATTCAACTTCCAGAACCGCTCCTTCCCCGCCGAGAACATCGCCACGGTGAAGACCGTCTATAAGGATGCCCTCTACACCATAGAGCGCGACGGCAACGACGACCCCGTCAGCGGAAAGATTACGCCCGTGCTCTTCAACAACATCAACAGCGTGCTCACTGACATGGGTGTCAACTCCGCCACCTTCATGGCCAACAGCTACGCCCGCTGGTACATCGCCGACAAGAGCGGCAACATCGTGAGCGATATTGACAGCTGGCAGCTTACTCCCAGCAACAGCGGTGCCACCTACACCCAGCGCAGCGGCTACGGCTACTACACCACGCCGATAGACATCGACAACAACTCTTACAACAAGAGCCATTTCGACCCCATCATCACCCTGCCCGCCGGCTACGACCTGGAGCAGGACTATAAGAACTATCAGGTAGTCTGCGTCGTCACCACCGACCTCACGGGCATGGAGCTGCCCTCCACCGAGCCCGCTACCATGCAGGTGAAGTATGTGTTCAACCTTATCTGCACCGAGGGCGACTATGCCTCCCTGCCCTTCGTCCACTACAAGGGCCAGACGGGCCGCGACTGGGTGACGCCCGAGGGCAGCAACGGCACGCTGGCGCAGCAGGTGTGGACCGACGGCGCCGCCACCGACTACACCGGCGACATACGCCAGGGCGTACACACCTGGGAGTACGACGTGTTCCTCAGCGACGGCGTAGACCGCGAGCTGATACTCCCCTTGGAGAAATATTTGGAAAGCGGCAACGCCCTGGAGCCGCGCGCCTACTTCCGCTGGTACGACTACACCACCGACCAGGCCGTGACGTGGACCGAGGCCGACAAGTTCAGCATCCGCGTGGAGGACACGGGCACCACCAAGCTCCGTTCTATCAGCGATGCGCAGAACCGCGACCGCGGACTCTTCGCCATCGGCATAGGCAGCACCGACGGCACCGCCGCTGCCTGGGGCATCATCCCCACGCAGAAAACCGTGGGCATACGCATCACCACCAAGGAGGGCTTCGTGGCCAACGGCAAGAGCTACGACATCGCCTGCGACGTCAGTAAGTATGCCGACGGCATCAGCGTGTTCAACAACGGCGGCGACCGCACCGCCTACCTCGTACACGAGCCGACGCTCAGCACCCGCTACATCTTCCACATCTATCCCGGCTCCATCATCGCCAACGACATGGCCGCCGCCGACAGGAAGCTGCGCGTGGTGCAGCAGCAGATAGCCAATGCCGAATCCGCCGACGAGAAGCACCGCATCTTCAGCGAGAACGAGTACGAGATGTTCGACGTACACGAGAACAAGGGCAAGGTCGTCGTATCGCTCGGCAGTGCTGGCACTCAGTTCTCGCTCCGCCTTGACGAGCACTCGCTGCGCAACTACAAGCTGTGGCGCAACAACGACCCCTCGACGGGCGAGCTGCTCACCGCCGACCGCATCACCTGGGTGGCCTTCTTCGAGAACGACGAACACATCCTGCGTAAGGAGCTGGCACACCACACCACCAACCGCGTGCAGTCGTTCTCTTACAGCAACTTCCTCGGCATGTACCACACCATCACCACGGGCAGCGACCGCGAGGAAATAGAGATCACCGACGGCAAGAAGTTCCACGTCGTTGGCTATGTGGGCGACGAGTCCATGTCGACCGCCACACGCACCGGTAACTACGCCCCCGTGGCCCACTACGAGATACACTTCCTGCAGGCCCCGCCGCTGAAGCTGACCGAGCTGAAGGACAACACCAACGACGTGCGACTGGCCAACCTCTACCGCACCGACGAGTACATGAAGGCCCACTACGACCTGAAGCGTATCGTGGACTTCGATGGTAACCCCGAGACGAACCCCAACCTGGAGGGACGTGAGGCAGAGTTCTACAGCACCCCCAACTGGTACGACGAGCCATCGTCGCCCAAGGAGAACATGACGTGGGAGCCGCGACAGTGGACCGACATTGAGTACGGATTCTGCTACCCCCAGCTCACGCCCTACATCATGAACGGATTCAACGTCGGACTGGCACCCGAGCACGGCGACTACATGATTATCAAGTCGATGAACGTCGACGGTATTTCCTCGCAGATGAACACCCCGCCCCACAACGTGTACTGGTGGAACGGTGCCGAGCTCTACGACTACACCCACACCTACACCGACCCGACGAAGTACGGCTCGTTCCTCTATACTGACGCATCGGACGAGAGCCGAACAATGGTCACCATCCCCTTCAACGCCGAGCTGTGCGCCGGCTCCACCATCTACTTCACCATGGTGGTGGCCGACAAGACCAGCGGCACCATCAAGCCGCAGCTGCTGGTGCGCATCGTGGGTGTCGACGGCGAGGGCAACCGCACACGCGTCGTAGCCTTCCACACCAGCGACATCTGCTCGGCAGGAGCCTCTACCGGCGACTGGTGGCAGGTATACGGCGAGTCGACCATCCCCGTCACCTTCGACGACACCGTGGAGAGCTTCATCGCCGAGGTCATCAACTACGCCGACGACACCAACGGCGCCGACTTCGCCATCGACCAGCTGCAAATCTATACCAGCACCGCCAAGGTACAGATGAAGCAAGACCCCAGCTCCTGCGACAACCCCACCGACGGCAAGGTGAAGATCTACGTCGACGCAGAGGGCATGCAGAACATCTATCTGAAAGACGACAAACCGAAGAAGATCTACTGGCGCATCTGCGATGAGGAGACCGGCGAGGTGGTCACCGGCAAAGGCATGTATCCCCGCTACGAGTATAACGAAAGCACTAAAACCTGGTCGACTATCGACTATGACAATGGCACCACCGACCCCAACGACCCTGACAAGATGGTGTACAACCAGTATGGCGAGGCATGGGTGGTGACTAACTTCAGCCCTACCGACGACGTCTACGCCTTCGGCACCGACGGCGTGGGCCATCTGCCCGAGATAGGCGAAACCGGCGGCGCCCCCTTCGGCTGGTACAAGGGTACTGACAACACCATCTACTTCCAGATAGCCTACCGCGACCTGCCCAGCATCAAGGAGGGCAAGACCTATTACGTCTCTATCTACGATCCCACGGAGAGCCAGAAGTACAGCGTCAACTTCCGCGAGGCCTACTGGGGCGGCCTGCACCACGGCGCCACCAGCAAGTGCTCGGTGTTCAGCTCCTTCTTCCTCTCACGCCGACAGTACGTCACCTACAGCAACCCCGACGGAAGCGTGGAGGGCGGTGCCACCATCGCCGAGTGCGGACAGCCCGCCAAGGCTGAGGGTCTGCCACTGCTGCTGAAGGTGCCCGACGCAACGGAGCCTACGGGATTCCGCACCGTCAGCGGACTGCACTACGACTTCGCCTATCTGAGCCTCGACACATGGAACATCACCGATGCCAGCGAGACCTTTGGCAACAGCTATACCTACGAGCAGCTACGCACGGCATGGCGCGACTATCGCGGCGCCACCTCGGCCTTTAAGACGACGACAGGATTGGCTGATGGTTACCAGTCGGTAAACGCAACGAATTATGCCGTGCTGAAATGGGCCGTCGACAACCACATCCTGGAGCTGGCCGCTAGCGAGACCTTCACCCATACCTTCGTCAACGACGCTGGTGATCCCTTGACCGAGGGCGTGGTGACCTGTCTGCCCATTGAGCAGACGCTCACCGCGGAGGACGACTCGGAGAGCACGGCCATCTGTTCGCCCTTCGAGGTGGACTTCCACGTCAAGGCCGGCGAGCCCGACCTGGCACTGGGCTTCCCTGACGTGAGCTATCCCACCGTGGGCTATGAGAAACGCGTGCTCCGTGTGGGTTTGGAGCAGCTGAACAACCTGAAGACTAATGGCTACAAGCTGCACATCCCCGTGAACCGCTACAACGACAAGAGCATGATTGATGGAAGCGATGAAATGAACCAGGCACGCCGCCTCTATTTCGACGATACCCAGCTGTTGCTCTCCTCCGACGTGAGAGACCCAAAGAATCCTACCCCCATATCTACTGACCCAACGGTGGCTGTTGGCGCGAAGTTCGCTAAAATAGTTTCTACCGATAGCAGGAGTGCCCAGCCATACGTCGACTTCGACCACATGTATCTCGCGCTCGACTTCTCGGGCGACAACTGCACCATCGACTTCCATGAGGGCTACGAGTACGAGGTGCACACCACCTTCTTCGATCAGGAGGATGCTACCATCGACGAGGAAGGCAACATCACCGGCATGACTGAGGGGCACTGCTCCGGCGACCTTTTCCTCATCATCAAGGTGGTGCCCGAATACGTCACCTGGACTGGTCAGGAAATGCAGGCCTACAACGGCTACTACAGCGCTAACTGGAACGATGACCTGAACTGGAGCCGCTCGGAGAAGCCGGAGCTCTACAAGGAGGGTACGGACACGGATGACCCGAAGAACACGGCCTCAGACGGTCACCCCGAGGGCTACATGAACAACGTCGAGGTAAACGCTGCACTCACCGAGGTGCCACGCGCCTTCGTGCCCATGAAGTTCACCTACGTCACCATCCCCGACGTGGCCACGGCCCACGCCCCGAACCTGACCACCCAGCCCACGGCCTACGGAGACCCCGCCACGGCGAAGTATCGCGGCGGTAACCTCATCGTCGGTACGCTGATGACCGACCCCAGCCCCATGGGCAACGGCACCGACTCGCCCACCTCGTGCGACCCAACGGCCAACATTCGCTTCGACATGCTGGTGCGCTACACCGAGAACGACTGCCAGGGCCACTACAACAAGGCCAAGGAGGTGGTGGGCGAGGGCACCCCGCTGGTCTACGACTGCGAGAAGTACTACGGCAACATCTGCCGCGAGATATACTTCAAGCCCGGCGCCGAGCTGCAGAAGCAGCAGCGACTGACCTACGAGAAGGCTTGGGTGGAGAAGGAGCTGCAGCCCAACCGCTGGTACCTGATGGCGGCACCCCTGCGCGCCACCTACGCCGGCGACATGTACGTGCCCTACAACACCACCGTCGCGAAGAACGGCCGCCAGACCACCGAGGCCTTCCAGCCCATCAACTTCAGCACTACGACCAATGCCGCCGGCTATGCCTACAGCCGCACCAAGTACCCCATGTACCAGCACGCCTGGGGCAATGCCGACCTCACCGGCGGAGTCGGCCCCCGCGTCTACACCACGGAGAACGACGTGCGCCAGACCAGCTACAGCGCCGTCCTCGACTACGGCACCACCTGGAGCGGCAACGTGGTGGAGTGGAGCCATACCTACGACGACGTGCAGGTGCCCTACTCCGAGCTGACGGCCTACGCCATCCGCGCCCATAAGAAGACCACCGCCGCCGTGCCCGGCGCTTCTCCCTCGGAGCCCGCTACCCTCCCCTCGGCCCTGCTGCGACTGCCGAAGGCGGACACCAGCTACGACTACTACAAGTGGGATGGCACCAACCCCGCCCCCGATGCCGAAGCCGCAGTGCCCGGCGCGTCAGCGTCGGTCCCCAGCATCAGGACGGTGGAGAAGAAGTTCAGCACCCCCACGAAGCCGCAGATCTTCAGCGGCGAGGAGTTCAACCAGGATCCCAACGCCTACGCCAAGTTCGTGGCCGACAAGGACTACCAGGCTGATGCCGTCACCGTGGACATCAGCAAGGCACAGCACATGGACGGCTACGTCCTCGTGGGCAACCCCTACATGTCGTCCATCAGCATGAGGGCCTTCTTCAACGCCGACGAGAACGAGCTCGACGAGAGCCGCGTGCCCAACCGCGACGCCATCACGAGCGGCGCCTTAGAGACGAACTACTGGATCTACGATGAGACAACGGGTGAGCTACGGGCCTATAAGGAAAGCGGTGTCATCCGTCCGCTGCAGGCCTTCTTCCTGAAGACCACTGCCAACGTCACCTTCACCCCGCGCATGATGATGGACTACTGGAACGGCGAGACGCCCGGCGTGAACGGCGGTTCCTCGACGGGAGGCACCACTGAGCCCGCCCCCGCCCGTCCTACACTGACGCTGACCGCCCAGGGCGGCAGCCAGGCCACCGTGGAGCTGGTGGACGAGGCCAGCGCCGACTACGTGGTGAACGAGGACGTGGAGACACTCTTCGACGAGCACCTTGCCGACATGCCCACCGTGTTCACCGTCGCCGGCAGCCAGGCCGTGAGCATCGACGAGCGTCCGCAGCTCGGCGTGCTCCCCTTCGGCGTGGCATGCAGCACCACGGAGCCCGTGAACGTCACCATCAGTCTCGGCAGCTCATCTACTGCATCTACCACCCTCTACCTCTACGATGCCGCCGCAAACACGCAGACCGAGGTCTTCGACGGCCAGACCGTGAGCATCGTGCCCAACGACTACGGCCGCTACTTCCTCAGCAGCGAGACGCTGAACATCGGCGGCGCAGAGCAGGAGCAGCGCAGCATCATCGTCAGCGTGCGTGGCCGTCAGGTCACCGTCAGCAGCAGTGCCGACATCAGCCGCGTGCAGGCCGTCAGCATTGGCGGAGGCACCGTCTACGAGGCCGATGACTGCGGGCGCAGCGCCAGCTTCCAGCTCAGCCGCGGGTCGTACGTCATCACCGCCGAGGGCGATGCCGGGCAGCGCACCATGAAGGTGGTGGTGCGCTGAGCGCAGTGCACCACAGGAATCTTTTTGCCTGCGGCGCCACGTGAATACTCACGAATATACATGAATGGGTCATAAATATTTATGATACATTCCTGTTTATTCCTGATCATTCCTGTGGCGTCGCAGGCGTTTTTCACACGAATTATCGTGAATTACACATGAATTACTCATGAATTATTATTAATGAAAAATTCGTGTTTAATTCACGGTCATTCGTGTGGCGTCGCAGACAAAAATTCCTTTGTGTGGGGACTGAAAAGAATTAGAAATAATAAGAAAGAATTTTGCTCAAGAATAAGAAAAAATTTTTTTGTAATTGTTGGATGTAATTCTTTCTCATTCTTCGTAATTCTTTTCTAGCCGAACATTAATTTGAAACGAATGCGCGTAAT
>DGHX01000029.1:23206-37613 GCA_002392835.1 Prevotella sp. UBA3837 | reverse complement strand
GAATGCGCGTAATGCGCGTAATTGCGCCGTAATAACCATAATATTATGACCATTACGGATAAATTATGCGCATTACGGCAATTCGTTTCTTTTCTTTTGCCTTCGGCGAACACGCGGCGAACACGAATTTCCGTTAATGGCTCACGAATTACTCATGAATAATTATATGGAACATTATATGGGTCATTACATGTGTATTATATGTTGCGTCGCAGACAAGATATTCTATAAATAATTATTTATGTGAAATGAAAAAGGAGGCGATTGTTTGTTCGTTTACTGAAAAATGATTACCTTTGCAACGTGCGACAGACGTGATGGTTGCATGCGATGATCATGAGGAAACTGCTTTTTCTATTTCTTGCCGCCCTGGTATGCGGCTGCTCGGCTGTGAACGACGGCGATGACGAGGTGGTGGAGCGTGTGCGCGTTGGCGACCGCCTGCCGGCGTTCAGCGTGGCCATGACGATGGCCGACGGTTCGCAGGGCCTGTTCTCCACGCAACAGCTGACGGGTGCCACGGTGGTGGTGCTGTTCCACACCACGTGTCCTGACTGCCAGCGCGAGCTGCCGCGGCTGAACGCGTACTACGAGCGCCACCGGCGCGATGAGGGCTTCCAGCTGGTGTGCGTCAGCCGTGCTGAGGGGCAGGAGAGCGTGGCCGCCTTTTGGGCCGACAACGGTCTGACCATGCCCTACGCCGCACAGCAGGACCGCCGTGTCTACGACCTCTTCGCCTCCGCCGTCATACCACGGGTGTACTTTGCCAATGCCAACGGCACGGTCACACGGATTGACATAGAGACGGTAGGGCTGTTGGACGGCCAATAAGCGTAGCCTGACAGTCGTTTTTTGTGATTATACTTCGGATGCTTCAGCCATTTCTATTTTTTCATACTCTTGCTCTTCTTCAGACCATAACTGTTCATCAGGAATGGTGTTTCCTGCTGCTATTTCGGCTTCTGCCTCGTCAAGCATGGCGTTGATTTCTTCCTTGGTGTAACGCCGCGGCTGTTGCTGTTGGGCCTGTAAGTAGTCAGTCATCTGGTCTGTATTTTACAGTTCGAGCAGTCCCTGGGGGATGATCATGGCGATGCGCTGTGCGTCGTGGTCGATGGTGGTGATGAGTTCTTCTGCTGCGGGGATGAGGCGTCCGTCGCTGAGCTGGAAGAGCACGTTGGCGGTGCTGTCGTCGACGGCCTCGATGCGCCCCACGGCGTTGCCCGTGGCGGCATCGGTGAGCAGGAAACCCACGAAGTAGGCCCAGGTGTAGTCGTCGTCGCTGCCTTCGTCGGCCAGGTGTCGCGGGAAGTAGACGTCGCAGTTCGTCAGCTCGCGCGCCCGCTCCATGGTGTCCACGTCCTCGAACTTCACGAGGGCGGTGGTGTCGGTGCGGAAGCGGTACTCCTCCATGTAGAAGGGCACCAGCAGCCCGTCGACCTCAAGGATGACGAAGTCGGCATCCACGCGGTCGAAGACGTCGTCGTCGACCTGCATGGTCACCTCTCCCTTCACGCCGTGCGGCTTGCCGATGCGGCCGATGCGGTAAACTTCTGAGCTGTTCATGCTAATCGTGTGATGTGTGCTCCGAGAGCGTTGAGGCGGTTCTCGATGTTCTCGTAGCCGCGGTCTATCTGTTCTATGTTGTCGATGCGGCTGGTGCCGCGTGCGCTGAGTGCTGCTATGAGGAGTGCTATGCCGGCGCGTATGTCGGGGCTTGACATGCGGCCTCCGCGCAGCTGCAGCTTGCGGTCGTGGCCCACGACGACGGCGCGGTGTGGGTCGCAGAGGATGATCTGTGCTCCCATGTCGATGAGCTTGTCTACGAAGAACAGCCGGCTCTCGAACATCTTCTGGTGGAAGAGCACGGAGCCGCGTGCCTGCGTGGCCACGGTGATGAGCACCGACAGCAGGTCGGGGGTCAGTCCGGGCCATGGTGCGTCGGCGAGGGTCATGATGGTTCCGTCGATGAACGACTGTATCTCGTAATGCCGCATGCGTGGTATGAAGAGGTCGTCGCCCTCCTCGCGGATTTTGATGCCCATGCGTCGGAAGGTGTTCGGGATGATGCCGAGGTTGGCGAGCGACACGTCCTTGATGCGGATGCCGTTGCCCACCATGGCCGCCATGCCTATGAAGGAGCCCACCTCGATCATGTCGGGCAGTATGCGGTGCGTGGCACCGTGTAGCTGGCTGACGCCCTCAATGGTGAGCAGGTTCGAGGCGATGCCGCTGATGCGTGCGCCCATGCTGCAGAGCAGCCGGCAGAGCTGCTGCACGTAGGGCTCGCAGGCGGCGTTGTAGATGGTGGTGGTTCCCTCGGCCATGACGGCGGCCATGATGATGTTGGCCGTGCCCGTGACCGATGCCTCGTCGAGAAGCATGTAGGCCCCCTTGAGGGTTGAGGGTTGAGGGTTGAGGGTTGAGGGACATTTGGTGGGTGCGCTGATTTCGTAGACGTCGCGCTCTGCGACGTGGCTGAAGTGTGCGCCCAGTCGCTCGAAGCCGAGGAAGTGGGTGTCTAAGCGTCGGCGCCCTATCTTGTCGCCTCCGGGCTTGGCGATGACGGCCTTGCCCATGCGTGCCAGCAGGGGGCCTATCATCATCACCGATCCGCGCAGCTGTGCGCATTTCTGCACGAAGGCGTCGCTCTGCAGGTAGTCGAGGTTCAGGTCATCGGCCTGGAAGGTGATGGTCCTCCCCCCGGCCTCTCCCTGTGAGTGCGTGGGCTGGGGCTGGGTCTTCACGCCGATGTCCTTCAGCAACTGTATGAGGTTGTTGACATCGCGAATGTTGGGAATGTTGCTGATGGTGACGGGCTCTGCGGTGAGTAGCGTGGCACAGATGACCTGCAGTGCCTCGTTCTTGGCTCCCTGCGGGATGATGGTGCCGCTGAGCTCGTGTCCTCCCTCGATGATAAATGCTGCCATTACTTCTTTTTCTTACCTTTCTTGCCGGTGTTGACCATCTCTTCTGTGGGTACGAATCGTTCGAAGCTGAAGTGCTGCAGGTCGAGCTGTATCTTCCCGTCGGTGAAGCGTGCCAGGTCGTCGGCCACCTTCTCGTCGTCATAGCTGCCGTGTCCCCACAGCACCAGGTCGCGCTTCATCTGGTTGGCGGTGTGCCGCGTCAGCGCGTCTCGTTCCGGTCCTGCGGGCATGACCTTCAGCTGCTCCCACAGCTCCTGCACCAGTCGGCCGTAGTGCCTGAGCCCGTTGTTGGCAACGGGTCGCGGCATGGGCTGCGGCTTGGCGTGTATGTGCTCTGCCTGGCTCACGTCGTAGGGCCAGTCGATGTCGAGGCGCCCGTCGCTCATCAGGTACAGGTGGTCCCACAGCGTCTGCTGGTAGCCGGCGTTCTCGCGAATCTGCGGCACCTTCGTCTCCATGAGCCTGACGATGGTCTTGGCACAGCGCAGCCGCTCGCCGCGGTCGTCCAGGCTCACGGCGTGGTCGATCATCTTGTGTATCTCGCGCCCGTATTCGGGCATCAGCAGCGTGCGCCGCTGCGTGTTGTAGTCTAATCCGGGGATGTTCATCTTTTTTAGCCCCCTGAGTTAGGGGGGTGGGGGTCTGAACAAGCGTTTATCAGACAGTCGTTATTATCAATGTCATGGGGCGTCTGCGCTTGTTCAGACCCCCAACCCCTTAACTCAGGGGGCTTTTAGGAAGCTTTGCCACGAAGTCCTTCAGGTAGAAGGGCTCGTAGTAGGCCACGTCCTCGGTCTGTCCGTTCATCAGGCGTCGCTCGGCCAGTGGCTGCATCCACCGTGCCTGGGGCACTATGTCTTCTATGAGGTGTGCGTTGGGGTGGTCGATGACGGGCATGCACTTCTCGGCTCCCGGTCCGAAGAAGTACACCGGCTGGCGGTCGAGCCACTGGCGGTAGGTGTCGGCGCTGACGACGTCGGCCCCGACGGGTCTGACGGTGCGCAGGGCACGGTCGTAGACGGCGGCGTAGACCTCCATGCGGCGTGCGTCGAGCATGGGGCAGAGCAGGGCGTCTTCGCTGACGCGCTCGCCCAGCAGTACGGGCACGCAGAGCAGCTCGAGGGTGGGCACGGCGATGAGCTTCAGGTCGCGGCCGAAGCAGATGCCCTTGGCCATGGACACGCCGATGCGCAGCCCGGTGTAGGACCCAGGCCCGGCGCTCACGGCCACGGCGTCGAAGGGTATGGCATGGCTGTCGGTGAACGACAGGGCCTCGTCGACCATCGTGCCCAGCAGTTCGGCGCTGGCACCCTTGTGGTCGCTGGTGCGCTCGTCGTGGTAGATGACGTGCGAGTCTTCGCTCACGGCCACCGAGCACGCCGACGCGCTGGTTTCAATGTGTAGTATGCAGGACATGGCTTTCTGGCTTGTAATTGTCTATTAGGATGCAAAGGAACGTTATGCCCTGCGACCGATGTCATGCAGGAATTCAGGTGCGAGGTCTGCACCATTGGCCCACTCAATGGTATATCCGGTAAGGCCATATTGCGTGAACTTGCTGTGGTCGAGCAATTCGCCGAAGACCTCTCCCGTGAGATAAGGTCGCAGGTCACAAAGCTTGCGTGTCCCATCGCTGAAGGTGAGCAGCAGCTCGTAGTCTTTTACGTAGTCAACGCCCGTTACTTTTAGCATATCGTTTCCTCCTCTTTTTACTTAAGTGGTTCTATTCTTCCCAGTTTCTCGCCTCTCTGAGCCTTCTCCCAAAGCGTCAGAATCTCAGCCTCGTGGAGGTCCATCCATTCATTTACTTTAGCAATGACCTTTGATGGCGCTTTACCGTCGACAATACGGTCGAGAACACTGATGCTGCATTCGTATTCACCATAGGTGAAGTGAATGTGCGGCGGATTGTGGTCGCGCCAGTAGAGGCTGATGATGATTCCGAAGAATTTGCTGATTTCTGGCATCTTTCTCTTTACGTTGTTGTAACTAAGGGTGCAAAGATACAAATTTTTTTGCAAACAATGCTTAATCTTGATGTATTTT
This sequence comes from Prevotella sp. UBA3837, assembly GCA_002392835.1. GTDB lineage: Bacteria > Bacteroidota > Bacteroidia > Bacteroidales > Bacteroidaceae > Prevotella. Next base: position 32,637 of record DGHX01000029.1, on the reverse strand, counting down.
CTTCTTTTTTCTGCCAATTGTTTGGCGATTCCTGCGAAAACCATTAACTTTGCACTCCTAAAAGCAACTAAACAAACTACGCGAACCCATGACCCGACTTTTTGCCACCCTGCTGCTTTCAGGCTGCACTGCACTGCTGGCAGCCCAGCGCATAGACATCAACAACAACTCTAACCGCACGGAGGAGGACTACCTTGGCTGGACCTTTGCCAATGCCCAGCAGGCGCAGACCACCGTTGACGGCATCACGCTGAAGCTGGCCGTTGAGGCCCCCGCCACCGGGCGCACGCTGAAGTGCGAGTGGTGGAAGGACGGCGTGAACAAATACTCGCGGCTGGTGTGCGACGGCGTGGGCGTCTACGGCCTTGATGCCAATGGCAACACGCCGCAGCTGCAGAGCGGCGCCGTGGGCATGACACTCACGCTGAGCGGGCTGAGCGCCGGCGAGCACTCGCTGCTGGCCTACCACAACAACCCCTCGGGCTACAGCGGCCCCCCCATTGACGTGTACGTGGACGGAGAGCGGCAGCTGAGCGGCGTGCTGCAGACGAACCGCGCCCAGCAGCCCTCGCAGAGCGGCACGTCGTACGTGCACTTCACCGCCCGCCAGGGCGAGAGCGTCACCATCGTCTACCGCACCGTGCCCGACCCCTCCGTCGACTACACGCAGGGCTACCAGACGACGTCGCTCTTCATCAACGCCCTCGTCTTCGACCGCCCTAACCCGCTGACCACCGCCGCCGACCCCTATCCCGAGCACTTAGACGAGCATGCCGACTGCGACGGCGGCCGTGTGGTGCTGACGTGGACGCCGGCTGAGCCCGCCGTGAAGCACCATGTGCTGGTGGGCACGGAGAGCGGACAGCTGACCGAGGTGGCCACCGTGACGGAGCCCCGCTACGAGCTGACGGGCCTGGACCCCGCCAAGACCTACTACTGGGCCGTGAGCGAAGAGATGAGCGACGGCACGCGCTATGACGGCGACCAGTGGTGGTTCCGCCCGCGGCGCCTGGCCTTCCCCGATGCCGAGGGCTACGGCCGCTTCGCCATCGGCGGACGCGGCGGCACGGTCTACCACGTCACCTCGCTCCTCGACGACCCCGCCAACCCGCAGCCCGGCACGCTGCGCTACGGCATCAGCAGACTGAGCGGGCCGCGAACCATCGTCTTCGACGTGGGAGGCGTCATTGAGCTGAAGAGCCGCCTGACGTGCTCGGACAAGTACGTCACCGTGGCCGGACAGACGGCACCCGGGCGCGGCATCATGCTGCGCGGAGCACCCTTCGGCATGCAGAGCGACGGCATCACCCGATTCCTGCGCCTGCGCCTGGGCTATCATAACGGCGACACCGGAAAGGGCCTCGACGGGCTGGGCATGGCAGGCAACGACCACTCCATCATGGACCACTGCTCCATAGCCTGGACCATCGACGAGGGTTTCTCCAGCCGCAACGCCAAGCACATCACCCTGCAGCGCACGCTCATCAGCGAGGCGCTGAACGTGGCCGACCACCCCAACTACGGCCCCGGCACGCAGCACGGATATGCCGCCACCATAGGCGGAGGCGAGATGGGCGCCAAGGGCAGCAGCTTCCACCATAACCTGCTGGCGCACAACGAGGGACGCAACTGGAGCGTCAGCGGCGGACTGGACGGCGCCGGCTTCTACGACGGCCACCACGACATCTTCAACAACGTGGTGTACAACTGGGGCGGACGCGCCACCGACGGCGGCACCCACGAGCTGAACTTCGTGGCCAACTACTACAAGAAGGGACCGGCCACCACGCAGAACTTCCTGCTGAACCACGACTTTGAAGGCACGGGGCAGGGCACGCAGCGCGCCTACGTCAGCGGCAACATACGCCAGGAGCTGAACGGCACGCTGACGCGCGACCAGCTGAACGTCACCTATAAGTGCACCTGGCGTGAGAAGCAGACCACACGCTGGGAGCCCTGGGCAGCAGAGCCCTTCTTCCCCAGCTACGCCCGTGTGCAGACGGCCGAGGAGGCCTATCAGGACGTGCTGAGCGACGTGGGCTGCAACCAGCCCGAGCTGGACAACCACGACCGCCGCATGGTGAGCGAGACCCTCAGCGGAACCACCACCACCGTGGGCAGCAAGAGCGGAAAGAAGGGGCTCATCGACCGCGAGACGGATGCCGAGGGCTTTGAGGGGCTGAACATCATCAGCGCACAGCGCCCCGACGGATGGGACACCGACCAGGACGGCATGCCCGACTGGTATGAGCGGCTGGCCGGTACCGACGTCGCCGCGCCCAACAACAACCACTATGTCGACAACGGATATACCGACCTGGAGAACTACCTGGAGTGGCTGGCGCACCCGCACTTCGTGGCGAAGCCCGAGACGAGCGTCAGCATAGACCTGCGGCCTTACTTCGCCGGTTATCCGGACTTTGAGGTGGCAGAGGATTTTGTCCACGACGTGATGCCTGGCGCAGGCTTTGTGTGGAGCTTCCAGGGCAGTGTGCTGCGTGTGCAGGCCGAGGCGCCGATGATGAGGTCGCTGCCCGTCACCGTGCGCGACAAGCGCACCGGCGCCACCATGACGCGCCGCTTCAACTTCGCTTTCACCACCGACGAGACGGCCGCCATCACCAGTCCCGCTGCCGAGGCCGCCAACGCTGCCGAGGCCGTCCTCTACGACCTGCAGGGACGGCGCATCAGCGCTCCACGGCAGGGCAGCATCTTCATCCGCGACGGGCACAAGACGGTGCGGTAGCAGCAATCCTTTTTTGCGCGCAAAGGTAGTGCAACAGCAACGGATGGTGAGTATGTTAACACGAACTTAACACCCTTTGGCCGTAATTAACTGTACCTAAATTCGTCCTATGCGCGCACGGGATACGCGCGTGAGTGACTTTTTGGTTGCACCGCATGAGAAATTGAGAAATTGAGAAATTGAGAAAATGAGAAAGGCGTGCGACTTTTAAATGTCCCAGGGCCTGGGACATTTCTGTGCGGCCCGCTCGTGAAAAAAAGCGGGCCGCTCGTGAAAAAATGCGGCCCTCTCGTGAAAAAAAGCGGGCCGCATTTTTCGCAAAACGACTTGTTTTGCCACTCCAACTAACTCCCAGTCGGATTTTCGATCCGACCAAGCTGCCGCCTTCGTCGGTGCAACCAAAATGATACGCCGGTGCAACCAAACTGAAACGTCGGTGCAACCAAAATGAAACGCCGGTGCAACCAAACTGAAACGCTGGTGCAACCAAACTGAAACGTCTGTAACTTATTGATACTCAGTTTCGGTGCAACCAAAAAATCGCTCACGCGCATGCGTATATATGCGCGCGCGCGAGGGGACGGTAAAATCGTACCGCTACGGAAGAAGAAATGGTGATGATGGTGGAACGAGTTTTTGACTTGGGGCTATGGAACGGGGTCATAGCCGGAGCCGCCCCAGGGGTTGCAGCGCAGGATGCGCCATACGGCCAGGTAGAGGCCCTTGAAGGGTCCGTATTTCTGTATGGCCTCCTTGGCATACTGCGAGCAGGTGGGGGTGAAACGGCAGGCAGCGGGCGTGAAGGGGCTGATGCACCGCTGGTAGAACAGGATGGGCAGGAGCAGCAGCCACTTCAGGGGCGTACAGACGATGTGCCAGAGGCGTTTCAGGATGTCGCTCATGATGATATGTCAGCTGATGGGAGTCGGTAGGCTCTCCCCACCCTCGGCAGGGGCCGTGGCTTTGTCGGCGGGCTGCAGCCTTTCGGCTATGCGCCGCAGCAGGGTGCAGAGCCGTCGCTCCACGTCGGCCGATGGCTGCAGGCTGTCGGCGAGCCAGATGAGTGCCACGGCCAGTCGGCGGCCCTGTGGCACGGCAGGGGCGATGAGCACCTTGTGGTGGCGGTAAGCCTCGCGCAGCTGTCGCTTCACGCGGTTGCGGTCCACGGCATGCTTGAAGCGCCGCTTCGACACGCTCAGCAGCAGCTGGACGGGTGGCAGGGCGGCGTCGGCATTGTCGGTGAGCAGATAGACGGCACGCAATGGATAGGCGGTCAGCGAGTGACTCTGACCGCCTTTAGTGAACATGCTGTCAATCAGTTTCTGACTGACGATGCGCTCGGCTTTGGTGAAGGTGTTCATTTTTTTGGGCTCCCCAACTGTCAGTCCTCCTGCATGATTAGGTAGTGCTGCAGGGCTCCTGTCATCGAGGGGTATTTCTCGGTGGGGGCCTCCAGGTCGAGGCGCAGGCCGGCGTCGGTGGCAGCTTTTGCCGTGGCGGGGCCGAAGGTGGCAATGGCTATCTTCTCCTGGTTGAAGTCGGGGAAGTTCTTCATGAGCGACTCGATGCCTGAGGGGCTGAAGAACACCAGCATGTCGTAGTCGAAGTTCTTCACCTCCTCGTCGGTGAAGTCGTTGCTCACCGTGCGGTACATCACCACCTCCTTGTGCGTGAGCTTCTTCGAGTCGAGCAGCTGCGTCAGCGAGTCGTTGTGCACGTCGCTCATGGGCACGAGGTATTTCTCCGTCTTGTGCTTCACCATGGAGGGCAGCAGGTCGTCGACGCGCCCTGTGGTGCCGAAGAACACCTTGCGCTTGCGGTACTGCACGTATTTCTGTATGTAGAGTGCGATGGTCTCGGTGACGCAGAAGTACTTCATGTCCTCGGGAATGTTCACGCGCAGCTCGTGAGCGAGCGTGAAGAAATGGTCGATGGCATGTCGCGAGGTGAACACGATGGCAGTGTAGTCGAGGATGTTTACCTTTTGTGTGCGGAATTCGCGGGCCGTAAGTCCTTCAACCTTAATAAACGGGCGGAACACCAGTTCCACCCCGAAGCGTTCTGCAATGTCATAGTAGGGCGACTTCTCGCTGGATGGCTTTGGCTGCGAAACCAAAATCTTCTTAATCATCTTGTACTAAAAATTTACTTTAAATAAATTGGCCATCGCAAGCCATGCTCCGCTGAAAGCCAGCAATGGTGCGATTTCGAGGGCACAAAAGTACAAAATATTTTGCAAATATCGTCTGTTTTGTTGAAAAAAGATGTTATAGCTTTTGTAAAACAGCAGCATTTTGTTCAAAATGAGAACAAATGCTAAATAATAGAGCCCTTTTTGTGGTGGTGTGTCAAAATAGACGAGCAGCAGTACAAGCGGCATGAGGAGTACGGCCTCAAAGGCCCAAATGTACAGCAGGGAGCGTTTCCACTGTAATCTTTTTTTACTGCCGAAGAAGGTGGCGTTCACGCAGTAGTAGGCGGCGAGCTTTATCAGGAAGTAGAGGATGAAGGCCGCTGTGAAGAGTGCCACGGCGAGCAGTGGGCTGACGGTGTTGACGATGCTGCCGTCGTAGTCTTGCAGGGTGATGAAGGTTCCCATGGCGAGGAGGACGCAGTTCACCAGCGACAGTACGATGAGCGTGGGTGGCGTCTGTGTGCTGTAGTCCTGCTCCTCGCTGTAGGGTGGCCGGAAGAAGTCCTTCGTCAGCTTTGCCAGGTAGCTGCGTGCTGCTGCCAGCGCCATGGCCATGACCACGAAGCAGGCTAGCACGAGGAGCGTGAAGCCGTCGTCGGTCTTCACGTTGTAGGGCAGCGGTGTGCCGATGACGCCGTCGGCATGCAGGTGGAACCCGTAGCGCGACAGCGTGTCGGCCTCACCGTCAAGGCTGCTGAGGCCCGGCCACAACATCGTGGTGACCTGGTCAGAGTCCGAACTCGCGCTTAATATCGTCCACACGGTTCAGTTTCTCCCAGGTGAAGAGTTCCACGTCAATGGTCTTCGTCTCGTGGTAGTGGCTGGTGAAGGTCTTCTTCACCACCTGTGGCTCTCGGCCCATGTGTCCGTAGGCTGCCGTCTCCAGGTACATGGGCTGTCGGAGTTTCAGCGTGCGCTCGATGGCCTTCGGCCGCAGGTCGAAGAGCTTGCTGATGCGCTGGGCTATCTCGCCGTCGCTCATCTGCACGTGCGAGCGGCCGTAGGTGTTGACGTAGATGTTCATGGGCTGTGCCACGCCGATGGCGTAGGCCACCTGCACCAGCATCTCGTCGGCCACGCCGGCGGCCACCATGTTCTTGGCGATGTGGCGTGCGGCGTAGGCTGCCGAGCGGTCCACCTTGCTGGAGTCCTTGCCGCTGAAGGCACCGCCGCCGTGGGCACCCTTGCCGCCGTAGGTGTCGACGATGATCTTGCGGCCCGTGAGGCCGGTGTCGCCGTGGGGTCCGCCGATGACGAACTTGCCCGTGGGGTTGACGAAGAGCTTGATGCCCGGGGCGTTGAAGTTCTCTTCCGTCGGGTTGACGTTGTAGGTGTCTGAGTCGAAGAGGTCGAGCACCTTCTGCGAGTGTATCTGCTGCTTCACCCTCGGCATGAGGATGTTGACGACGTCGTCCTTGATGCGGTCGAGCATCGCCTTGTCCTCGTCGAACTCGTCGTGCTGTGTGGAGACGACGATGGTGTCGATGCGCTCGGGAATGCCCTCGTCGCTGTACTGCACGGTGACCTGGCTCTTGGCGTCGGGGCGCAGGTAGGTCATCACCTGGCCCTCGCGGCGGATGTCGGCCAGCGTGCGCATGATGAGGTGTGCCACGTCGAGCGAGACGGGCATGTATGACTCCGTCTCGTTGGTGGCGTAGCCAAACATCATGCCCTGGTCGCCTGCGCCCTGGGCGTCCTCGTCGTCGCGGTCGACGCCCCGGTTAATGTCGGCGCTCTGCTCGTGGATGGCGGTGAGGATGCCGCAGGAGTCGCCGTCGAATTGGTATTCGGCCTTTGTGTAGCCAATCTTCTTGATGGTGTTGCGGGCGATGGTCTGCAGGTCTATGTACACCTCGCTGCGCACCTCGCCCATGATGACCACCTGTCCGGTGGTGACGAAGGTCTCGCAGGCCACGCGGGCGCTGTCATCGTAGGCCAGGAACTGGTCGAGGATGGCGTCGCTGATCTGGTCGGCCACTTTGTCGGGATGTCCCTCCGACACGGATTCTGATGAAAAGAGATATGCCATGTTATTTTCTATTTACGGATTTTCGATTTACGGATTTGGAGGTGCAAAGGTACAAACTTTCGGGCAAACGGCAAAGAAGTTGCAGCACTTTTTTTTTTATGGCAGCATGAGGGTGCCGCCGCCGAGCAGGTCGTCGTGGGTGATGACATACGTGTCGCCGAGCTGCCGGCCGTTCAGGCGGTAGGTGCCGTCGGGCGAGCGCTGTATGACGAAGGGTGCCCGTGCGCCGGGCAGGTGTAGGGTGGCCTGCTGGAACCAGGCTCCGCCCAGCACATACTGCGGCGTGGCTGGACAGACGGGGTAGAAGCCCAGCGATGCAAAGACCTGCCATGCCGACATCTGTCCGGCGTCGTCGTTGCCGCTGAGTCCGCCGGGAGTGTTGTTGTACTCGGTGCTGAGGATGTGGCCTACGTGCTGGCGTGTCTTCGCGGGCTCTCCGGCCAGCGAGTAGAGCCATGCCACCTGGTGGCAGGGCTCGTTGCCGTGCCAGTAGCGGCCCTCGGCGAACAGCGTGTCGAGCTTCTGCACGAAGCGCTCGCGGCCTCCCATGAGACTGATGAGGCCCGGGATGTTCTGTGGCACGTACCAGGTGTAGTGGCAGGTGGCGCCCTCGGTGATGTAGGGCTGCCGGCTCACCAGGTCGCCGTTGCCCAGCCAGCGGCCGTCGGCATGGCGGCCGTCGGCATAGCCCGTCAGCGGGTTGATGACGTGGCGCCAGTTCTCCGACCGGCGCAGCAGCTCCTCCTCGTCTTCCGACAGGGAGATGCCGCTCAGCTCTGCACCCTCGGCTCTCAGCCCTCGTGCCATCTGTGCCACGCAGAAGTCGTCGTAGGCGTACTCCAGGGTGCGGCTGGTCTGCTCCTGCTGGTGGAAAGCCTCGCGTACCGAGTCCTCCAAGGGGATGTAGCCCAGGCGGAGGTAGCTGTCGAGGGCGCGGCGCCCCATGCCGTTCTTGTACTCATCGTAGCTCTCGGGCTGCCGGAAGGCGTTGCGGCGCATGTAGGCGTAGGCCTTTGCGGCGTCGAAGCTGCGTATGCCCTTGACGTAGGCATCGGCGAGCACCGACGTGCAGTGGTCGCCAATCATGGCGGCGGTGTAGCTGTTCCAGCAGGGGAAGATGGGCAGCCAGCCGCCCTCCTCGGCCATGCCTACGAGCGACTGCATCATCTCGCCGCTCTCCTTGGGGGCGATGAGGCAGAGCAGGGGGTGCAGGGCGCGGTAGGTGTCCCACATCGAGAAGTCGCCGTAGCGGGTGGAGGGTGAAGGGTGGAGGGTGGAGGGTGTGCCGTCGGCAAAGCGGGGGTAGGCGCCGTCGGCGTCGCTCATCTCGCGGGGCAGGAAGGAGGCGCGGTAGAGGGCGCCGTAGAACTGGTCGACGCGGGCGGTGTCGGGGTCGCTGACGTCGATGGTATGCAGGCGCTGCAGCCAGCGGTCCATGCACTGCTGCTCCATCTGTCCGAAGGTCTTCCCTTCGGCCTCGGCCAGCAGGTTGCGCTCAGCCCCTTCGCGGCTGGTGAACGAGGTGGCCATGCGCAGCTCTATGGCCCGGCCGCGCTGTCCGTTGAAGGTGAGCACGAGGGCCTGCGGCAGCGTGTCGCAGCCGACGGGCTCGTCGGTATAGCGCAGCACCAGGTGTCCGCTGAAGCCTGCCGGCTCGCCCCAGCCTTGATAGATGCGGTGCACGGGGTTGAAGGCGCTGACCTGACGGCGACGCGGGTCGATGCTGACGCCGCCCTGCTCCTCATCGCTGTTGCTGCGCACGACGATGGCCACGGGACCGTCGGTCTGTGGCGTCAGGCGCAGGATGGCGCTGTGGCTCAGGCCCGTCAGCTCCACCTGCAGCTGCTCGCGCGGCAGCAGCACGCCGTAGTAGTGGGGGTGCGACAGCTCGGCAGCGTGGCTGAAGGGCGTGGCCGAGGGCACGGTGCCGCCATCGCCGCCCGGGCGGAAGGGCAGCACGGTGAACGACCCGTAGTCCTGTGTGCAGCCACCCACGAGCCAGTGGCTGGCGCGGATGCCCTGGAACAGGGTGTCGGCATAGTAGTAGGGGGCAATGCACTTGCGCTCCGTGTCGCGCGTCTGCGGTGTCCAGAAGGTCTGGCCGTTGGGCACGAGGACGGCGGGCAGCGTCTGTCCCTTCTCCTCGCTCCCCTTCCCGAAGAGGCCTGCGGTGCGCGTGTTGGCCTGTGCCGTGCCCACCATGGTGTTCAGCGACAGCAGCTGGCGCTGGTGCTCCAGCAGGTGCAGCCGCTCAGTCATCATCGCCTTCACGTCGCTCCAGCGGTATAGGGGTGAGTGGTGAGTGGAAAGAGGAAAGTGGAAAGTGGAAAGAGGAAAGTGGAAAGTGGAAAGGGGAAAGAGGTCAGATTCCGTTGTTGTAAGGGCTACGGGTCTTTCATTAAGAAGGAAAGCCACAAGGATGTCACTTTCCTCATTCCACTTTCCACTTTCCTCTTTCCTCT
>DGHX01000029.1:3038-23153 GCA_002392835.1 Prevotella sp. UBA3837 | reverse complement strand
CTTTCCACTTTCCTCTTTCCTCTTTAAGAACACCATCTGCAGGTTGGCGCCCATGGGCACGATGTCTTCCATGCCGGGGCCGGGGAGGCTGATGCCCAGGAGGGTGAGCAGGCGGTAGAGGGCAGTGTCGTGGCCGAAGCGCAGGCTGGCGCCATGACCGCCCGAGGCAATCATGGCGTCGGCCTCGCTGACGATGTTCTGCCACAGGGGGATGGAGGAGCGGGCAACGATGCCGCCGTTGGCCACGGTGTCGCCGTTGCAGATGGTCATGCGCTCGTTGTTGGCATCATGGGCGGCCAGCAGCTCCTGGGGGGTGAAGATGTCGAAGAGGTTGACGTTCAGCGGTATGTCCTGCATGTCGCTGGCTATGGTGTGCAGCTCGCTGAGCAGGCGCAGGGCATCGCCGTCGTCGCGGTAGGGTGACGTGCGGAACAGCGACGCTATGAGGCGCCCGGGGCTGACCAATGGGCGGCGCTGGGTGCGGGCGGTGAGGGCCTTCAGCTCGGCCGACTCGTGGTTGATGTACGCCATGTCCTCGGGGCGCGTCTCGGCGGAGATGCCCTTCACGGGCAGCCCTTTCAGGAAGGCGAGCATCGACGCACGGCAGCGGGGCGACGTGCTGGAACGGGCCTGTATGCTGGTGCCGGTGGCGAACAGCTCGGGGTAGTTAGCGGCCATGCGGCGGGCTATCCCGCGGTGCTGGCGTGCGCCAAGGGGTGTCAGCGCTCCGGCGTGGCCATGGGCGTTGCGGCACACCTTCTTCAGCCGCTGCTTCACGCTCAGGCCCAGCGGCGTGAGGTTGCCGTCGTCGCCGAACTGTGCCATCACCCAGTCGTAACGCTCCTGCGAGGGCAGCCAGCGGGAGCCGTGGCGACCGTAGTGCGAGAGGTAGAAGGGCTCGTAGCCCTGGGGGATGGCGATGCGCGCCGACTCGCTGACGGGATAGGCATAGTACACGCCGCCCGTGCGCTCGGGCGAGAACTCCTGGCCCAGCAGGGCTGTGCAGGTGAATAGCAACAGAAACAGTAGTGTCTTTCTCATGCTGCAAAGTTAGCTAAAAAAGAGCGAAGCACCAAAGAAAACAGCGGGAAAAATGGCGTCACGGCGCAGGAAAGTGCAGCTGCCAGTCGATGCCGAGCGGGTTGCCGCGCATCTGCTCCACCAGATAGAGGCCTGTGGGCTCGTGGAGGGCGATGGTCAGCTCTGTCCCGTCCACGTCGGCCTGCACGTGGGCAGCGTCGCCGCCGTTGCCGCCGTCGGTGCTGCGCCAGGTGATGCCGTCGTAGGTAAACCAGCCGTACTGCCGCAGGTGGCGCATGGCATCGGCAGAGACGAAGAGGAAGGTCTCGCGTACATTATTATATATGGTGCCGTCCTGCTGGGGCGTGAGCCAGCAGAAGCCGGTGGCGTGCTCCGCCTCGCTGCGCGCTATGCGGTACTGCGTCTGCTTGCACTGCACCAGCAGCGTGTCGCCCTGCCACAGAAACTGCAGCGGCCACGTGCGGAACTGGCGGTTCAGGGTAAAGGATACCGACCCTACAGACCCTCCCCCGGCCCCTCCCCCAATGGGGAGGGGAGTGGATAGTTCATTCCCTTGAGCCTGGCCTTGAGTCTGACTACTCCCCTCCCTTTTGAGGGAGGGGCCGGGGGTGGGTCTTTCGGGGGTGGGCCTGAAAACCAGCTCCCCTCCCTCCATCAGCTTGCTGTGGGTGATGCGGGCGTCGGTCAGCTCTTGGCCGTTGAACAGGACGCTGCCGAAGCTGTCGCCCTCACCCTTGCGGCTGACGTGGAGCGTGCGGCCATTGCTGAGGGTGAACGTGTATTCGGGCAGCAGCGGCAGGTTCAGCAGGTAGTAGTCGTGGCCGGCATTGGGGTAGAGGCCCATCATGTGGAAGGCCAGCCACGACGACATGGCGCCGGAGTCGTCGTTGCCGGGCAGCCCGTCGGGGGCATCGCTGTAGTTGTCGCTGATGATTTGGCGGATGCGCCGGCTGCTCAGGTCGGGGCGTCCTATCCAGTGGTAGAGGCAGGGCGTGAGGAACGAGGGCTCGTTGCCTACGTTATAGCGCCCGCGCTCGAAGAAGAGGTCCAGCCGTCGGCGGAAGGCCTCGGGGCCGCCGCAGGCCTCGATGAGGCCTGGCACGTCGTGGGGCACGCTGAGCGAATACTCGGCTGAGAGGGCCTCGTAGAAGAAGGTGTCCCACCAGGGCAGGTACCACGGCGCCACCTTCGTCACCGGCGTATAGGGGATGCGGGGGTGGAAGACCTGCGAGTGGCCCCAGGGCACGCTGTCGAGCCACACGCCGCTGGCATCGCGGGGCATGATGTAGCCGCGCACGTCGTCCCACAGATAGTCGCTGCGCCACAGGTTGCGCCAGTTGCGCGAGCGCCGCATGTACTTCAGGCAGAGGCTGTCGTGGCCCAGGCCGGCGGCCACCTGTGCCAGGCACCAGTCGTTGAAGGCATATTCCACGGTGCGGGTGCCGGCGCGGGGAATGCCGTAGGGGATGTAGCCCAAGCGCTTGTACTGGCTGATGCCGCCGCGGCCGTGCTTCTCGTGGTCGGCGCCGGGGTCGGCCTCGGCATCGTGGATCATGGCGCGGAGGGCGAGGGGGTAGTCGATGGCGGGGGTGGGGACCGACGCTGACGCGTCGGGCACTGCGGCCGTGGGAACTGTGGCGGGGGCTGCGGCGGGTGTGGCTGCGGCGAGGCGGCCCAGGCCTTTGGCCCAGGCGTCGGCGATGACCACCTCGGCGTTGCTGCCGCCCTGCGTGCGGCCGTTGCAGTCACCGCTGCGTGCGTCGGGCAGGTAGCCGTCGTGCTCGTAGATGGCGAGTAGCGAGTTGATGATGCCGGCCTGGCGGTCGGGACAGAGCAGGGTGAGCAGGGGAGATGAGGTGCGATAGGTGTCCCAGATGGCGTAGTAGTCGTCGTAGTAGGAGCCGCCCGTCCAGCGTGGGTTCTCGCCCGTCTTGTCCACGGGCATGAGCATGGTGTGGTAGAGGGCGGTGTAGAACATGCGGCGCTGCTCGGGCGTGCCGCTGATGCTGACCTTCCCCAGCTGCTGCTGCCAGGCTTGGCGCAGGGCAGAAAGCTGTTCCTGGAAGGTGCATGTGCCGATGTTGCGGCGGGCCTGCTCACAGCTGACGTAGCTGATGCCTATGCGCACGCTGACCAAGGTGTCGGAGAACAGCAGGGCCGTGCGGGCTGCCTTTCCCCTCAGTGAGGAACTGGCGGACGTCTGGAAAGGCTTGTCCGTCTGCAGGCAGAAGAACACGGTATAGGCATCGCCGTTGTTCCAGCCTCCGCGTACGGTGCTGCTGCCTGTCACCTCGGTCGTGCCGTTGACCAGCAGCGCGGCATCGACGAACTGCTGGCGCTCGCGCAGGTCGGGAACGGTGTCCTTGCCCAGGAAGTGGGTGGCGTCGATGAGCAGGGTGGGGCGGAGGGCTGTGTGAGGATAGTGCAGGCGGTAGTAGGCGCAGCGCCCGGCGGTGGTTATCTCCGTGCGTATGCCATTCTCGTAGGTGGTGGCATAGTAGCCCAGCTCGACGGTCTCCGCCGTGCGGCGCTGGGGCCGGTCGGCGAAAGGCCCGACGCTGCCGCTGTCGGCATCGCCAGCATGGCTGCTGAGGAACGGCTGTATGAGGATGTTGCCATACTTCTGGCCGCCGCCCGTCCCGCTGACATGCGTCTGCGAGAAGCCCAGCACGGGTGCGGGCATCGGTGCCCATCCGGCGTTGGGGTGGCTGGTGCTGAGGCCGTCGCCGCAGTCGGGGCCGGGCTTCACCATGCCGAAGGGCATGGATGGGCCGGGGAAGGTGCGCCCCACGCCGACGCTGCCGATGCGTGGGTCGACGCTGCGCCACTGCTGTGCCGTCGCAGTGGTGATGACAGCGAACAGGACGATGAGGATTTTTATGAAGCGCATGAGTCTATTAATTAAACATTCATTAATTAAAGTTTCGCATTCGCTCAATTCTGGGGAGTTAAAGGAGTTAAGGGAGTTAAAGGAGTTAAGGGAGTTAAAGGAGTTAAGGGAGTTAAAGGAGTTCTTCGCAAGCGAAGCGAGCAAGCTCGAGCGAAAGACGTCAGTCTTGATGCTCCACGATTCTTTCTCCTGAGGGAAAACAAGGGTAAAGTCTATCGTCTTTAACTCCTTTAACTCCCTTAACTCCTTTAACTCCCTTCATTAAGCATTGAATCAGCTTGTCGTTCTCTTGTGACGACTGAGCCGCTATGCGGAAGTGCTGGGGGGTGAGTCCGCGGAAGTTGGAGGCATCGCGTATGAGCAGTCCGTGGCGGCGTGCCAGCCGATCCTTCAGCTCGGCGGCGGTGGCCCCGTCGTGCGTCAGTCGGCAGAGCATGAAGTTGGTCTGCGTGGGCTCAGCGCTGATGCCGTCGATGGCACTGATGGCGCCGTGCAGGCGGCGTGCCTCCGCCAGGTCGGGGTGAACGGCCAGTTCGTCGTGGTGCTCCAGCAGGAACTTGCCCGCCTCTATGGCCAGTGCGCTGACGGCCCAGGGGCGCAGGCAGCGGCGCAGGGCGTCGGCTATGGGCAGCGGGGCGGTGATGTAGCCCAGCCGCAGGCCCGGCACGCCGTAGGTCTTCGTCATGGAGTGGAGCAGCACCACGCGCTGCATGGTCATGGCCTGGCGCACGCTGAGCACGTCGCCGTCGGTATAGTGCTCGTACGACTGGTCTACGATGACGAGGTCGTTTCTCACAGCCAGCTGTCCGATGCGCTCGGCACTGGTGACGCGCCCCGTGGGGTTGTTGGGGTTGCACAGCCAGAAGCAGTAGTGCTTGTCATCGGGTGGGGCGGGGAAGAGGCGGCACGCATCCTCATATTCGCTGAAGGTGGGCGCCGGCACCAAGGGGCGGTAGCGGAAGGCCTGTGCCACCAGATAGATGGCATCGGTGGCGCCGGCGGTGACGACCACGCAGCCGGGGTGCACGCCGTGGCGCTCGGCCAGCATGCGCTCCAGCGACCAGGCCTCGGGCTCGGGGTAGTGGCCTATCAGCTCCTGACCCCGGGCGGCCAGATGAGCCGCCAGACGGCTGTGGTCGGCCTGCGGGCAGATGTTCGACGAGAAGTCGCTCGTGATGCTGATGCCCTCATACTGGTAGGCATCGTCGCCGTGTCCTTTAATCATTGCTGGTCAGTATTTGGTATAGTTTCTCCATGTCTAAGTACTGGCGCACATGGCTGGCCAGCCGGTCGTACTGCTCCTCTTTGTAGGCATGATAGTCGAGGGCCTTCGTGCGCTGTCCGATGCGGTGGGCAAAGGGCTGCAGCAGCATGTCGACGACGGCCTGGTTGTCGAAGGCGCCGTGCAGATAGGTGCCCATGCAGGTGGGGCTGACCACGTAGCCGTCCTGCCGGCCGTCGTCGAGCAGGGCGAAGGGGCGCAGGGGGGCATCGCCGAAGGGTGTGGTGCGGCCCATGTGGATTTCGTAGGCGCGATTGCCAGTGGAAAGAGGAGAGTGGAGAGTGGAAAGAGGAGAGTGTAGGGTGAAGGTTGTTTGCCGGGTGGTCTTCTCACCGCTCATGGTGGTGGTCACGGGCAGCAGGCCCAGGCCGGGCAGACGCGAGAGCGAGCCTTCCACGTGGTTGGGGTCGAGCACCTCGACGCCCATCATCTGGTATCCGCCGCAGACGCCCACCACCGTCTTGCCGTCGCGGTGGGCCTGCAGGATGGCCTCGTCCAGCCCTTTCCTGCGCAGCCACTGCAGGTCGCTGAGCGTCGACTTCGTGCCGGGCAGGATGATGATGTCGGCCTGAAGCAGCTCGTCGGCCTCCTCGCTATATATTAAATGTACGCGCGTGTCGAGCGACAGGGCGTCGAAGTCGGTGTAGTTTGAGATGTGTGGCAGTCGCACCACGGACACCTGCAGGGTGGAGGACGAATGGCTGGCGAGTGGTGACTGGCCGTCCTTGAGTGCTTTCTCGAGGGCCACGCTGTCCTCCCCTTCTATGTGTACGTCCTTCAGGTAGGGTATGACACCCAGCACCGGCACGCCGCAGATGTCCTGCAGCATGCGCCGCCCGTCGTCGAAGAGGCGCATGTCGCCTCGGAACTTGTTGACGATGATGCCCTTTATGCGGCGCCGGTCTTCGGGCGTCTGCAGCATGATGCTGCCGTACACCGATGCGAAGATGCCGCCGCGGTCGATGTCGCCCACGAGCAGCACGTCGGCCTTGGCATGCTGCGCCATGGGCATGTTCACCAGGTCGTGGCTGCGCAGGTTCAGCTCGCAGATGCTGCCCGCGCCCTCCATGACGATGGGGTTGTATTGAGCGGCCAGGCGGTCGAAGGCGGCGCAGACCTCTTTTCGGAGTGAAGAGTGAAGAGTGAAGAGTGAAGAATTTGCTACCGCTATGCCTTCAGCAGAAACGGCGGCAGCAAATTCTTCACTCTTCACTCTTCGTTCTTCACTGAAAAAGCTGTAGGCGTCGCGGTTGCCGATGGGCTTGCCGTGCAGCACCACCTGGCTGGTGTGGTCGCTCTGCGGCTTCAGCAGCAGGGGGTTCATGTCGGTGTGGCAGGGCAGCCCGGCGGCCTCGGCCTGCACAGCCTGCGCACGGCCTATCTCCAGCCCGTCGGGGGTGGCATAGCTGTTCAGCGCCATGTTCTGCGCCTTGAAGGGGGCGGGGTGGTAGCCATCCTGCAGGAAGATGCGGCAGAGAGCCGTGGCCAGCACGCTCTTGCCTACGTCGCTGCCGGTGCCGGCGAGCATCAGGGGGTGGAGGGATTTACGATTTACCAATTTACGATTTACGGATTTACGATTTACGGATTTACTATTTACGATTTATCAGGGCTGGATGGCCAGTGCGAAGAGGTAGTCGCTGAGGCGGTTCATCATGCGCATGATGGCTGGGTTGATGGGGTGAAGGCGATGCACGGTCCACAGGCGGCGCTCGGCGGTGCGGCACTGCGCGCGCGCCACATGCACCAGGCCCCGGGGTATGACGAAGCCCGTGGCGCTGCCCTCGGTCAGCGCGTCGATGGCCTGCTCCATGCGCTGCGTCAGCTCGTGGCAGTGCAGGGGGCGGGGATTCACGGCGCCGTCGGGTGTGGCCACATGGCTCATGACGGTCATCAGCTCGCGCTGCACGTCGAAGAGCAGGTCGTCGTGGGGCAGCAGCCCTATGAGCGAGTTGAGCATGTCTATCTGGCCGTTGGCCTCTATGCGCACATCGTCCTTCGGCACCCGCACGCCGGCGCGCAGGCTGGTGGTGCCCTCGTCGCCGGTTTTAGTATATATTTGTTTCATTCAGGTAGAGGTGAGTATAGCTGGCCAATACGTTGCCTTGTTTGATGACGGGTGTGCCGACGGGCTCGCCCACGGCGTTGCTCACCTGGCAGGCCGACGGGGGCAGCGGTGGCATGAACTGTGTGTAGTGGAACTCGTGGCCGCGGTACTGCCGGCCGTCGAGGGTGAACTGGCGGTAGCCCAATGACAGCTTGCGGTCGGCCTGCCGGGCTGTGATGTCGTAGGGCAGCACGCCGCACATGGGCCACCGGCCGTCATCGCTGACGATGCTGCGGCAGAGGTACATCATGCCCCCGCACTCGGCGATGATGCGCCCGCCGCCGGCGGCATAGCTGCTGATGGCATTGCGACAGGCCCCGTTGTCGGCGAGGGCCTGGAGGTGCTTTTCCGGGTAGCCGCCCGGCAGGTAGAGCAGTGAGCAACGGTCGAGCTGCGGCACGTCGGTCTCGGGGTTGAAGAAGGCGACACTGCCGTAGACACGGCGCAGCAGGTCGATGGTCTGCTGATAGATGAACGAGAAAGACTCGGCGGTGAAGGCGATGAGAGCCTCACCCCCGACCCCTCTCCGAAGGGAGAGGGGAGTGTATACTTCATTCCCTTGAGTCTGCCTTTGGTCTTGCCCTTGAGTCTGACCGTTTCCATCCTCTGTAGGGGAGGGCCTTTTGGTGCTGAGGCCGCTGAAGTCGAGGCCCAGATAGCGCTCGCCCGTCTCCAGCTCCTTCTGCCGTGGCAGGCATCCGAGGCAGTGCAGGCCCACGTCGGCGCATACCTGCCGCAGCATGCGCTGGTGTCGCTCTGACCCTACGCGGTTGAAGATGACGCCGACGATGCTGACATCGCTGCGGAAGCCCTTGAAGCCCTTGAGCAGCGGTGCCAGTGAGTAGGCTGCCGAGCGGGCGTCGACGACGAGCACCACGGGCAGCCCGAGCACGCTGGCCACCTCGGCGCAGGAGCCGCGGTCGCGGTCGTAGCCGTCGAAGAGGCCCATCATGCCCTCCACGATGCACACGTCGGCATCCTGGCTGTAGTGCCGGTATAGCTGTCGCAGTTGCTGCGGCGAGGCCATGAACGGGTCGAGGTTCACCGACGGGCGTCCGCAGACGGCCGTGTGGAACTTCGTGTCGATGTAGTCGGGGCCGCATTTGAAGGGCTGCACGCGCCGCCCGCGCTCGGTGTAGAGGCGCATCAGCATGCGGGCCACAGTGGTCTTGCCACTGCCGCTCGATGGTGCTGCTATGAGAAATGCTGTCGTCATGGGCTGAATAGATTTGCGAGGAGCTCGGGCATCCTCGTCTGCGCTGGGTACTCGGGTGTCTCATCCGCGCCGACCGCAGGTGAGACACCTGCGTACGAGTAGTCGGCTGCAAAGTTACGAATTTTTCTTCTTAATAGCAAGGAAAAGAGCCACAATTATGATGAGTGCGGCCAGTGCCAGCGTTGCTGGCAGCAGCCAGCGGGTTGCCGACGGGGCAGCGTCGTCGTCGGCATCCGATGTCCCCACCAGTGCTGCGGGGAGGGCGGTGTCCTTCGTGTCGGCCATCTGCTCGTTGTATTCGCGGGCCACATGCTCAGGCAGCTGTCCGGCCACGAACTGCTGCAGCTTAGGGTTGTTGCACACGAAGTCGGTGCAGGCGGGGCCGAAGTCGCGTGTGATGTCGGCATGCAGCTGCGTGGTGGTCTGCAGCTGCTCGGGCGTGGCCTGCCAGTAGCCCTTGCGGGCACTCTCCAGCATCACGGCGGTCATGGCCTGCAGGGCGGCGGGGTTCTTCTGGCGGAAGAAGTCGTGTATGCCCAGCTGTTGCTCGTCGCGTATGTACATGTCGTAGAGGTCGTCGTAGAGAGTTTCGTCGAGTGCCGACTGGCGTGTGGCACTCCATCCGAAGACGTTGCGGAAGGTCTCGCCGAACATCTGTGCCGTTCCCTCGTCGCCCTTCATTCGCTCGCGGATGAAGGTGGGGTTGAGCAGTGTGGTGCGCGTCTCCACGTCGATGGCTTCGCGCAGCCCTGTCAGCCTGCGCTGGCGCGGGTTGCGATAGTCGGCCATGAGGGCGTCTGGCTCGGTGCCTGTGAGCTGGCGCACCGTCATCGACAGTCCGCCTGTGAACTCGTAGACGTGGTCGAGCGACAGGGGTCCCCAGGTGTTGCTCTGTCGTGGCTGCACGGTGACGGCGGTGCGCTGCAGTGCCGATGCAAAGAGGTCGCGGCAGGACTGGCCCCAGTGCTCGTCATCGCCGTAGGCAGCACACATGTTGTTCAGGAATCCGTCTACCAGTTCTTTTGTATCGTCCCAGCTTCCGCTGCGCTCAATGTAGTCCATCATGCCCGTTGAGTAGCCGCTGTTTGCAGGGCCGAAGATGCGCAGGGCTGACATGGCGGCAGCCTGGTCGGGTGGCACGCCGCGGTCGATGAGTGCCTGCTGCTGCAAGAGCGTGCCCTGGCGCACGTAGTTGCTGTCGGGCTGCTCGTCGCTGGCTGACACCAAGCGTATGGCATCGGTGATGAGCTTCAGTCGTGAGTCGGCAATGTCGCGCAGCTGTCCGCTGATCTGGACCACCACATCGACGCGCGGCCGTCCCAGCTGACGCTGCGGCACCACGCGCAGCGAGCCTATGCGGCCCTGGCTGTCGCGCTGGGGCTCCACGCCCATCATCCACAGCACCTGGGCGATGGTGGCTCCGCCCGTGGCGATGAACTCGCCTGCCCAGAGCGTGTAGCTCACCTTGCTGGGCCAGCGGCCGTGGGTGTCGCGATATTTGCGCAGCGTCTCGTCGGCCAGCCGTCGGCCGTCCTCCCAGGCTTGCTCGTCGGGGGTGTTGTCGGGGTTGATGCTGAACATGTTGCGCCCCGTGGGCAGCACGTTGTCGTTCATCACGGGGTCGCCGCCGGGAGCCGGAGCCAGGGCACCGCCGCTCAGGGCGTGCACCATGTTGTCCATCTCGGCCCGGGTGCTGGCCAGCAGCAGCTCCTTGATGCGGGGCCACGACTGCGGGTCGGCGTTCATGGCCTGGGCGGTGTGCTGCAGCTCGTCGGCGGTGTAGGGGCGGCCCATGACGTAGTAGGCACCCTGCATGGGTTCGCGCATCAGCTCCTCGATGTGCTCGTCGAGCCGCTGCAGCTCAGCCTCGCTGAGCGGTGTCGTCAGCAGGCTGTCGATGCCCAGCGTGCGGTGCAGGCCCTCGCGCACTATCTGTGCTTTGAGGCCTGCCGTCTGTGGGTTGGGTGCGGCAAGCGCTTTGTGCAGCGCATCGTGCAGGGCACCGTACTTGCGCTGCATGCCGCTCTCGGCGTAGGGTGGTGTGAGGTAGGTGATGAGTGCTGCTGCCGAGCGTCGCTTGGCAATGATGGCCTCGCCGATGTTGGCTGTGGTGTAGAAGTAGAAATGAGGCGTGGGTCCGATGAGCTGCTGGCTCCAGTCGTCGCGTCGCATGGCGGCATCGCGTCCCGGTGTGAACTCCAGATTGCCGTGGGTGCCGAAGTGTATGAGTGCATCGGCCTGGAAGCCGCGCTGCATGTAGAGATAGGGTGCCAGGTAGCTGTGTGGCGGTGGCACGCTGACGCCATGCTCCACGCGGAAGTCGTCGTCGCCCAGGGCGGGTCGCGGCTGGGGGAAGAGCAGCACGTTGCCATAGCGCAGGCAGGCCACGGCCAGGCTGTCGCCACGGGCGAGCAGCTCGCCGGGGAAGGGGCCGTAGTGGCTGACCACCTCCTGGTATTTCTCTGTTGTCAGCACCTCGGCAGCCCACTGCTCGTACTGCCGGCGACTGAGCCACAGGGGGTGGCCCTCGTTCATGTACTGCTGCTGAGCCCCGGTGGCGTAGGTGCCCAGGACCCTGCCCTCGCGCCGCACCTGCGCCGTGAACTCGCCGAGCGTGGCGGGCAGGCCGCTCACGTCGTAGCCCTCCTGCCGCAGCCGCTTCAGCAGGTTGTACATGGAAGGGATGACCTCCATGCCGCTGGCCAGCAGGGCATCGTTGCCCGGGCGCTTGAAGTAGCCGATGGCGATGCGCTTCTGGCTGTTGGGCTTCTGACGCAGCGACATGTAGCGGCTCAGGTAGTCGCAGAGGAACCGGCAGCGCTCTGCCTCGGCCGTGCGCACGAGGTAGCCGCGTGCGTCAGCATTCTGTGTGCCTATGCAGAAGGGTGCGATGGCACCGTCAATCTCAGGAATGACGATGCGGGCGTTCTTCGAGCCGGCACTCATGGGCTTGGCCGAGTCCTGCCACTCGGTGTGAGAGGCTGAGAGGGGGAAGGGTGCGAAGAGGGGGATGTTGTGCTCGTTCAGCCACTGCACCAGCGTGTCGTTGCCGATGCGGCCCATGGCCATGAAGATCACGGCATCGGGGTGCAGCTCATGGAGCATGCGCTCACGCTCCTTGCCCGTGGCCGTGAGGGGATAGACATTGAAGCCCCGCTGGGTGAGCATGGTGATGAGCGTGTCGACATGCTGTCGGTTGCCCTCCATGGGGAAGGTGATGCCGCTGATGAGGGCCAGACGTGGTGCGGCAGTGCCGGCGGCCATGGTGCCGGAGACGAACAGGCCGTGCTGCTGCAGGTAGGCGGTCAGCTCGTCGGCGGAACGGAAGTACTGTCCGTACTGCCGGTGGTAGTAGATGTTCTGCAGCGGGGGGATGGGGTCGGCATAGTCCTGGTCGCCCCATCGCTGCGGCGTGGCTATGTGGCGCAGGAATCGCAGACCGTTGCGCAGGTTCTGGCGACTGTCGTTGCCGAAGTACTCCTGCAGCATGGCTGTCTGCTGCTCGCTGAGGTTGTGGTTCTCGACGAAGTCGTTGCTGCGCAGTGTCTTTGTGAATACGGGCACGCCGAGCCGGGCCGCCTGCTGCACCATGGCCACCTGCTCGTCGGTGAGGAAGAGGCGTCGGGCATAGATGACGATGGCGTCATAGCCGTCGGGCTGCGCCAGCTGCTCGGCAGTGACACAGTCGACGACGATATGCCGTGAGTCGTTCGACAGCACGATGTCGGCCTGCTGGTCATCGAGGGCGTTGACCACCAGGATGCGGGTGGGTCGCAGCCAGTGGTTATAGGCCGCAAAGCAACCTGCCGCCAGCACTGCCGTCAGCACGATGCACCACATCCATGCTTTCTTCCTGCTCATTCTTTCAGTGCTTTACCTTGTCGATGTAGAGTTGCTGAATCTGGGGCACTTCGCCCAGTCCCTCCAGACATACGTTCACGTCGAAGCCCTCAGCCTGCAATGCCTCTTTCCATTCCGATGAGATGTCGTTGTTGGCATGGTCGCCGGCCACGAAGAGCAGCGGCACCAGCGTCACCCGGCGTGCATGCTGTGCCTTCAGCACGTCGGTCACGGTCTGCAGCGTAGGGTAGCCCTCGATGGTGGCCACGTGGCAGTTGCTGTATCCCATGGCGCTCAGCATGTAGTCCAGCTGCGAGTAGAGGGCGGTGGCGGGGCCTTCCGTGCCGTGTCCTACGAAGACGATGTGCGAGGCTCCCTTCTTCCCGCTGCGATGTGTGGCTCCCTTCTTGTCATCCTGCAGGGGTGAAGCGTGTCGCTGGGCGAGTATCTGGCAGACGCGAGCGGCATCGTCGATGGAGTAGAGCAGCGGTGTGCCCACGCTGATGCTGTCGAAGAAGGGGCGCAGGCGGTTCACGTCGCGGCGCAGCAGCTCCATCTCCACGCCGTCGATGACGAAGGTAGGCTGTACGGTCACCGTGCGGCAGCCCTCGGCGCGCAGGCGCAGCAGGGCATCGGTGGGCGTGTCCTTGACGATGCCCTTCGCGGCGAGCCGCTTCATGACGCGGGGCGAGGTGTAGGCCTCGCGCACGGTGAGCTGTGGGAAGGCCTCCTGTGCCCGTGCGTTGATGGCGTCGATGGTTTTCTGGCGTGCATCGTCGTAGGTGGTGCCGAAGTGCACCATCAGCAGTGCCTCCTTTGAAGCAATGTCCTGTGCACGAACAGCAGCCGTGCACAGGAACATCATGCTTATCATATAAATAATGTGTCGCATCACTTCTTATTTCTGGGTCGGGGCGGTGGTGTCGTCCTGCACCATGCGAATCTGGTCGAAGAAGTAGCCGGGGGCAATGCTCAGGCCCTTGGCGACGCTGCCCGTTGCCACGTCGTAGACGTAGATGGTCTCGCCATCGGCATTGCTGATGCCGAAGTAAGCCTTCTGCTCCCTGCTGTTATAGACGGCGCGCTGCGAGAAGCTGCCTGCGCTGTAAGGCAGGTCGGTGCCGTTGAACTGGATGGGTGTTGCCGTCTTGGCGTTCAGGTCGACGATGGAGTAGTAGTAAGCCTGGTCCTGTATGCTTGTGCCGATGCTGGCATCGCCAGAGTAGGCCAGTGCCTTGCCCGAGCCGATATAGAGTACCGACACAATCTTGCCCTTGGCATCGGGGAAGGCGTTGTAGCCGGCCTCGAAGTCGAACTCACCCTTCTTGATGCGCAGCAGCTTGCCGGTGTTCACCTTGTTCACGCTGCTGAAGGCCGAGAGGTAGAGGTTGTCGTCATCGTCGAAGAACATGAAGTTCTGCATCAGCTCGCCATAGGCCGAGCCCTGCATCTCGGAAGCCTCCTGGTTGACGATGTCCTTCTCCACGGCCATGGTCTGGGGGTTGATGACGGCCACATGGAAGAACGACTCCTTGGTGGCCGAGCGGCCGGAGCCCTTCTTGCAGTAGTAGAAGTAGAACAGCTTGTCGTCGCTCTTGCGGTAGGTGAGCAGTCCGCTGGAAGTGAATGCGTTGTAGCCCTCGGCCAGTGCGATGGACGTCTCGCCCTCGCTGATGATGGTCATGTCGTCGGTGTTCAGCTTGGTCCAGATGATCTTGTCGGCCTTGCCGTTGGCAGCCATGATGAGCAGTGTGTTGTCGTTGAGCCACGCATGGGTGTACTTACGTGCTGCAAAGGTGTTGGTGCCGAAGGGGCGCTCGCGGATGACGCTCAGCTTGTTGTCCTTGAGCTGCAGCTTGGCAAAGCGGTCTTCCGAGGTGGGCACCTGGTACATGTACTTGGCGTCGTAGATGTTCTCGATGGTGTAGTCGGTGATTTCCACGCCGTTGCCCTTGAAGTCGACGGTCAGCGTAGCGTCGGCCAGCGAGGGCACGCTCGTGGTGAGGTGAGTTTCCTGCGAGGCCATGCCTCCGTGCTTGCCCACGGTCACCGTCAGGTCGTAGTGGTAGGTCACTTCGGGTTCTGCCGGCTGTTCGGGCTGCGGGGTGGCGGGGTCGTCGTCGTCGCTCGAGCAGGCAGTGAATGCAAAGGTGAGCATCAGTGCCACCAGTGCGGAATGAAATAAGCTGAGTTTCTTCATTGTGATAAAACTATTAAAATGTAACATGTTAATTAAGTGATAGTCGGAACTTCAGGAAGAGTGAACGGCCGGGCTTCTGCAGCTTGTAGTTGTCGTAGACGGTCTGGTCGAGCAGGTTCTGGCAGTCGAGCGACAGGCTGTATCGGCTGTCGTGCCATGTGTAGGTGACGTTGGCCCCCAGCAGGTTCTTCTCGGGAATGCGGGCTTTGGTCTGGGGCAGTCCGTAAGCCTCCCATGAGAGGTAGAACCAGTGCACCCACTGATAGTTCAGTGCTATGAAGAGGTGGCTTGCGGCGGCCTGTGTGTGGCGGGCGGGGGGCAGCAGGTCGTATTTCACTTCGGCCGAGGCGAAGAGCCACGGGCGGTTGGGCACGTGGTTGTTGTAGGTTACCGAGGGGTAGCCGTCGTCCTTGTAGCGGTTGTCGTCGCGAGCGTCCTGCCAGCTCATGTTGGCCACCGCCTGCAGCCGTCGGTTACAGTCGTAGCGCAGCTCGCCCTCCAGGCCTTTTATTCTCACGGCGGGCTGGTTGACGTATTGCAGGTAGCCCTCGTCGTCGGACACCTGCGGCTGAATGTAGTTGTCGACGTAGCGCAGGAATCCGTCGACCTCGTAGTGCAGGCTGTGCATGCCGGAGCTGAAGGTGCCGAAGAGTCCCACATTCAGGTTGTTGCTCTTCTCGGGCTTCAGTGCGGTGTTGGCATAGATGGTGGTGCCGTTGCCCAGCAGCTCGCGGGCCAGTGGCAGTCGCACGCTGCGCTCGTAGCTGGCCTTGACGGCCAGCGAGGGTGCTATTTCGAGGCGGGTGCCTAATCCGCTGCCAAAGCTGTTGTTGGTGTTCGAGCCTGCCGATGTCTTCGAGCCGGTGATGGTGGCCAGGTCGGTCTGCTCAATGGTCACGTGGTTCACGTAGTCCTTCAGGAAGAAGGTGTTGTACATGCGCCCCCCGAGCAGTGCCTGGTTGTAGGCCAGTGCGACGATGTGCTTGGCAAACAGGTCGTTGGCAGGCACGAAGGCCTGGTCGGCCTCGTCGCGGCGGTCGTTGCCTGTGCGGTTGAGTGCATAGCTGAGGTTGAGCATGTGCTGTTCGGAGAAGCTGTAGTTGAAGTCGGCCCTGACGAGCGTCATCGGTCGCTTGATGTGGCGCAGCGAGAAGGCGCGCCCGTTCAGCTCGTTGCGCTGGCTCACCTTCCAGTCGCCGTTCCAGTCGTATTTGCGATGGGCGGTGTCGTTGGTGACGGCGTGGTCCCAGGTGTGCGACAGCGAGAGGCTGGCATTGAGCCTCTTCAGCAGGAAGTCCTGCTTCTGGTAGCGCAGGCCTATGCTCCAGGCGTTGCTCTGCCGGTTGGCCTGTCCGATGACGTGGTTCTGCACCTGGCTGGTCTGCAGGTCTTTGCTCACCTTGTTATATGACAGGGTGACGAAGCATTCGTCGGCCCACCGCTTGTTGCTGAAGCCCGCTTCCACCTGCCCCAGCAGCGAGAAGTAGTCGTCGTGGAAGCGGCGCCGCTCCTTGGGCAGATAGCGTCCGGCCGCCTCGTCCCACACCTCGACGTCCTTCATCATGTAGTCGTTCTTCGAGTAGTTCACGCCCAGCGTGGGCCGCAGGGTGAGTCCGTTCTTCAGTGTGTACTGACCGTTCAGGTCGGCGCGGTGTGTGTGGAACGAGCCGATGCCGTAGGAGGCGTCGAGATAGTTGGTGCGTCGGCGGTTGGTGACGATGTTTACTGCACCGCCCAGTGCGTCGCTGTTGAGCCAGGTGGGCACCACGCCCTTGTATATCTCCACACGGTCGATGATGCTCACGGGCAGGTTGGCCAGTGTGACGCCCGAGCCTTTTGTGTCGAGTGGTATGCCGTCGATGAAGTAGCGGACTGAGGTGCCGCTCATGCCGTTGATGCTCAGGTCGAAGTCGCTGCCCATGCCGCCCTCTTCGCGCACCTTCACGCCGGCGGTGCGGTCGACGAGGGTGTTGAGACTTGACAGCGAGCCCACGATGGAGCGCACGTCGACGGCGTTGACCGTGAGGGCACCCTCGCGCAGGCGCTGCGTGCGGCTCTTGCCCGTCACGGTGACACCCTTGAGCGCCACGGAGTCGGCCATCTGCCGGACCTCCCTCCCTTTGGGCTGAGCGGGCTGTGCACACACCATGTTGCCGACCGTGAGCCAGCAAACAGCAGTGAGCACCATAAAAGCAACTGTTCTTCTCGTCATCTGGGTTTCGTCACACTTCCGTGGCCCTGGTCCCGGAGCCATCGGCGGGTTATATAATCATGTGCTTTTGGCAGGTCTCCTGGCTCTCTCCTGAAAGTCCGCCTTCCCGTAGCCTTGTGGGCCCAGTGGCTTCTGGTTGGACTTCCCATAATGGAGATGACAGTAGCGGGCACTGCTCAGGACTCTCACCTGATTCCCTCTCTGCCCCTGCCGGTGCTTCACGGCGGGGGCATCACCTAAAAGCGGCTGCAAAGGTACAACTTTTTTTTGTGCTGGCAAAGAAAAAGGGGAAAAAGACGCTGTTGCGGGCTGTTTTTCCATAACGGGAAGGGGCTGTCGCCCGGATTTTGCCGCGCGACAGCCCCCTTTGTCATAGCTGTCAGTGATAGATGAGATGTGCTACTTCACCACCTTCTGTGTGGTGACGGCTCCGTTGGCGTAGGTACGGCGGACGATGGTGACGCCCTGTGCCTTGCCGGCCACGCGCATGCCTCCGAGCGTGAACACCTCGGTGCGCACGATGCTGCCCTCGGGCTGCACGGTGCTGATGCCTGCGGCCTCCTCACTGTACTGCTGCGACAGCTCGCCGTTGTTCTTCACGATGATGTCGTAGACCTGGGCCTTGGTGCCGCCGGCGGTCTGTGCCACGCGCACGTAAACCTGGTCGTTGCCTTCGTAGCTCACGCGTGTGCGCTTGATGTAGCGCTGCGTCTTGGCCATCTTCAGCGTGTCGAGCTTCGTCCAGTTCTCGCCGTCGGCCGATACCTGTATCTCTAAGACACCGTGGCCGCTGCCGTTGCCGTTGCCGCAAATCACTACGACGTCGAAGGGAGCCTGCAGCTTGTCGGTGGTCTCGATGCTGCCTGTGTAGGGCTCGCCGCTGACCTTTGCTCCGAAGGTGAAGACGCCGGTGCTGGGCAAGTCGATGAGGTCAGCAGCCTCGTCGGCATAGCGGCCGGTACGACCGTTGCCCACAGTGGTCTCGGGCTTCAGCTGCAGCTCACCGGTGAACACCTGTCCGCGCGACTTCAGCTGCCATCCGTTGGCGTTGAGCGGGGTGATGACCTTCAGTGCCTCGGGATCGGGCTTGTAGAAGTAGACGATAGAGTCGTTGCCCTCGCTGTCCTTTACGGTCTCCTCGTGGTCCAGCTCGGTGGAGTAGTAGTTCCATGCGGTCTTGCCCCAGAAGTAGTAGGCCGATACCTTGCCTTCGCCGCCGTTCTCAGTGTCGTTGATGAACCAGTCGGTCTCGTTGGCGTCGAAGTGTGCCAGTGTGTCGAGGCGGATGGTGTTCTTGTCAAGTCCGTCGATGCCGATGAACTGTGTGAGGACATTGGAAGGCAGGTAGTCGCCGCCCTCGGCCACAGCGGTGATGGTGGCAGTCTCGGTGAGCTCAATGGGCTCGGTGTAGAGCTGCATGTCGCCGGAGTCCGACTTGCCGTTGAAGCTGAAGTAGGTGTTCACGCCCTGCTCAGCTGCGCTGAGGGTGACGATGCTCTTGCCCTGCTCGCGCTGTACGGCAATCTGGGGCTGCTGAGCCTGAACCATGATGATGATGTCCTTCTCGGCCACCTTCGAGTCGGTGTATCCGTCGCCGGTGGCGAAGGCCTTCACGGTCTTTGCCTCGGTCAGTGTGAAGGGCTCGGTGTAGCGGGTGCTGGCCGTGGTGGGCTCAGTGCCGTCGAGGGTGTAGTAGATGGCCACCGAGTTGGCGGCGGTGATGCTCACCTCGGTCTCGCCGTTCAGGAACTTAGGTGTGATGACGGGGGTGCTAACGGCTGTCACTTCCTTCTTGGTCATCAGCACGGTGCTGAGGGCCTGGGGTATGAGCTGCGAGATGTTGTCCTGGTTGGCCACGAGCATGTCGTCGAGGGTCAGGGGCAGCAGCATGTAGGCGTTGCGCTTGGCGTTGTGCATGTGTATGGCTGTCACCTCGGCATCGCCGAAGGGCAGTGTGGCCACGATCTTGTCATTGGCGAAGTAGTCGCCCAGCTCCACGCCGGTGGCTCCGCCGTCGGTGAGCAGCTCCAGCACGAAGACACCCTCTTCGGCCTCTTCCACCTGTACGCCCTCGAAGATGTCGTTCTCAGGGTCGAGGACGCGCAGCAGCGGCTGGTCGGTCTTCACGGCCTTGCCGTAGCCCAGTGCCTCGTAGAGGTTGGGGTTGAAGTTCAGCATGGGCACGTAGGCCATGGCCTGCTTGATGGTGCTGAGGTAGGGGTCGTCGGCACCGATGGTGGGGCTGACGACGACGGCCATGAACTGCTGCAGCGAGTCGGCAGTGGCGGTGGTCTCGGCGGTGTTGATCTCGGTCAGTGCGAACTTCTCGCTGGCGCCGCTCAGATAGATGTAGGCATAGTCGCTGTCCAGGTCGCCGTTGTAGATGTATGCCACGGGCTGTGCCTCCTCCACGTCGGGAGCGTCGCCATTGTCAATCATGAAGTAGTTGAAGTCGATGCCGGCATCGGGGGTGAGGTTGAAGGTCACGTCAACGCTGTCGGTGCTCTCGGTCACTATCTTCCACTTGAAGGTATAGGTGCCCAGCGAGCCTTCCACCTTGCTGCCCAGGAAGATGCAGGCGCCGTTGGTCTGGGGCGAGCTCTCCTCGGGCAGGAACTGGATGTAGTCCTGTACGGGAGCTATGCCGCGGTTGGTAGCATCGCCGTTGGCCGAGCGGCCCTCGATGGTGATGGTCTGTCCGTTGGCCAGCTTGGGGAAGTGAATCTTGGTGTTCTTGCGCGTCAGGCGCATCTTGCCGGCGGTGCCGTTGGCACGCACGGTCTGCAGGTGGATGGAGTTGTCCTTGTTCTTGCCGATGTCGATGCGCAGTCCGCGCAGCTCCTCGATGACCTGTCCGTTGGCCATCCAATAGCCGTCGGCGCCCTGATTCACGGCGTTCTTCCAGTTGTACACGGTGCCGTCGTCCTCCGCACCGTTGCTGGCCCAGTTGGCGGCGTCGGCATTGAGGTTGGCGACGGTCTCCTCGCTCAGTCCCTCGTAGAAGAGCCATCCCTTCTTCTCCTGTGCGCTCATGCCTAGCACAAAGGCCATGAGCAGTGCAGAAAGTGTAAATAATCGTTTCATAAGCTGTTAATGATTAGTTGTTATTGAGTAGTTTGGCTGCAAAGATACATATTGTTTTTCAATAAACCGAAGAATGTCCTTTTCTTTTAATGATATTTTGCAATTTTTTCGCTGGGTGGTAACTACTCAGTTCTTCTTACGCGCGCGAATGATTTTAACGTCTCGTGACTGCGTAGCTGTTCAAGTCATGCATCACCTGGCTTCGGACTTCGAGCGACAGTATGACAATACTGACCCCACCCC
>DGHX01000029.1:0-2887 GCA_002392835.1 Prevotella sp. UBA3837 | reverse complement strand
GGTGGGGTCAGTATCATCCCATCAACAGGCCAGGGCCTGAACAGTTACTGCATGACTGAGTAGTTACGCTGGGTGCCGGTAGCTGCTCAGCCTCTACGGGTGCAACATCCTGACACAACAATAATTCTCTTACGCGTACGCGCGTGCGCTACGCGCGTGAGCGCTTTCTTGGTTGCACCGGTTGCACCGGTGGTGGGAGAAGGGCTGAGGGGGGAATAGTCTGGAATACGGTGGTGGAGACCGACAGACCAAAGCAAGTTGTTTTGCTGAAAAAGTGATTCGCTTTTTGAAAAAAGTGATTCGCTTTTTCAAAAAAGTGATTCGCTTTTTCAAAAAAGTGGCCCGCTTTTTGGAAAAAGTGGGCCACTAAAAAACGTCCCAGGCCCTGGGACGTTTTCCCCCGGTGCAATATAGATTTTTTTGCGGTTTTTCCGGTAGTGGGTTGTGTTAACTATCTGAAAATCAGCTTTGGTGCAACCAAAAAAGTGCCCGGTGCAATATAGATGTTTTTCGCCGGTGCAACCAAAAAATCGCTCATGCGCGTAGCGCACGCATGCGCGCGCGAGCGAGAGAACTACACCGGAGCTGTACGGTGTAGACACCTCCGCCGTGGTGGACGGAGTGACTACAGGACGTTCAGGCTGAGTGCGAAGTGGTAGACGACGATGCCTGCCGTCACGCTGACGTTCATCGAGTGCTTCGTGCCGTGCTGCGGAATCTCCAGGCAGCCGTCGCTGTGGTCTATCACCTCCTGGTGCACGCCCTTCACCTCGTTGCCCAGCACCACGGCGTAGCGGCGGCCCGGCTCGGGGTGGAAGGCGGGCAGCATGGTGCTCCCCTCGGCCTGCTCCACGCTGAGCACCGTGACGCCCTGTGCGCGCAGCTCCTCCACCGCTTCCAGGGCCGACGTGCAGTGGCGCCAGCTGACGCTGTCCTCGGCGCCCAGCGCCGTCTTGTGAATCTCGGGGTGGGGTGGGGTGCCGGTGATGCCGCACAGCACCACCTGCTCCACGCGGAAGGCATCGGCGGTGCGCAGCACCGAACCCACGTTGTGCATCGACCGCACGTCGTCGAGTACTACCGTGAGCGGCATTTTCACGGCCTGGCGGAACTCCTCCACCGTCAGCCGCTCCATTTCTATGGTACGCAGTTTTCTCATCATGGTGCAAAGGTACGTCTTTTTTTCCGTTCCGGCGTCGCTTTCCTCGTCTTTTTCTTTTCAGTCTCGCTTTTTTTACTTACCTTTGCACCCAAGACTCAACCATAAACCGTTTATGACAATGGAACACTACACAGCTTCTTCCACACGCTATGCCGAGGGTGGCATGGCTTTTCAGCGCTGCGGTCACAGCGGCGTACTGCTGCCACAGGTGTCGCTGGGATTCTGGCACAATTTCGGCAGCGTAGACCCATACGAGCGGTCGCGCGAGATAACTCGCTATGCCCTGGACCACGGCGTGGTGCACTGGGACCTGGCCAACAACTACGGCCCTGCCTACGGGTCGGCCGAGGAGACCATGGGCCGCCTGATGGACGATGACTTCCGCCCCTACCGCGACGAGCTGTTCATAGCTACGAAGGCAGGCTACGACATGTGGCCCGGCCCCTATGGCAACTGGGGCTCGCGCAAGTACCTCATGGCCAGCCTCGACCAGAGCCTGCGCCGCATGCACCTGGACTATGTGGACCTCTTCTATTCCCACCGCTACGACCCCGCCACGCCCCTTGAAGAGACGCTGCAGGCGCTGGTCGACGTGGTGCGTCAGGGCAAGGCCCTCTACGTGGGCATCAGTCGCTGGCCCCTGGAGGCCACGAAGTTTGCCTACAGTTACCTGAAGGAGCGCGACGTGCCGCTGCTCATCTACCAGGGCCGGCTGAACATGCTCGACCGCGAGCCGCAGCACGAGGGCATCCTCGACTTCTGCGCCGAGCAGGGCGTGGGCTTCATCAGCTTCTCGCCCCTGGCACAGGGCCTGCTCACCGACCGCTACCTGCACGGCATACCCGAGGACTCCCGCATGTCGAAGGGCCATTTCCTCAAAGAGTCGATGCTCACCCCCGAGCTGCTGCAGCAGCTGAAGGAGTGGAACCAGCAGGCCGCCGCCCAGGGACAGACACTGGCCGAGCATGCCCTGCGCTGGATTCTGCAGCAGCGCGGCGTCACCAGCGTGCTAGTGGGAGCCAGCAGCACCGCCCAGCTGGAGAAGAACCTCAAATGTGTGAAGTGAATATGGAGTGGGCTGTCAGGCGACAGGACCTGACAGCCCACCAAACCGCAATTAGCTTTCCCAGTACCCTTTTACTCACGATTCTGCATCTACTTTCTGCCGTCTTTACTATAAATGACAAAACCGCTCCTATGGAAGGAACGGTTTAAATGGAGCAGTGTCGGTGAAGTCTTACTCCCACGCGGGATTCTGCCCGGATAGCCAGGTTTTGTCCTGACGATGCAAAGATACATAGTTTTTTGAATCATACAAATTTTTCAAGCAGTTTTTTTTTCTTTTCTTGCATTTTCACAATTTTAATGGCTTATAGCAGAGGATTTCCATTTTTTTTGAGTAATTTTGCCACCGATTTTTGCGATGTGCATAAATACATAGAAGATGTCCTGAAGAAAGGACAACAAGACAGACTGATCGTATGAAACAGATTCTACTGGTGAACGACATTGCCGGCTACGGCAAGGTGGGCATGGCGGCCATGCTGCCCGTGCTGTCGTATATGGGCATCCCGGCCTTCTGCCTGCCCACGGCGCTGGTGTCGAACACACTGAACTATGGTGAGTTCACACAGATGGACACCACCAGCTACATGCGCGAGGTGTTCCCCATCTGGCAGCACCTGGGCTTCCACTTCGATGCCATCTGCACCGGACTGATGTTCA
>DGHX01000010.1:10750-23503 GCA_002392835.1 Prevotella sp. UBA3837 | reverse complement strand
GTGCTGCTCTACGTGACCGACGTGGTGGAGAACCCCGAGAAGAACATGGACTTCCTGGAGAAGGTTCAGAAGATGACCATTCCCGTCATACTGCTCATCAACAAGATTGATGCTTTGGGTGGAGGGCTTCACCCACAACAAGCACTGCAGGAGATAGTGGAGAAATGGCACACGCTGCTGCCCAACGCCGAGATCCTGCCCATCTCGGCGAAGAACAAGTTCGGCATCGACATCCTGCTGCGGCGCATACAGGAGCTGCTGCCCGAGAGCCCGGCCTTCTTCGACAAGGACCAGCTGACGGACAAGCCGGCCCGCTTCTTCGTCTCGGAGATCATCCGCGAGAAGATACTGCTCTACTACGACAAGGAGATTCCCTACTCGGTGGAGGTGGCCGTGGAGCGCTTCAAGGAAGACGAGCGCCAGATACACATCAACGCCGTCATCTACGTGGAGCGCGAATCGCAGAAGGGCATCATCATCGGACACCAGGGCGTGGCGCTGAAGAAGGTGTCCACCGAGGCCCGCAAGGCCCTGGAGAAGTTCTTCGACAAGCACATCTATCTGGAGGTCTTCGTCAAGGTGGACAAGGACTGGCGGTCGTCGAAGAAGGAACTCGACAACTTCGGCTACAACCCCGAGTGAGTTGTTCTTCCTGTAAAGCAGTGGGGGACAAGTCCCGAAGGGACGACAGAATATAGCCGGGGGTGCAACCCCCGGTAAGCAGTGGGGGACAAGCCCTGAAGGGGCGAAGGAATACAAGCAGGGGTAAAACCCCTGCAACAGGAGCTGGCTTCTCTGTTAGCGGTGCTCTAGCAGGGGTTTTGCCCCTGCCTGTATTCCGTCACCCCTTCGGGGTTTTTGGTGCGCCGTCCAGTGCACAGGGGTTTCGCTTCGCTCCACCCCTGCCTGTATTCTGTCGTCCCTTCGGGACTTACCCCTTGTGTTGAAGCTGCCGCACAACATCTCGCAGAGTTGTGGGCAGAGCGCCTTTTTTACCCCGCTGAATTGACCGACGGCAGGCAAAAAAGATTTTTTTAGAAAAAAAACAATAAAAAGTTCGGCGTTCCGAACTTTTTTTATTAATTTTGTATCTTCAACGAAAAACGACAGCAGAATTATGAACGATTTCCGCAAATATGCTACCCGCCATCTGGGCCTGAACGGGCAGGTGGTGGACGATGTGATGGCCGCTCAGGCACAGTATATGAACCCCTACATCCTGGAGGAGCGCCAGCTGAACGTGACGCAGCTCGACGTGTTCAGCCGCCTGATGATGGACCGCATCATCTTCCTGGGCACCGAGGTGAACGACTACACTGCCAACGTGCTGCAGGCCCAGCTGCTCTACCTGGACAGCGTCGACTCGGGCAAGGACATCAACGTCTACATCAACTCCCCCGGCGGCTCCGTCTATGCCGGACTGGGCATCTACGACACCATGCAGTTCATACAGAGCGACGTGGCCACCATCTGCACCGGCATGGCCGCCTCGATGGCCGCCGTGCTGCTCGTGGCCGGCACTGAGGGCAAGCGCTCGGCTCTGCCCCACAGCCGCGTGATGATTCACCAGCCACTGGGCGGCGTACAGGGTCAGGCCAGCGACATAGAGATTGAGGCCCGCGAGATACAGAAGATCAAGAAGGAACTGTACACCATCATTGCCGAGCACTCGCACACCGACTATGAGAAGGTGTGGGCCGACAGCGACCGCAACTACTGGATGACGGCCGAGGAGGCCAGGGAGTACGGAATGATTGACCAGGTGCTGGTGAAGAAATGAAGAAACAGTGTAATTTCTGCGGGCGCTCGGAGCGCGAGGTGAAACTGCTCATCACCGGTGTGAACGGGTACATCTGCGAGGACTGTGCCCAGCAGGCCTACCAGATAGTGAAGGAGAGTGGCTATGCCGGTGCTGCGGCAAAGGAACCGGAACCGTTCAGCCTGAAGCGGGTGCCCAAGCCACAGGAGATCAAGGACTACCTGGACCAGTACGTCATAGGCCAGGAGGAGGCCAAGCGCTTCCTCTCGGTGGCCGTGTACAACCACTACAAGCGGCTGCAGCAGCCGGCGAAGAGCGACGACGGCGTGGAGATAGAGAAGTCGAACATCATTCTCGTGGGCTCTACCGGCACGGGCAAGACGCTGCTGGCGCGCACCATCGCCAAGCTGCTCGACGTGCCCTTCACCATCGTCGACGCCACCGTCTTCACCGAGGCAGGCTACGTGGGCGAGGACGTGGAGAGCATACTGACCCGACTGCTGCAGGTGGCCGACTACAAGGTCGATGCTGCCGAGCGCGGCATCGTGTTCATTGACGAGATAGACAAGATAGCGCGCAAGGCCGACAACCCCTCCATCACCCGCGACGTCAGCGGCGAGGGCGTGCAGCAGGGACTGCTGAAGCTGCTCGAGGGCA
Source organism: Prevotella sp. UBA3837 (assembly GCA_002392835.1). Lineage (GTDB taxonomy): Bacteria > Bacteroidota > Bacteroidia > Bacteroidales > Bacteroidaceae > Prevotella. Next base: position 21,087 of record DGHX01000010.1, on the reverse strand, counting down.
CCGTGGTGAACGTGCCGCCCAAGGGCGGGCGCAAGCACCCCGACCAGGAGTACGTGCACGTGGACACGCGTAACATCCTCTTTATCTGCGGCGGAGCCTTCGACGGCATTGAGCGCAAGATAGCACAGCGGATGAACACCCACACTGTGGGCTACAACTCGGTGCAGAATGTAAGGAATATTGACAAGGACGACCTGATGAAGTACGTGCAGCCACAGGACCTGAAGTCCTTCGGATTGATACCCGAGATTATAGGCCGTCTGCCCATCCTCACCTACCTGAACCCGCTGGACCGCCCGGCCCTGCGACGCATACTGGTGGAGCCGAAGAACTCCATCATCAAGCAGTATCAGAAGCTGTTCGATATGGACGGCGTGAAGCTCACCTTCACCGAAGAGGCCCTGGAGACCATCGTCGACAAGGCGATGGAGTACAAACTCGGCGCCCGCGGACTGCGCTCCATCGTGGAGAGCGTGATGATGGACGCCATGTTTGAAGTGCCGTCGCAGAAAGTAAAGAAATTTGAAGTGACAAAGAGCTACATCGAGGAACAGCTCGGAAAGTCGCATTTAGAATAAGAACTACAGACATACACACTATATCACTATTGACCATTAGCGAAGTGCAAACGCAAAGCCTATGACCAAGAAGACTAACCTGACAGAAGCACTGAAGAAGTACTTCGGCTTCGACACCTTCAAGGGCGACCAGGAAGCCATCGTGCAGAACGTCCTTGACGGAAATGACACCTTTGTGCTCATGCCCACCGGCGGTGGCAAGAGCCTGTGCTACCAGCTGCCGTCGCTGCTCATGGACGGCGTGGCCATCGTCATCTCGCCCCTCATCGCCCTGATGAAGAACCAGGTGGACTTCATTGCCCACCTGAGCGAGCAGGAGGGGACGGCCCACTTCCTGAACTCGTCATTGAACAAGACGGCCGTCGACCAGGTGAAGGACGACATCCGCGCCGGGCGCACCAAGCTGCTCTACGTGGCACCGGAGTCGCTGACGAAGGAGGAGAACGTAGAGTTCCTGCGCACGGTGAAAATATCGTTCTACGCCGTCGACGAGGCGCACTGCATCTCGGAGTGGGGCCACGACTTCCGGCCGGAGTACCGCCGCATCAGGCCCATCATCAACGAGATAGGCAAGGCGCCCGTCATAGCCCTCACCGCCACCGCCACCGACAAGGTGCGCACCGACATCAAGAAGAGCCTCGGCATTGCCGATGCCCACGAGTTCAAGTCGTCCTTCAACCGTCCTAACCTGTACTACGAGGTGCGGCAGAAGACGAAGGACATTGACAAGGACATCGTGCGCTTCATCAAGCAGCACCCTGGCAAGAGCGGCATCATCTACTGCCTGTCGCGGAAGAAGGTCGAGGACCTGGCCGACGTGCTGCGGGCCAACGACATCAAGGCGCAGTGCTACCACGCCGGACTGGACACCGCCACGCGCACACAGGCGCAGGACGACTTCCTGATGGAGAAGATCGACGTCATCGTGGCCACCATCGCCTTCGGCATGGGCATCGACAAGCCCGACGTCCGCTTCGTCATACACTACGACATACCGAAGAGCCTCGAGGGCTACTACCAGGAGACGGGGCGCGCCGGGCGCGACGGCGGCGAGGGGCTCTGCATAGCCTTCTACAGCTACAAGGACCTGCAGAAGCTGGAGAAGTTCATGGAGGGAAAGCCCGTGGCCGAGCAGGACATAGGGCGGCAGCTGCTGCAGGAGACGGCGGCCTACGCCGAGACCAGCGTCTGCCGCCGGAAGATGCTGCTCCACTACTTCGGCGAGGAGTACAAGGAGGACAACTGCCACAACTGCGACAACTGCCTGCACCCCGGCACGAAGATCGAGGCACAGCAGCAGCTCGTCACCGTGCTGCAGGCCATCCTGGCCATCAAGGAGAACTTCCGCTCTGACTACGTCATCGACTTCATCACCGGCCGCGAGACCGACGAGATAGTGGCTCACCACCACGAGGAGCTGGAGGAGTTCGGCTCCGGCGAGGACGACAACCCGAAGATATGGAACCCCGTCATACGCCAGGCACTCATCATGGGCTACCTGCGCAAGGAGGTGGAGAACTACGGTCTGCTGAAGGTGACCAGCGCCGGCAAGCGCTTCATCAAGAACCCCCGCTCGTTCATGGTCGTCGAGGACCACGAGTTCAACGACGACGATGACAACAGCGGCGGCGAGGGCGGCACCAGCGCACTCGACCCCACACTCTCGGCCATGCTCACCGACCTGCGCAAGAAGTGGTCGCGGAAGCTGGAACGGCCGCCATACGTCATCTTCCAGGATGTGTCGATAGAGCAGATGGCCACCTACTACCCCGTCAGCCTGGAGGAGCTGAAGAACATACAGGGCGTGGGCGACGGCAAGACACGGCAGCCCTACGCCAAGGAGTTTGTGGCACTCATCAAGCGCTACTGCGAGGAGAACGACATAGAGCGGCAGACCGACCTGCGCGTGCGCACCAAGGCCAAGGACAGCATGCGCAAGCTGAAGATACTGCAGAACATCGACCGACGCATAGCCCTCGACGACATCGCCAACGCACTGGGCATCGACTTCGAGGAGATGCTCGACGAGCTGGAGGGCATCGTCCTCTACAGCGGAAACAAGATCAACATCGACTACTTCCTCAACGAAATCATGGACCCGGAGGACGTGGCCGACATCTGCGACTACTTCGCCGAACAGGAGAAGGACGACCTGAAGGCCGCCTACCGCGAGTTCGGGGCCGACTTCTCCGAGGACGAGATACGCCTGGTGCGCATCAAGTTCATCAGCGACATGGCGAATTAGGCGCTGAAAATTGAGCAGAATTGCATGCACGGCCTCGGGGCACCTACGACTACGGTGCCCGCCAGTATGACCCCGTATACTGTCGGTGGGACAGGATGGACCCGCAGTACTACGGGGCCAGTTCGTATGTGTATTGTGGGAGTAATCCTGTGAATGCTGCAGCAGAAGCAATAAAGGTTGGGGAAAGATTCGGAAGTGGTTTCCTTCTTCAGGGAATATTCGGAAATACAGATTTATCGAACAACTATGACAATGAAATGATAAAAAGAGCTGTTAATTGGGCAATGAACAGATATGTTATTATTGGTTATGACAAGTGGAATAGCAATGCGATAGTTGGCAAGACATGCTATTCACCTTCTGAATTATCAAGACCTATTAAATAATTGAAAATGAGAATCGTCCTCTTTCTTTTCCTTAATATTGTTTTTTGTGTAATGTATTACTTGATGATTACTATCGTCAACTATTGTTTTCCTATTGGACATTTTACAACTGCAGATGGAATATTGTTCTATGGAGCAACATTAATTCTTTTTTTATGCCAGTTAATTGCTATGGCTCTTGTTCTAAATGTTAAAGTAAACAATATAGTATATGGCCCAATTATTGTTTTGATCGTTTATTGGTTAGTGAACACTAATGGCTATCCGTATAGGAAATATATTCTGTTATTTCTATCAGTAACTTATTATATTTCATACTTAATTCTTCTGAGGCGTTTTTTGTTTATCGGGAAAAAGTAATATAACTAAAAAACATCACGCGTATCCTCAAAAAATGGTTGTAGCTGCAAGTGGTGTGTTAAAAAAAACCAAGGCACAGCATAAATCTCAAATCCCAATCCTCAAATCTCAAATATTATTCGTACCTTTGCACGCAATATTTAAAAGAAAGGTACTTATTCTTATGGCTTCATTTATTGCAGACAAAATCGTGATGGACGGCCTGACCTTCGATGACGTCCTGTTGATTCCCGCTTACTCGGAAGTACTGCCCAAGTCGGTAGAGTTGAAAACCCGCTTCTCGCGCCACATCGAGCTGAACGTGCCCTTTGTGACGGCTGCCATGGACACCGTCACCGAGAGCCAGATGGCCATTGCCATCGCCCGCGAGGGAGGCATCGGCGTCATCCACAAGAACATGCCCATCGACGAGCAGGCACGCCAGGTGGCCATCGTCAAGCGTGCTGAGAACGGCATGATCTACGACCCCATCACCATTCCCCGTGGCAGCACCGTGGCACAGGCTCTTGACATCATGGCCGAATACCACATCGGAGGCATACCCGTGGTCGACGACGAGAAGCGCCTCGTGGGCATCGTCACCAACCGCGACCTGCGCTTTGAGCGCCGCCTGGACCGCCCCGTAGAGGAGGTGATGACGAAGGAGAACCTCGTCACCACGCACCAGCAGACGAACCTGATGGACGCTGCCCAGATTCTGCAGGAGAACAAGATTGAGAAGCTGCCCGTGGTGGACAAGGACAACCACCTGGTGGGGCTCATCACCTATAAGGACATCACCAAGGCCAAGGACAAGCCCATGGCCTGCAAGGACGAGAAGGGCCGCCTGCGCGTGGCTGCCGGAGTGGGCGTCACCACCGACACCCTCGACCGCATGCAGGCACTGGTCAACGCCGGGGCCGACGCCATCGTCATCGACACCGCCCACGGACACTCGAAGGGCGTCATCGACAAGCTGCGCGAGGCCAAGGCATCGTTCAAGAACATCGACATCGTGGTGGGCAACGTCGCCACCGGTGCCGCTGCGAAGATGCTCATTGAGAACGGCGCCGACAGCATCAAGGTGGGCATAGGACCGGGCAGCATCTGCACCACACGCGTGGTGGCAGGCGTGGGCGTGCCACAGCTCTCGGCCATCTACGACGTGTACAGCGTGCTGCGCGACACCGACGTGCCCCTCATCGCCGACGGCGGACTGCGCTACTCGGGCGACATCGTGAAGGCCCTGGCCGCAGGAGGCTCGTGCGTCATGATGGGCTCGCTCGTGGCAGGAACGGAGGAGAGCCCCGGCGACACCATCATCTACAACGGACGTAAGTTCAAGTCCTACCGCGGCATGGGCTCACTCGAGGCCATGGAGCGCGGCTCGAAGGACCGCTACTTCCAGGCCGACACGAAGGACGTGAAGAAGCTGGTGCCCGAGGGCATAGCAGGACGCGTGCCCTACAAGGGAACCGTGCAGGAGGTCATCTATCAGATGATAGGCGGACTGCGCTCGGGCATGGGCTACTGCGGAGCTGCCACCATCGAGCAGCTGCACCAGGCCAAGTTCACCCGCATCACTAACGCCGGCGTCATGGAGAGCCACCCCCACGACATCACCATCACCAGCGAGGCCCCGAACTACAGCCGTCCTGAGTAGCGGCTTTCGCCTAAATAATAATGATTAAATAACAAATAATAAACGCTGACGATGATTACAGATAATGTTTTAGCTGATAAGACATTGGATTTCGCTATTCGCATAGTGAAATGTTGTCAGTACCTTCAGAGCGAAAAAAAAGAGTTCGTGATGTCAAAGCAGATTGTGCGCAGTGGCACAAGCATTGGGGCAAATGTGTTTGAGGCTGTCTATGCGCAAAGCAAGGCTGATTTCGTCAGTAAACTAAGTATTTCTTTAAAGGAGGCGAGTGAAACATCGTTTTGGTTGTTGGTTCTTAACAAAACAGATTATATTGACCAAAAGGTCTATTCATCTATGAGAGGTGATTTGGACGAAATAATCAGAATACTTATTTCTTCAATTAAAACAACAAGAAAGAATGAAAAGTACAGTAATGAGAGTGTTGAAGAGTAAGCCGACAGGTTTATTATTTATTCTTTTTTCATTATTCTTTAGCCGCGCAGCGGCGCAGGACGACCCTGTCATCATGGTGGTCAACGGCCAGCCCGTGCCACGCTCGGAGTTTGAGTACTCCTACAACAAGAACAACTCGGAAGGCGTCATCGACAAGAAGAGCGTCGAAGAATACGTCGACCTGTTCATCAACTATAAGCTGAAGGTCTTTGCCGCCCTCGACGCCCGCTACGACACGCTCAGCAGCTACAAGCAGGAGTTTGCCCAGTACCGCGACCAGCAGGTGCTGCCCATGCTCGTCACCGACGAGGACATGGAGGCTGAGGCCCGCAAGATCTACGACCAGACGGTGGAGCGCATTGGCCCCGACGGACTCATCAAGACGGCACACATCCTCATACGCGCCGACCAGCAGGCCCCGCAGGCTGAGTGGGACAAGGCCAAGGTGCGCATCGACTCCATCTACCAGGCCCTGAAGGGCGGCGCCGACTTCGCCGACCTCGCCACACGCCTGTCGCAGGACCCCGGGTCGGCACGCCAGGGCGGCGAGCTCCCCTTCGTGCAGCACGGACAGTTCGTGAAGGAGTACGAGGACGTGGCCTTCAAGCTGCAGCCGGGACAGATGTCGGAGGTGGTGAAGTCGCCGTTCGGCTACCACATCATCCTCATGAAGGAGCGCAAGATGCTGGAGCCCTTTGCGGAGCACCACGACGCCATACTGCGCTTCATGGAGCAGCGCAACATGCGCGACCAGATAGCCCAGCAGAAGGTGGCACAGCAGGTGGAGGCCTCTAACGGTGCTCTCACCATGCAGCAGCTGATGACGCAGAAGGCCGACTCGCTGTCGAAGACCGACATGGACCTGCGCTACCTCATACAGGAGTACCACGACGGACTGCTGCTCTATGAAATCAGCAACGCCCTCGTGTGGGACAAGGCCGCCAAGGACGAGGCCGGACTGGCCGCCTACTTCGCCGCTCACCGCGCCAACTACGGCTGGGACGAGCCCCGCTTCAAGGGCATGGCCTACCATGTGAAGACCAAGGCCGACGTGAAGGCCGTGAAGAACTGCGTGAAGAAGCTGCCCTTCGACCAGTGGGCCGAGGCACTGCGCTCCACCTTCAATGCCGACTCCGTCATACGCATCCGCGTGGAGAAGGGCATCTTCAAGAAGGGCGACCACCCCTACATCGACAAGGTTGTGTTCAAGAAGGACACCGTGGTGAAGGCACTGGCCGACTATCCCATCGACGCCCACTACGGCAAGCTGCTGAAGAAGGGCCCCGAGGACTACACCGACGTGCGCGGACTGGTGGTGGCCGACTATCAGGAGCAGCTGGAGAAGGAGTGGGTGGCCGAGCTGCGCCGCCGCTACACCTTCCAGGTCAATCAGAACGTACTACAAACTGTAAACAACCATTGATGAACAAGCTCACCATATTCTTACTCTCCCTACTATACTTACCATATCTTCTCAACCTACATGCCACCGCCGAGGAGAAAGATTCCCTGGCCAGCATCGTCGACGAGGTGGTATGGGTCGTGGGAGACGAGGCCATACTGAAGAGTGACATTGAGGTGACGCGCATACAGGCCAGCATGGACGGCATACGCTGGAACGGCGACCCCGACTGCGCCATCCCAGAGCAGATAGCCGTGCAGAAGCTGTTCCTGCACCAGGCCGCCATCGACAGTATCGACAAGGACGTCACCGAGGCCGACATCTCGGCAGAGATAGAGTCGCGCATAGAATATATGGTGGAGCAGGTGGGCTCGCGCGAGAAACTGGAGGAGTATCGCAAGCAGAGCCTCAGCCAGATACGGCAGTCCATGCACGACGACCTGCGCGACCAGCTGCTCATACAGAAGATGAAGCAGAAGCTCGTCGAGGGCATCAGCGTCACGCCCGCTGAGGTGCGACGCTACTTCCGCGACCTGCCCCAGGACAGCATCCCCTACGTGCCCACAGCCGTGGAGGTGCAGATACTGACGCTGACGCCACGCATCACACCCGAGGAGATCAACCGGGTGAAGGACGAGCTGCGCAGCTACACCGACCGTGTGAACAAGGGCGAGACGTCGTTCTCCACCCTGGCACGACTGTACTCCGAGGATCCGGGCTCCAGCCGAATGGGAGGTGAGATGGACTACGTGGGGCGCGGCGTACTCGACCCGGCCTTCGCCGCCGTGGCCTTCAACCTCACCGACCCCACGAAGGTGTCGAAGATTGTGGAGTCGGAGTTCGGATTCCACATCATACAGCTCATCGACAAGCGCGGCGACAAGATAAAGGTGCGTCACATACTGCGAAAGCCCGTCGTTGGCGACTCCGCCGTCAACGCCTCGCTCGCACTGCTCGACACCATTGCCACCAGCATCCGAAAGGGTGTGCCGCCGACAAAGATCAAGGATGTCTACACCAAGGCAGACTTCACCTTCGACGATGCCGTGTCCATCTTCTCCGACGACAAGGACACGCGCCTGAACCACGGCCTCATGGCCAACCGCACCGAAAGGGGCATACAGACCTCGCGATTCGAGATGAAGGAGCTGCCGCAGGAGGTGGCACGTGTCGTAGACACGCTGCAGGTGGGACAGGTGTCGGCACCCTTCACCATGATCAACTCACGCGGAAAGACGGTCTGCGTCGTGGCGAGACTGAAAAACAGGATTCCGGGACACAGGGCCGACATCACCGAAGACTTCCAGGTGATGAAGAATGTGGTGCTGGAGAAACGGCGCGAGCAATTCCTCCACGACTGGGTGGTGAACAAAATCAAGAATACCTACGTGCGGCTGAACGACCAGTACCGCGACTGCAAGTTCGAGTACGAGGGATGGGTAAGGTAGAGGCGGGCTTCGCCCTAGTGAATAGTGAAGGGTGAATAGTGAACAGTGAATAGTGAAGGGTGAAAAGTGAATAGGATAAAAACAATATTCAAGTTACGGATAGTATGGATAGTGTGCGCGATGCTATTCACTATTCACTATTCACTGTTCATTAGCGCGCAGCGCGCCGAGAAGCGTGTCTACCTGATACATGCCGACGAGCTGCGCTACGACCGCTGGCGCAACAACGACGCGCAGGTGCTCACCGGGAACGTGCAGTTCGAGCACGACGGGGCGAAGCTCTACTGCGACAGCGCCAACTTCTTCGAGGCCAGCAACAGCTTCGAGGCATGGGGGCACGTGCGCATGGTGCAGGGCGACACCCTCTCGCTGACCAGCGACCAGGGCTACTACGACGGCAACCAGCTGTTGATGGAGGCCAAGGAGCATGTGGTGCTGAAGCACCGCAAGACCACACTCTACACCGACGAGCTGTACTACGACCGCATCTGGAGCCAGGGATACTTCCAGAACGGAGGACGGCTGGTGGACAACGGCACCACGCTCACCAGCGACTGGGGCGAATACCACACCGACACGAAGATGGCCATCTTCTACTATGATGTGGACATGTTGGACAAGCAGTTCCACCTCACCACCGACTCGCTCTACTACGACACGCAGCTGAAGCGCGCACACATCGTGGGACCCAGCGACATCGTCTCAGGGCGCAGCCATATCTACTCCGAGCAGGGCTACTACAACAGCAATACCGAGGAGTCGGAGCTGCTGAACCGCTCGCGCTTAGACAACGGCGGGCGCACCATCGTAGGCGACAGCCTGTGGCACAACGGGAAGACGGGCGTCAGCGAGGCATTCCGGAACGTCGTCTTCAACGACACGGTGAACAGGATGCTCCTCTACTGCGACTACGGACACTATGAGGACAGCATCGGCTACGCCGTCTGCACCGACCGCGCACTGGCCGTCGACTACTCGCAGCGCGACTCCCTCTTCGTGCATGGCGACACCATCAAGGTGTTCTCCTATAACCTCGACACCGACTCCGTGTACCGCGTCATGCATGCATATAATAAGGTACGCGCGTACCGTATTGATATACAGGCCGTGTGCGACTCGCTCGTCTACTCGTCGAAGGACTCGTGCATGACGCTCTATAACGACCCCATCACCTGGAACATGAACCAGCAGCTGGTGGGCGATGTCATCGAGGTGTTCATGCGCGACTCGCTCATCGACCATGCCCATGTCATCGACAACGCCTTTTCCATTGAGCAGCTGCCCAAGGAGCAGTGCTACAACCAGGTGTCGTCGAAGGAGATGTTTGCCTACTTCATCGACGGGCGCATCGACGAGGCACAGGCCAAGGACAACGTCATCACCGTCTACTATCCCGAGGAAAAGGCCGACAGCAGCTACGTGGGACTGGTGTATATGGAGACCTCGGAGCTGCGCATGTTCATGGACAGCGTGGGCAAGCTGAAGCGCATCTGGACGCCGAAGGCCGAAGGCACCATGTACCCCATGTCGCAGATTCCGCCGGCCAAGCGGCAGATAGAGGGCTTCGCATGGTACGACTACGTGCGGCCGCTGTCGCGCGACGATGTCTTCATCTGGCGGGGAAAGGAGCGCGACGATGAATAGGCCGCGACCCTTCAGCCTGAAGCCTATCTACACCCGCGACACTACGGAGCAGCGCATACATGCTGCCTTCACGTCGCCGGCCGGCAGCCGCAGGAAGGGTAGGGCAGTGCACGTCAGCATTCCCATGCTCCTCTCCATGGCCATCCTCCTCCTTGCCATCGCCCTGCTCATCATCAGTTCGAATCAGTAATTCTTCG
>DGHX01000010.1:0-10677 GCA_002392835.1 Prevotella sp. UBA3837 | reverse complement strand
TTTTTCATTTATCATTTTTCATTTATCATTTAGCCCATGTCCGACCGCATACAGCTTCTTCCCGATTCCGTTGCCAACCAGATAGCCGCCGGCGAGGTCATTCAGCGTCCTGCCTCGGTCATCAAGGAGTTGGTGGAGAATGCCGTCGATGCCGGTGCCCACACCATCAAGGTCATCGTGGCCGATGCCGGGCGCACCAGCATACAGGTCATCGATGACGGCTGCGGCATGTCGGAGACTGACGCCCGCCTGGCCTTCGAGCGTCATGCCACGTCGAAGATACGCCAGGCTGCCGACCTCTTCGACCTGCACACCATGGGCTTCCGCGGCGAGGCGCTGCCCTCCATCGCCGCCGTGGCACAGGTGGTGCTCACCACGCGCACCGAGGCCGACGACATCGGCACGCGCATCACCCTGCACGGCTCGCGCGTCGTCAGCCAGGAGCCGGTGGCCTGTCCCGTGGGCAGCAATTTCCGTGTCGACAACCTCTTCTTCAATGTCCCCGCACGGCGTAAGTTCCTCAAGACCAACGCCACCGAGCTGAACAATATCCTCACCGCCTTCGAGCGCATCGTGCTCGTCTATCCCGACATCAGCTTCCAGCTGTACAGCAACCAGCAGGAGCTGCTCAACCTGCGGGCGGGCTCGCTGCGGCAGCGCATCGTCGACGTCTTCGGCAAACGGCTGTCGCAGGACCTGCTGCCCCTCGACGTCGACACCGCCCTCTGCCGCATCACCGGTTTCGTGGGAAAGCCCGAGGCCGCACGCCACAAGGGCAGCCAGGACTATTTCTTCGTCAACGGGCGCTTCATGCGCCATCCCTATTTCCACAAGGCCGTCGTCATGGCCTACGAGCGGCTCGTGCCCGAGGGCACGCAGGCTCCCTACTTCATCTACTTCGATGTCAGTCCGGCGAACATCGACGTGAACATACACCCCACGAAGACCGAGATCAAGTTCGAGGACGAGCAGGGCATCTTTCAGCTCCTCTCGGCGGCGGTGAAGGACGCCCTGGGCCGCTTCTGCGACATACCCGCCATCGACTTCGACACCGAGGCGAAGCCCGACATTCCCGTCTTCGACCCGCAGCGCAGCGCCGTGCAGATGCCGCGCGTGCAGTATAACCCCAACTACAACCCCTTTGCCGGCCGAAGCTCCGATGTGGGTGCCAGCCTTGAGCTGCTGGGACAGCTCACCGCCTCTGCCCCGCCTGTGGAGTCGCCATCGCTCTTCCCCGACGACGAACTCGAGGACATGGGCGCCTCGCCCCTCGTGGAGCGCTCGCCCGAGCACTACCAGTACAAAGGCCGCTACATCATGACCGCTGTGAAGTCGGGACTGATGATCATCGACCAGCACCGCGCCGACGTGCGCATCTGCTACGAGCGCTACCTGCAGCACATACGCCAGCGGCAGAGCAGCACCCAGCGCATGCTCTTCCCCGAGGTGGTGCAGTTCTCACCCTCCGAGGCACAGCTCATGCAGCGCTTCCTGCCCGACCTCACCGCCATGGGCTTCGACCTCAGCGACCTCGGCGGAGGCAGCTATGCCGTGGCTGGCAAGCCTGCCGACATAGAGGGCTCCGACACCCTCTCGCTGCTGCGTAACCTGGTCACCGACGCCGCCGAGCAGGGAGTGGGCAGCATGGCCGACGACGTGCACAACATGCTGGCACTATCCATGGCTCGTAATACTGCCATCGCCTACGGCCAGGTACTCAGCAATGACGAAATGGAACACGTGGTCACTCAGCTCTTTGCGTGCGCAAATCCTAACTACACACCCGACGGGAAAACCATCACATACATACTTCCGCAGGGAGATATTGAACAACTTTTGGGGTAAACCGCTTTTTTTTGAAAGAAAATTGGTGATTTTCTTGGAGGGTTGTGAAAAAATGCTTAACTTTGCCACGATTTTGGATTATTGTCTAACATAAAAAGTATTAATTATATAAATTTTTAAGTTCATGAAAAAGAAATTTATTAATGGATTGCTCCTGGCAGGCCTCGTTGTAGGCTTCACGGGCTCAATGGTTTCTTGTAAGGACTACGACGATGAGAAGATCGGGGCCTTAGAAGGTGTTGTTGCCGACAAGGAGAAGAGCTTGCAGGACCTCATCGAGGCTCAGCGAGTGGATTTGCAGAATCAGATTAATAGTCTGAAGTCACAGATTGACAACTGCAAGGAGACTTGTGCTGAATTCCGCACTACTGTTGAGAACAAGTTCAAAGAGTACAACACGCTGATTCAGAATCTTGAAAACAAGTTCAACGATTACTACACCAAGCAGGAGACTGAAAAGAGACTGGCTGAGGTGAAGCAGGAGATTCTGGACCTGCTCAACGCTGAGGCTATCGCCAAGGCTGTGGCCGACCAGCTGAACGCCGGTAACCAGCTGCTCGAAGGCGCTCTGGAGACCTACTTCGGACGCAGCGCCACCATCAAGGACATCAAGGATGCCATCGTCCGCATCGACAACACGATGAACGATGTACGTGCCCTGGCACAGAGCGCCCTTGACCTGGCCAAGCAGAACGAGACCAACATCAAGGCCCTGGTGGAGCGCATGAACACCGCCGAGACCGACATCAACAACCTGAAGGACTTCGACCAGAAGCTTGAGGCTCGTGTGAAGGCCCTGGAGGGTGCTGTCGAAGGCATCAACAAGGACATCACCGACCTGAAGAGCGATGTAAGCCAGCTGAAGATTGACGTGGCCAAGGCTCAGGGCACCGCTGACGAGGCCCTGGAGAAGGCCAACGAGGCCATGGACAAGGCTTTAGAGGCTTGGGCAAAGGCAGATGCCAACTATAAGCTTATCGAGCGCCTGCAGGAGGGCTATGACGACCTGAAGGCCCGCATGGAGACCGTCGAGGGCGACATCACCACCCTGAAGACCCGCATCAGCGAGGCTGAGGAAGCCATCAAGGCCCTGGCTGAAGTGGTGAAGGCCAACAAGGAGGCTGCCGACAAGTTGCACGCTGAGATGCAGGAGGAGATCAGTGCTCTGGCAGAGAGCGTCTCCACGCTCACCAACGAGGTGAACAACGTGAAGTCGAAGCTCGACGCCTTCATCAACATCATCCTGAACAAGACCATCACTGGACTGACCCTGAACGGCACCTACTGCCCGCTCTTCGGCGAGTTCGCATTCTTCAACGACACCCGCACCAACATGCTCGTGGCTTACCACGGAGAGGTGGATACACGCGGTCTGGAGTTCCCCGCCTTCGGTGTTGACGCTGCTATGTATGCTTCGAATGCTGAGGCTGCTCACCTGAACGCCCTCACCGACGACGACTACGACATGATCGGCAGCATGGTGAAGAACCCGCTCAGCATCAGCGCTGGTAAGACCACCCGCCTGGTGGGCAACGACGGCCAGGCTGGCAACGCCGGTACACTCTACTTCACCGTGAACCCCGCCAACGTTGACTTCTCGCAGACCAAGTTCGAAATCATCAACAGCAAGAACGAGGTGTCGGCCATCACCCTGAGCGATGTGAAGAAGAGCGACCACCTGCTCAACTTCGGCCTCACCCGTGCTGACGACGCACAGACCGGCAACGGCTTCTACGAGGCTAAGGCTACCATGGCTAAGGCAGACATCGAGAACGTCAGCTCGCCCAGCTTCGACTTCGGCGGCATCAAGGACGTCATCGTTGACCTGAAGAACAACGAGGATGCCTTCGACCTCACCCGGACTGCCAACGTCATCTACAACAACATGCACGCCATCCTGCCCGCACAGGCCCTGAAGGCTTCGTGGACCGACGAGTACGGCGACCACAGCTTCGTGTCGCAGTACAGCATCGCTGCTGCCAAGGTGAAGCCCTTCGCATTCGGCGTGGCTAACGCACTCGACGAGAAGGTGTCGTACAGCACTATCCTTGGTAAGGCTGAGGACTTCCTCGACCGCATCATGGGTAAGATTACTGCCGGCTTCCCCAACCTGAACCCCTACAACCTCGACATCGTAGGCCTCGAGCTGGTCAACTTAAGAGACACTGTCATCCATGGCAGGGAGACTCAGGGTGCCGCTATCATGGCTACCTTCCAGGTCTACATCCCCTGGAACCAGCTGAAGTCTGTCGGTCCGCGTACCGTCTCTCTCCAGTTGGACGACTGGGTGGCTCTTGACCAGAACGGCAAGCCCCACACCATCCATCCCAGCAACCCCGAGCTGACGCTGACCATCAAGGAGTCGGATAGCGATGATCCTCGCTACAAGAACATGTGGGTCATCGAGATTACCTATGACATCAGCGACGAGATTCGTCACCTGAACAACTACTATACCGAGGACTGGACTCAGGGTAAGAATATCACAAACCAGATTCGTGAGTATCTCGACGACATCCAGGACTTCATCGAGAACATCCTCGACTTCAACGCCGACAACCTCACCGACCGTATCAGCAACTCGCTCATCGGCTATCTGAAGTCGGCCACCAAGAAGTTCCCCCGCTTCATGAAGCCCAGCAAGTACATGCAGCCCGTGCTGCTCGTACAGGCTAACGGTAGCTACTCGCGCCTGTCGGAGGCTAAGTTCCGCCCCGCCCTGGTGAAGCTCGCCAGCGACCAGCTGGTCATGGTGCCCACCACCTACAATGCTGAGATCCTCACGCCCGCCTACAAGAAGTTCGTGGCTGTGACCAATATCTATGCTAACGGCAAGAGCGCCAAGGACGACAGCAGCCTGAAGAGCATGCTCGAGGAGGCCAACAAGCAGGCTGGCATGTGCGAGGTCTACGACGGTGGCTTCGGCAAGCCCGTGGTACTCGGCAACATCAAGACCGGCTACACCTACGAGATTGTCTACTCGGCCGTTGACTACAGCGGATCTATCGTATCGCGCAAGTACTATTTCAGGGCTATCTAATCTAACGTATAGAAAGGAATTGGCATTATGAAAATAAAGAAATCTATCCTCACCTGTATGCTGATGCTGGGATTTGTCTCAGCATCGGCACAGGAGACGAATCCACAAGATGACTTCGTCTTCAATCCACACTGGTATCTGCAGGTACAGGGCGGAGCACAGTACACACTGGGTGAAGTGTCGTTCAGCGACCTGCTCTCGCCTAATGCTCAGGTTACCTTGGGTTATAACTTCGATGAGGTCTTCGGTGCCCGTCTCGCTGTCAACGCATGGCAGTCGAAGGGCGGTTCCGACTACGACAAGGACGGCAAGTACAGTTGGAAGTGGAAGTATGTCGCTCCCACCGTCGACCTGACTGTCAACCTCTCGAACCTCTTCTGCGGTTTTAACGCCCAGCGGTTCTTCAACTTCAGCGTCTTCGCTGGTCTGGGTGCCAACATCGGCTTCGACAACGACGAGGCTGCCACCGCTCAGGCACAGATTGACAAGCTGCACCAGCCCCTGATGTACAAGGGCGAGAAGCTGAACACTCCGCTGTCGCTCCTCTGGGACGGCACCAAGCCCCGCTTCGTGGGACAGGCCGGTATAATGGCCGACTTCCGCCTCTCCGACGCTGTCAGCCTCGGCATCGAGGTGGCTGCCAACACCCTCAGCGACCACTACAACTCAAAGCCCGCCAAGAATGCCGACTGGTATTTCAATGCACTGGCTGGCCTGAAGATCAACCTCGGCGAGACCTACGTTCCCTGGCAGCCCGGCATGAAGCAGCGCAAGGGCATCCTGGGCCGCAAGACCCGCGTCGTGGAGAAGATCGTGGAGAAGGAAGTGCCCGTGGAGAAGATTGTGGAGAAGAAGGTCTATGTCGACAAGATTGTCGAGGTAGAGCACATCGAGCCCATGCGCCGCGATGTATTCTTCACCATCAGCAGCACACGCATCGATCCTACCGAGGACAAGAAGCTCGACGAGATTGCTTCTTACCTGAAGGTCTATCCTAACGCTAAGATCACCGTCACCGGTTATGCCGACAAGGGCACGGGTAACGCCAAGATCAACGAGCGTCTCGGTAAGGGACGTGCACAGGTGGTCGCCGACCGTCTGGTGAAGCAGTACAAGATCGACCGCTCGCGCATCATCGTCGACAGCAAGGGCGACACCGAGCAGCCGTTTGCCGAGAACGACAAGAACCGCGTCACCATCTGCATTGCAGAGTAATGACACGAGTTTGAGTTAGGAGTTAGGAGTTAGGAGTTAGGAGTTGCCAGAGGCAGCACCAACTCTTAACTCCTAACTTTTAACTCCTCACTCCTCACTCCTCACTCCTCACTCCTCACTCCTCACTCCTAACTCTTAACTCCTAACTCCAATGAGGAAATCCCTTACATTACTGTTTTCGCTGTTCTGCGCGGCCACCACGTTCGCGCAGCAGCTGCCTGCCACAGGCTATTATCGTGTGCAGGCTGCAGCATCCGGGCGCTATATCACCATCGTGAGCGATAAGGCTGCAGCCCCCAACTATACCGCCGGTAAGTATGACTTCATGGCACTACGCACCGTGCGTCCCTACGAGAACTACATCGACGACCCCTCGCTGGTGTTCTATGTCACCAAGCAGGGCTCCAGCAACGAGTATAACCTGCGCTCGCAGGGTGGCGATGCCCACTCCCTCGTGGGCCGCTACCTGAAGGTGAGCTTCGCTTCGGGCAGCACCACGCAGTACTATGCCTACGGCGAGGCCCAGGGACTGGTCGTCTACCTCTACGACGAGCCCAGCACGCGCAAGGACGAGTGCGTGCTGCTCTCTACCGGCAACGAGGCCCAGCGCCGCTGGAAGGTGCTGCCTGTCTCCGCTACCGACGACGCTAACTTCTTCGGCCTGCATTCCGAGTTCACCGTAGGCTCGCAGCGTTACACCTCGCTGTATGCCGACTTCCCCTACACCTTCGCCTCGCAGGGCATGAAGGCCTACACCGTGACGAAGGTCGACGGCGACATGGCCGTGATGACCGAGGTCAGCGGCAAGGTGGCACAGGGCACGCCCGTCATCATACAGTGTGCAGGCACCGAGCCATCTGACAACCGCCTGAACATTGAGATGCAGAACGGCTCGGCACAGAAGAACAACCAGCTGAAGGGCACCTACTGGGAGAACTCACACTGGTTCTATCCCACCAATGACGACGGCTCGAAGGAGATTCACTTCAAGGCCACTGCCTACGACCCCGCCACCATGCGCCTCTTAGGCGTCACCAAGGAGGGCAAGCTCGGCTTCGTCACTGCCGATGTCACCTACGTGCCCCGCAATCGTGCCTACCTCGTGGTGCCTGCCGGCTCTCCGGCCGAGATCACGTTGGTGTCGCAGGCCGAGTACGACGCTGAGGTGGCTAAGGACAAGGTAACGGTAACGGCCAACGACAAGACGCGTGTCTACGGTGAGGCTAACCCCACCTTCGACTATACCGTCGAGGGCACGCTGAAGGGTGAGCCCGTGCTCACCTGCGCAGCCACCGCCACGTCGCCCGTGGGCACCTATCCCATCGTCGTGGCCCAGGGCACCAGCACCAACCGCCAGTTCACCCCAGTCAACGGCACGCTCACCGTCACGCAGGCAGCGCTCACCGTCACCGCACTCAGCTATACCATCAAGCAGAACGAGGCACTGCCCACCTTCCAGGCCGACTACAGCGGCTTCAAGAACGGCGAGACGGCCAGCGTGCTCACCGCGCAGCCTGTCTTCACCTGCGACGTGCCCGAGGCTAAGACGCCCGGCAACTATCCCATCGTCGTCTCCGGTGCTGCCGCTCAGAACTATGCCGTCAGCTTCGTCGCCGGAACGCTCACTATCCAGGAGGCCGACCCCATCACCATCAGCGCTGCTGACCTGACGATGGTCTATGGCGACCAGGTGCCTGAGCTGACCTACAGCGTCAGTGGCGGCACCGTCAGCGGACAGCCGGTGCTCAGCTGCGAGGCCACCAGCGCTTCGCTGCCCGGCACCTATCCCATCACCGTCGCTCAGGGTACCGTCAGCTATCCTAACCTGAAGTTTGTCAATGGCACGCTCACCATCACGAAGGCTCCGCTGAAGGCTTCCGTAGGCTCCTACACCCGTTTGGAGGGTGAGCCGAACCCCGACTTCGAGGTGGTCTATGAGGGCTTCCGCAATGGCGACGATGCCTCGGTGCTCACCGTGGCGCCCACGGCAACGACGACGGCCACTGCCGAGAGCCCTGCCGGAACGTATGACATCACCGTGGGCGGCGGACAGTCTGACCGCTATGAGTTCACCTATGTCGCTGGCACCCTCACCATCCAGGCCCTCGATGCCATCCGCAGCATGGTGTTCCAGCGTCCCGTCGATGTCTATACCCTCGCAGGCCGTCTGGTGCGCAGCCAGGTCACCACGGTGATCGGCCTGCCCGCAGGACTCTACATCGTGGAGGGCCGCAAGGTGGTGATCAGATAAGCATCTGAACAGAACGGAAGTGGCTGTACCCAGTCACTATAAGGCAAAAAACGCGACTATTCAGGCCGAGACCTGGATAGCCGCGTTTTTCTGATGTCCACTGGAAATGCCGGGTATATGCCTTCTGCTACAAAAAGCGGGTAAAGAACCCCGTTTTTCTGCACCAACACTGAATATCAGTTACTTACGGCCTATTTCCTGCACCTATTCCTGCACCTATGTATGTCTATTAAGATTTTTTAGTAAAAGTACCAAAAAAGAGTCCGCGAGCTTGGAACTTTTAGTCCGAGGGCCGCGGACTTTTAGTCCGAGGGCCGCGGACTCTTAATCCGCGGCCCTCGGAAATATCTGAACTGTGCGGTTGAAAAGCCCCGAAGGGGCGGCAGAGTACAGCCGGGGGTAGAACCCCCGGTAAGCCGAACGCTGGGAAAGCCCCGAAGGGGCGGCAGAGTACAGCCGGGGGTGAAACCCCCGGTAAGCAGAATGCTGGGAAAGCCCCGAAGGGGCGGCAGAGTACAGCCGGGGGTAGAACCCCCGGTAAGCCGAATGCTGGGAAAGCCCCGAAGGGGCGACAGATTACAGCCGGGGGTAGAACCCCCCGGTAAGCAGAATGCTGAGAAAGCCCCGAAGGGGCGAAGGATTATAGGCGGGGTTTCTTGCATCCCTTCAGTAGCAAGCCAGTAGAGCAGGGGTTTTACCCCTGCTTGTACTCCTTCGCCCCTTCGGGGCTTTCCCAGCGTTCTGCTTACCGGGGGTTTCACCCCCGGCTGTACTCTGCCGCCCCTTCGGGGCTTTTCAACCGCACAGGTCGGAAATATCATGCAGGTGCAAAATATAGGTGCGGCGCAAAAGATAGGTGCTGCCTTAGGTGCAGCTTTAGGTGCAGGTTTAGGTGCAGCTTTAGGTGCAGGTTTTCTTGGCTAACCTGTTGAGTGTCAGCATTGGTGCAGGAAATAACGGAAAAACGGCCACACCTGTCGGTCAGAACAGGCGGCGGGTGATGCGTAGGTTCAGCACGGGGAACACCTTGAACTTCTTGATGATGTTCACATAGTCGCCCACCTTGCCCCGCACGTTCTTCACGTCGTTCACCAGGTCGGTGCCGTCGTGGGTGACTATCTGTGGTGTGCCGCCCCAGAACATGGCGCCGCAGTCGAAGGAGATGCGCCAGCGCGGGTCCTTCTTCAGCAGACGGCCGCCGTAGCCGAAGCCTAAGTAGGGCTTCAGGCGGTTGGCGTAGGCCCAGGCCTTCACCATTGAGTTCTCGTCGGGTACCACGCGGTAGGCATCGCCCGCGTGAATCATCGGATCCTCGGGGTCGTTGGCCTTGTGCAGCACGGTGCCCTCCTCGTAGTAGTCGTCGCCGATGAAGACACCGCCCTCGCCGGCCACCACATCCTCGGGGTACAGCACGTCGTGGCTGTACTCACCCATGCGGATGCTCATGCGCCCATAGTCAAGCAGCTTCTGGTTCATCACCTCGGGCATGTGCACACCCACGTCGCCCACTACGGCCAGCGGCTCGCCGCTCAGGGCTTTGTTGTACAGATTGTTGTAGATGTCGACAGCCATCAGCGACGGCATGTCCTCGATGGCGTTCACGGCCCGTGCCACCTGCCTGTTACCGGCGTAGATGCCCGCGGTGAAGTGCCAGTTCTTGTTGCGGAAGGGCCGCACGTCTACCATCAGCTTCCAGTTCCAGTAAGTCGGCTGGCCCTCCATGTCCACCACGTTGTCCACCTTGTTGCCCGTCAGGTCCTCAAGCAGTCCTGCCAGGCGGTTGAACTTATGCTGGCTGGTGGTGGGGTCGTCGCCCACGTCCACGCCGAAGTGCATGGTATGTGTGAAGTGTGGCATGATGGCATAGCCGGCGCGCAGCGAGAATACCTTGTTCACCGGCATCGACACATCGAAGCCGATGCCCGTGCTGCCCGTCGTCAGCGACAGGTCTAAGTGGTTGAAGGCATGGCGAACGGCAGGCTCCGCTGCCGAACTCGTCGTCAGCGGATCGAAAGACGTGGGCACCTGTCCTTGTACGGCAAGGTGCACTCCAAGAATAGCGCTCAGCAGAAGGGCTTGTCGTCGCATAGCTTTGGGCTTCGTGTTGTATTTTGATGCAAAACTACAAAAAATGCCGCATTCTGCCAAATATATTCCTCTTTTTTTTGGCATGCAGACCCTTTTTCCCGCTTTTTAGCAAAAAAATGGCACAAAAATTTTGCTGTTTCCGTTTTTATGCGTACCTTTGCAACCGCTTAACGAAAAGGAATACGTTCGGGCGTTTAGCTCAGTTGGTTTAGAGCATCTGCCTTACAAGCAGAGGGTC
>DGHX01000002.1 GCA_002392835.1 Prevotella sp. UBA3837 | reverse complement strand
GGTTGCAGCGGGTGTTCACCTCGTCGTACATCGTCAGCGGTGCGTTCTGCGAGTAGCGAAGGTTGTCCTGGGTGAAGGTGTTGAACACGCCGAGCGACAGGGCCTCCTCGTCCTCGAAGCCTGTCCACACCTGCTGTCCTTTCTCGCCGTGGATGATGGCTGTGCCGGTGTCCTGGCAGAAGGGCAGTATGCCGCGTGCGGCCACCTCGGCGTTGCGCAGGAACTGCAGGGCCACGTACTTGTCGTTCTCCGAGGCCTCGGGGTCCTGCAGGATCTGTGCCACCTGCAGGTTGTGCTCGCGGCGCAGCATGAACTCTACGTCGTGGAAGGCCTGCTGGGCCAGCAGCGTCAGGGCCTCGCGGCTTACCTTGATCATCTGGTGTCCTTCGAACTCGTCGGTGGTCACGCCTTCCTTCGAAAGCAGTCGGTACTCAGTGTTGTCTTCGCCCAGCTGAAACATCGGGGCGTACTTAAATGTGGGTGTTGTTGCCATAGTTAATAGTGATTTATCTTTTCGGCTACAAAAGTACAAAAAAAAATGGTAAGTAAGGGTGTGTTTCACGTTTTTTTTCATCTGTTGCCCCAAATTTGCAAAGGTGCGGTTCATCAGGCTGCCGTTCAGGCCACCTCTGCCGTACAGACTGTACGGCTGGAACAGGTCTTGGTAAGTGATGGTGGTACGCCGGAGGCGGCTTTAGCGGTCCTGGGCTGAATGGTTACGTTCGTCAGGCTGCTGTTGCCCCCTTTACGCGCGCGTGAGGACAACGACGCTACACTCCCTGCACCTGGTGAGTGGTGAGTGGTAAGTGGTGAGTGGAAAACAACATGTTTTTCTGTGCGGCCTCCTTTTTCAAAAAAGCGGGCCGCTTTTTCAAAAAAGTGAGCCGCTTTTTCAAAAAAGTGAGCCGCTTTTTCAAAAAAGTGAACCGCTTTTTCAAAAAAGCGGCCCGCATTTTTCAATGTCTGTTTCCTGTTCCGGTCGCCGGGTTAGGTGTAGGGTCAGGTGTAGCGTCGAGACGGTTTTTGCGCTTGTAACTGCCTGATAATGAGGTTAGGTGTAGCGAGTGTAGCGTATTTTTAGTTTTTCCCTTACGCGCGCGACGCGCGCGCAGCACACTCTGCGCCCCCTATTTCCTTACGATGACGCTGCCGTTGGCCTGGTGAGTGGCCAGCACCAGCACCTCGGCTATCTGGACGTGGGCCGGAGCGTTGGCGGCGTAGACGGCCACGTCGGCGATGTCGTCGCCCGTCAGGGGCTCGATGCCGGTGTATAGCTTTGCGGCGCGCTCGGTGTCGCCGTGGAATCGGGTGTTGCTGAAGTTCGTCTCCACCAGTCCGGGCTTCAGGTTCGTCACGCGCAGGGCGGTGTGTGCCAGGTCGATGCGCAGTCCGTCGGTGAGCGCCTTCACCGCAGCCTTCGTGGCGCAGTAGACGTTACCCCCGGCGTAGGCGGCATCGCCGGCCACCGAGCCGATGTTGATGATGTGCCCGCTGTTGCGCTGCACCATGGCGGGCACGATGAGCCGCGTCATGGTGAGCAGGCCCTTGATGTTCGTGTCGATCATCGTCTCCCAGTCGTCCATGTCGCCCTCATATTCCGGCTCCAATCCCAGTGCCAGCCCGGCGTTGTTCACCAGCACGTCTATCTGCTGCCATCCGTCGGGCAGCGCCTCTATCTGGCGGCGGGCCTCCTCGCGGTGGCGCACGTCGAAACAGAGCGTCAGCACCTCGGTGTCGCCCTCGGTCAGCTCACGTGCTAAGTCGTCCAGCCGCTCCTGGTTGCGGCCGGTCAGTATGAGGCGGTCGCTGTTCTGTGCAAACTTCCTGGCGCAGGCCAGTCCGATGCCGCTGGTGGCACCGGTTATCAGTACTGTCTTGTTCATGGTGTGCTATACTCCTGTTACGATGCCCTCGATGTAGGTCTTCAGTATGTGTATGCCCGTCTTGTTCTCGCCTCCCCAGGGTATGATGAGGTCGGCGAACTTCTTCGTGGGCTCTATGAACTGCTCGTGCATGGGCTTGAGCACCTTCTCGTAGCGGTCGAGGACCATGTCTACGGTGCGTCCGCGCTCCACCACGTCGCGCCGGATGTTGCGTATGAGGCGCACGTCGCTGTCGGTGTCGACGAAGATTTTCAGGTCCATCATGTCGCGCAGCCGTTTGTAGTGCAGCGTCATGATGCCCTCGATGATGATGACGGGCTTGGGGTCTACGTGCACCGTCTCTTTCTGTCGGTTGCTCTCTATGTAGCTGTAGGTGGGCTGCTCGATGGCCTCGCCGTTCTTCAGCATGCGAATCTGCTCGGTGAGCAGCTTCCAGTCGAAGGCGTCGGGGTGGTCGAAGTTGATGGCCTTCCGTTCCTCGGGCGTCATGCCCGTGGTGTCGTTGTAGTACGAGTCGAGGGGCACCACGGCCACGCAGTGGGGTGGCAGTGCCCGGGCAATGTGCTTTACGACGGTGGTCTTGCCAGAACCTGTTCCGCCGGCGATTCCGATGATTGTCATTTCACTTAGCCCCCTAAGTTAGGGGGTTGGGGGTCTGAACAAGCGAAGGGCAGACGCTCCTTTGGTGAATATCGGGGTTTGAGGTCTGCGCTTGTTCAGACCCCCAACCCCCTAACTTAGGGGGCTACTGATTTGATTACATACACCACCGTTGGCAGGTGGTCGCTGTAGCCGTCGAGCCAGGCCCCGCCGGCGTGTGTGCGCAGGGTGTTGCCCTTGTAGCGGCCTTCGCGCTGGAACAGGTAGTCGCGGCGGAACACCTGGTGGCGGTAGTACTTCAGCGTCGAGCAGTCAATCTTGCCGGCCTCCACGTCCTTGCCGTCCTTCATGTTCTTCAGGTCGAGCAGCGAGCGCGAGAGGATGATCTGGTCGAAGAGGTTCCATCCGCCGTCGTACTGCAGCGTTCCCGTGCCCGATGCCAGCACGTCCCACCAGGGATTCCAGAGGCCCCCTTTCTCCACCTGCTTCATCTTGCGGCGTGCGCCCAGCGCCTCGGCCATCGACTTGTCCTGCGGGTCGTCGTTCATGTCGCCCATGATGAAGAGCTTCACCTGCGGGTCCTCGCGCAGCAGACGCTCCTTCAGCTCGAACAGCTGTCGGCCGCCCTCCTCGCGGTAGAAGGAGCCGGCGAAGCGCGACGGCAGGTGGTTGACGATGACGGTGACGTGCTCGCCGGCCAGCGTGCCGCTCACGGTGAGGAAGCCGCGCGTGGCGCGCAGCGAGTCCTCGGGCTTCACGTAGACGTAGGGCACCAGCTCGGCGCTCTGCACCTGGAAGAAGCGGGGATTGTAGAGCAGGGCGCAGTCCACGCCGCGCTGGTCGGGGCCCTCTATGTGCACGAACTGCATGTTGCGCGCCTTCAGCGGCTCCTGGTTGCACAGGTCCGTCAGGCACTTGGCGTTCTCCACCTCGCTCACGCCGATGAGGGCGCAGCCGTCGGGGGTGCGGTCGGTGCCCATCTCTGCGAGCACGCGCGCCATGTTGCGCAGCTTGTGCGTGTACTTCAGGCCCGTCCACTTGTTGCGGCCGTCGGGCAGGTACTCATAGTCGTTGTGACCCTCGTCGTGGCAGGTGTCGAACAGGTTCTCCAGGTTGTAGAAACCCACGCCGAAGAGCTGGTAGCGCTTCTGCTGTGCCAGGGTGCTGCATACTCCTGTGAGGAGCATGACGAGACTGATGATAAGCGTCTTTTTCATATTAGGTCAGCGTAATTTTGGTGCAAAGATACGAAATAAGTAGGAGAAACGGAAAAGAAAAGGCAATTATTTTCCGTTTCGCCATGATTTTGCTGAGTGCAGCCGTTCCCCTCCCTTCAAGGGGAGGGGTTGGGGGTGGGGTCTGTATCTAATCATTTCTTGCCCGTTATTATTCGGCTTTCCACTCGGTGATGTTCCGCTCTTCCTTTGAGAAGGCCAGACCGACCTTCACCACTGGGCGTCCGTCCATGGCATACTTGCTGGCGTAGCCGCGCTCGCAGATCTGGCGCAGGGCCTCGTCGGCGCTCTTGCCGTATTTCAGTTCTATGATGTATATGCCGCGTGGCATCTTCAGCGTCAGGTCGGCCCGTCCCTGCGAGTTGAGGTCCTCGGCCACGACGTCGGCTCCAAAGCTGACGAAGATGGTGTAGAGCATGGCGTGGAAGTGGTGCTCGTTCTTGTCGTTGAGCATGTAGGGCACTCCGGCGAAGAAGGTGCGCAGTGCAGCGATGAAGGCATCGAGGTCGCCGTCGCGCCGGAAGCGCACATAGGCTATCTGCAGGGTGCTGCGCTGGCGTGCACTCTGTTCCTGCTCATGGAACACGTATTCATAAAGGCAGCGGGCGAAGCCCTTCCGCACCTCCTGGTTGGGGAAGCCCAGCGTGTACGTCTCTCCCTCGCGGTCATAATGACGTATGGTGAGGTAGCCGCTCTGGTAGAGCACGGGCAGGGGGTGCTGGTAGCTGTCGAAGGGACGGTCGAAGTCCTCGGCCATGCAGGGCGTGTCGTCCACGTCGGTAATCTCCAGTCGGGGCATCTGCGCCAGCATGTCGATGAGGGCGCGCGTGGTGCCGCTCTCGAACCAGTAGCTGCCCAGCACGCCAGTGTCGAGGGCATTGAGCAGGCTGAAGGGGTTGTAGATGTCGGCCTTACCCTGGCCGAAGTGGTAGCCGTCGTAGTTCTCCTTCAGCACCGTGAGCATGGCGTCGTAGTCCAGCCCCTGCTGCTCAGCCATCAGTTCGATGCCGGGGCGCAGCACGGTGGTCAGCTCCTGCTCGGTGATGCCGCAGAGGGCCTCGTAGGCTGGCACCATGGAAATATTCTTCAGTTGGTTCAGACGGCTGAAGATGCCCATCTGCGAAAACTTCGAGATGCCGGTGATGAAGACGAACTGCAGGTGCTCGTCCTGGCTCTTCAGCGGTCCGAAGAGGTCTTGGAAGCGCTCGCGGGCCAGCCGCTGCTTCTCCGGCTCGCCGAGGCTGTGCAGGATGAAGTTGTCGTATTCATCGACGATGATCACCACCTTGCGCCCCACCTGCCGCTCGGCCTCGTGTATGAGATTCACCATGCGCACGTTGAAGTTTCCCTTCTCTGTGGCCAACGTCATGCCGTACTGCTGTTCGTAGCGGGCAAGGGTGAAGTCGATGAGCGTGTCGAGCTGCTCGATGGTGGCCAGGCTGCCGGGGCTGAAGTCGAAGCGCAGCACGGGGTAGCGCTCCCACCTCCAGTCGCTGCGGGCGATGAACAGCTGCGGCTGCTCGATGCCGTCCTCCGTGGTGAAGGCATCGAACAGCTCGCGCCGCCCCTCGAAGACCTTTGCCAGCGTGTCGCAGAGCAACGACTTGCCGAAGCGGCGCGGACGGCTGAGGAAGTAGGGCTTGCCCTCGGTAATCATCTTGTAGATGAGCGGGGTCTTGTCTACATAAATGTAGCCGTCCTGTCGGATGCTTTTGAAGCTCTGTATGCCTACGGGGTATTTTCTTTTCATCGTCTCTGTTGATTGCTGCTGTATATACTTTGCGATGCAAAGTTACACATTTTCTGCTAATTGACAATAATTTGTCAGCTTAAATTTGCCGAAGATGTGGTTTTTAACTCCGTTTTGCTAAAAAAAGACGGCTTTCTTTCGTTTTTGCAGCCGTTTTTTTGTACCTTTGCACCCGAATTAGACAACGATATTTGTTTTTCTTATGGTTTACAATATATTCAAGGGTCTGGGAATAGCCTTGGTGACACCGTTTACCGCCACGGGCGAGGTAGACTATGACGCGCTGTTGCGCCTGGTGGACTATCAGCTGGAGAACGGTGCTGACTTCTTTTGCATACTGGCCACTACGGGCGAGACGCCCACACTGACGGCCGCCGAGAAACAGAAGATCAAGGACCTGATTGTCGACAAGGTGCAGGCTCGCGTGCCCATCCTCATGGGCTGCGGCGGCAACAACACGGCTGCCGTGGTTGAGGAACTGCGTACGGGCGACTTCAAGGGCATCGACGGCGTGCTGAGCGTGTGTCCTTACTATAACAAACCGTCGCAAGAGGGGCTGTACCAGCACTTTAAGGCTGTCGCAGCCGCCACGCAGCTGCCCGTTGTTCTTTATAATGTGCCGGGCCGCACGGGCGTGAACCTGAAGGCGGAGACCACGGTGCGCCTGGCCCGCGACTGCCAGAATATCGTAGCCATCAAGGAAGCCAGCGGCAACCTGGAGCAGGTGGACGAGATTATCAAGAACAAACCGCGCGACTTCGACGTCATCTCCGGCGACGACTCGCTGACCTTCCCCATGGTCAGCTGCGGCGCCGTAGGCGTCATCTCCGTTATTGGCAATGCCCTGCCCCGTGAGTTTTCGAAGATGATCCGGCTGCAGATGCGCGGCGAGTATGAGCCGGCGCGTAAGATTCACCACCGCTTCACCGACCTCTTCTCGCTGCTCTTCGTCGACGGCAATCCTGCCGGTGTGAAGGCCATGCTGCACGAGATGGGGTTCATTGAGAACGTGCTGCGCCTGCCGCTGGTTCCCACGCGCATCAGCACGCTGCAGCGCATGAGCGAAATCATGAAGGAGCTGAAGATTTAAGGCTTGGCCAGTGAGCGCAGCCACTTCAGGAAGGTCAGCTGCTTTTTCTGTTGCCGTCCGTCGGCGGTGGTGGCCTCGTCGGCCAGCCGCTGGGTGTCGAGGGTGTCGGTATAGAGGCTCCAGGCCAGGTCGCGGCGCGTGTCGTTCAGGGCCTTGTTCTGCTCGCGTTCCTTCTTCTCCGTGCTGGGCAGATGGCGGTCGCTGCGCTCGTGTTTCACATTTTTTATGCGTATGATGTATGCCGAGTGGTTGTCGGCATTCTGCTGTGTCGCCTCCTGCAGGAAGGCGGCCTTCTCTTCGTCGGTGCCCTTGCTGCACAGTATGTCGAGCAGCTCGGCGTCGTCCATCTGCTCCAGCATGCCGTCGCTCAGCAGCAGCAGGTAGTCGTCGGGCTGCAGGTCGGTAATGTACACCACGGAGGGCTTGGTGCGCACCTGCTGGTAGGGCTGCATGACGCGCGTGATGATGTTCCGCCTGGGCGACGTGGCCATGTCGTTGTAGCTTATCTCACCCAGTTCGTACAGGTGCTGCACCAGTGAGTGGTCGCGCGAGCGGTAGAGTATCTGTCGCTTGCGCGGCCTGATGTGGTAGATGCGGCTGTCGCCGATGTGCGCCGCCAGACAGCCTCCCTTGTGCAGGCACAGACAGGTCATGGTAGTCCCCATGCGCCCTTCGTGCCCGGTGTCGGCGCTGTCCAGTGCGTCGTAGGCCTGCTCTATGGCGTCGTCGAAGCAGAAGTCGCTGAGCAGCTCGTTTTCCACGAGCACGTCGCCCAAGGCCTGGCTCATGCCGCGGCAGACGGCGGCGCTGGCCACCTCGCCCTTCTCGTGGCCCCCCATGCCGTCGCAGACGATGAACAGGCGGTCGTCGGCGGTCGCCGTGCCCGGGGTGGGGTAGAGGGCGTCCTCCTGGTTCTTGCGCTTCCCCAGCTGCCAGATGGCCTGCGGTGTGTGAATCGTTATCTTCATGGTGAGGGGTGAAGGGTGAGGGGTGAGGGGTGAGTGGTTATGCCGACTGCCGTTCTTTCAGCAGCTGCTGCAGGGTGTCGAGTATGCGTGCTGTCACGGCTTCGCGGTTCAGCAGCCAGTCGAGGGTCCACAGGCGCAGCAGCTTCCACTGCAGTCCTTCGAGCACGCAGGGCTTCACCACCTCGCGGTCGCGCTCGGTCTTCGTCTCGTAGTAGTGCTCGCCGTCGAGGAGTATGCCCATGAGGTACTGCCGCTCGTCGAAGGGGTTCACCACGGCAATGTCTACCTTGAACTTGCTGCGCCCCACGCTGGTGTCGACCTGGTATCCGTGTCGGCGCAGCTCGTCGGCCACGGCGTTGACGATGCTGTCGGCCTGCTGTGCCGCCTTTATCTGTCCGGCGGCAATGGCCATGCGCCCGTTCTTGGCAAACTCCAGGAAGCGCTTCAGCCCCTCCACGCCGCGGGCGTTGCTGCGCCCCAGGTCTATCTGCTCGGGCTGCAGGGTTGAAAAGACCATCATCTCCTGTCGTGCGCGGCTGACGGCCACGTTCAGCCGTCGCTCGCCGCCGCGGTTGTTCAGCGGGCCGAAGTTCATCGACACCTTGCCGTTCTTGTCGGGGCCGTAGCCCACGCTGAAGAGGATGATGTCGCGCTCGTCGCCCTGCACGTTCTCCAGGTTCTTCACGAAGATGGGCTCCGCCACGTCGTAGGCCCGCTTCTCCAGTTCGGGGTGCTTGGCCAGCTCGTCGGTGAGCAGGTCTTCTATCAGGTTCTGCTGCACCTTGCTGAAGGCCACGATGCCTATCGAGGGCTCCTGGGGCAGGCGGCGCAGCGTCTCCTGTACGATGGCCTCGGCCTCGGCGCGGTTGCTGCGTGTGCGCCCGTGGTCGTAGACGCCGTCCACGGGTACGAAGGTGATGCGCGACGTGCGGTCGTCGGCCGATGGGAAGGTGAGCAGTCGCCCGTCGTAGTACTGTGCGTTGCTGAAGGCGATGAGGCTCTCGTGCCGCGAGCGGTAGTGCCACGACAGGTAGTGCTCGGGCAGCGACAGGGTGATGCAGTCGTCGAGTATGCTCTCCATGTCGTCGATGTCGGCCTCGGCCTCGTCTACGGCATTGGTGGTGAAGAAGCTGGTGGGCGGCATCTGCTTCGGGTCGCCCACGCAGATGAGGTTCTTGCCGCGTGCTATGGCGCCTACTGCCTCGCTGGTGGGCATCTGCGATGCCTCGTCGAAGATGACGAGGTCGAAGGGCGGCTGTCTGAGGTCGATGTACTGTGCCACCGATATGGGGCTCATGAGCATGCAGGGGCAGAGCCGTGGCAGCAGGGTGGGCAGCTGCTCCATGATGCGGCGTATGCTGACGCCTCGCCCGCCCGATGCCAGCCATCGCTTCAGCAGTGCCATCTCGGGGTTGGCGGCTATCTCGTTGGCCTTCCACGGCAGCTGTGTGGTGAGCTTGTGGAAGAGCATCTGCTTGGTGAGCTGCTGGAACTCTGCGGCCAGCTCGCGGTAGCGGCGTATGGCATCGTCGAAGAGCAGCCCGTTGAACATCTGCAGCTGCTTGTCGCTGTCCACGATGTCGACGGCCAGCCGCCGGTAGGTGCCGCGCAGCATGCGCTCGGCCAGCTCGCTGCCCATGACGGGCGCTGCCTTCAGTGCCTCGATGGCGAAGCCGAGCTTCTGTGCGCGCAGTTCCGGCAGCCGTGCGCACCACTGTGCCCAGTCGCGCATCTGTCCGTAGTGCTGTGCCCAGTTGTCGATGGCAGCGGCTATGTGTGCCAGCTGCGGGTCGCTGCCCAGATCTATGGCGCACGTCTGCGGCACGATGGCGTCGAGCGTCTGCAGGGCACTCTTGCAGGTCCTGGCGGTGGCGGCGCTCACGGGGGTGCGCTTGTCGCAGCCGTAGGCTTCGGCCATGTCGTGGCACATCTCCAACTCCCGGCAGAGCGGCTCCAGGTCGCCCTCGGCGAAGTCGGCCTTGTAGGCCCGCATCTGTTTGATGAAGTTGTTCTTGGCGAAGAACTTCGTCAGCACCCATTTCTCGCTGATCATCTGCCACTCGGCGCGCAGCTGGCGTGCGTCGAGGGTGAGCACCTGGTCGGTGTATTTGGACAGCAGTTGCTGCTGCACGCTGATGTAGTCGCTCAGCGCCCGCAGGTCGCCTATGGTCATGGCGCTTCTTCCGGTGGCCTGCAGCACGTCGTTCAGCTGCTGGCGCAGCACGGGCAGCTGTTGCTGCAGCGACTGTCGTGCTCGCTCGCTGGCATCCCTCAGCTCCAGCCCCTGCAGGGGGTGGCCGCAGGGCGAGCCGCTGATGGCGAGCACGGCGTCGAGCTGTCGCAGTGACTGTGCGGCTGTCTCCAGCTTCTCCTCGGTCAGCCCCTCTATGAACTCATCCGACGGTTCCAGTGCCTCCGTGCCCTGCAGCGCCTCGTAGCGGGCTATGCAGTCGTAGAGCGACAGGCCGCTCTGGCGTCGGCTGTGCAGGGCCTCCACCATGCCGATGAGCTCCTGGCGGCGGGCCATCAGCTCGTCGGCCACCTGGTCGTACTTCTTGTTGTGCAGAGTGTGCTTCAGGTCGAGCACGGCCTGCAGCTGCTGCAACAGGTGGCTCTTCGTCATCTTGTTCGAGTGCATCTCCAGGCAGAAGGGTGCCAGCCCTATCTTCTCCATGCGCGTCTGCACCACCTGCAGGGCCGCCATCTTCTCAGCCACGAAGAGCACGCGCTTGCCGTGGTAGAGGGCGTTGGAGATAATGTTGGTGATGGTCTGGCTCTTGCCCGTTCCCGGCGGTCCGTAGAGTATGAAGCTGCGCTCCTGTCCCGACTCTATGACGGCCTCGAGCTGCGACGAGTCGACGTCGACGGGCAGCGCCAGCTCCGTCGGCCGCAGCGTGCGGTCGGCCTGCCGCAGGTTCAGCGGCTGGTCGCTCAGGCTGTCGCCGTCGGCCTGCTGCTTCAGCAGTGCGTTCACGATGTGGTTCTGGCGCATCAGCTCGGTGTTGTTGTGTATGTCGTTCCACATGACGAACTTGCTGAAGGAGAAGAGCCCCATGGTGGCTTCCTCGACGACGTCCCATCGGGCGTGCGTCTTGATATGTGTTCGCACGATGGCGAAGATGGTGCGCAGGTCCAGCCCGCTGTCGTCCTTCGGCAGTGGGCTGAGCCCTGTGAAAGCTATCTCGAACTGCTGTCGCAGCATCTCTGTGAGCGTGGTGTTGAAGGTGGCCTCCTCCTCGCGCATGCGCAGCACATAGCTGCCTGCGCTCTTCCTTACCAGGCGCACGGGCAGCATGACCAGCGGGGCGTAGCGCGGCACGATGCTCTTCTCCGTCTCGTACCACTTCAGCAGTCCCAGTGCCAGGAACAGCGTGTCGGCGCCGTTCTCCTCCATGGCTGTCCGCGACTCGCGGTAGAGGGTCTTTATGGCGTTGGTCAGCTCGTCGGCGTCGAGGTATGAGAAGAGCTGGTGCTGCTGCTGTCCCTGCACCACCACCGACTCCAGTTCGTTGCGGTGCAGGCGTGAGAAGTAGTATGCTCCCTCGTCGGGCTGGATTTTCTCACCCGTTGGCGATGGCAGCAGCTCGTAGCTCTCGCCGGCCTGCAGGTGGTCTTCCAGCCGCTCCAGGTCGAATGATATGAAGGGTATTGACTTCTTCGACAGCCGCAGGTTCAGCAGGCTGTTGCGCATGCTGAAGTCGAGCAGCTTGCGCTCCCATATCTGCAGCCTGTCGGCGGGCTTCATCTCAGCCGTTTCGTTGATGCTGATGGTGGCGTGCTGTGCCACCTCCACCTTTCCGCTGTCCTTGTGCTGCAGTCCGGCCACCTCCAGCGTGCCGTCGCTCTTCAGCGGCAGTGGGCGTATGCCGTCCAGGCGGCAGCGGTGCACGTCGACGAAGAGCTGGAAGTCGGCGGGGTGGGCCATCAGCCGTTGCTCGGCCTTCTCCACAGCCTGCTCAAAACTGATCTTCTCCGTGCTGGTGAGGGTGGTGCACTCTACGAGCACCATCTCGTTGATGCCGTCGGCGGCCGACTTCAGTAGCAGCGATCCATCGTCGCCCACGGTGTGGGGGTAGTACTTGTTCACCAGCCAGCAGCCCACCATGGCGTGCTCCTTCAGCAGCAGCACCAGTGGGTGCAGTCCGCAGGCCTCCATGCACGATGCCATGAGCAGCGCCAGGTCGAGGCAGGTGCCCATCTTCTGGCCGAGCACCTTGGGCGCCAGCCGCACGCGCTGCCCGTTCTTCTCGAAGCTGGCGGGTGGCGCGCTGTACACCAGTCCCTGCTGCCGCAGGGCTGTGAAGATGCATGCCACTTGTGCCCTGACGCGGTTGGGGTCCTGGGTCTGGTATTCGTCGAGTGCTGCCGATCCGGTGAGCATCTCGAGCAGCTGCGCCGCCTGTATGTTCACTGCGGCTATCTGCTCGCTGTTGGGCGTGACGAATGATGCCAGCAGCTCGGGGGCCACCTGCATGCCGGGCCACTCGTCGAAGGCCAGCAGCTGCAGCTCGCCGTTGTGCTCGGCCTTCAGCTCGCCGTCGGCCTGTATGCTTATCTTGAAGCTCGTCGTCACCGGTTCTGTCAGCTGCCGCAGCATGTCGGCGTCGGGTGTCAGCCTCAGTTGCTGCAGCATCACCGTCTGCCCGCGTGGTATCAGCTCCAGGTGCTCCTCACACGGCTGCAGCATGTCGCCGCTCAGGCTGACGCATACGTCGTGCCAGTCGGCAGTGCTCTGGTTGTCCACTTCCACTCGCTTCAGGCACTGCTGTCCGTTCATCCACATGGCATAGTTCAGCCGCGGCATGTAGTCCACTCTCACGGCTGCATCATCGTTGTTGATAGGCATCATTCTCGCATTGGTTGTTTCAACGCTTGCAAAGTTAGTGAAAAAATGGCTATTAGCAGGCAGGCGGGCGGGGTTAATTATAGGTGTTTAACATCTTTTAAATAGCGCTCTGCCTAAAAACTGCGTTGGCGTAGGCTTTAACTGCCAACTTTTTTGTACCTTTGCACCCGAATTTGCGAGCAATGCGAGCAAGAAAGTAAATAGTAAATCAGTAAATCGTAAATACCTGAGATGAATATTTCTTACAAGTGGCTGAAGGAGTATGTCGATTTCGACCTGACGCCTCAGCAAGTATGCGATGCACTGACCTCGACCGGACTCGAGGTTGACGCACTGGAGGAAGTACAGACGATACGTGGTGGGCTGCGTGGCCTCTTTGTGGGCCAGGTGCTCACCTGCGAGCCCCATCCCAACAGCGAC
Organism: Prevotella sp. UBA3837; assembly: GCA_002392835.1. Taxonomy (GTDB): domain Bacteria; phylum Bacteroidota; class Bacteroidia; order Bacteroidales; family Bacteroidaceae; genus Prevotella. The sequence continues at coordinate 2,582 of DGHX01000002.1, read as the reverse complement.
CACCTGCATGTGACGACCGTTGACCTGGGCAAGGGCGAGCCGTCGCAGATAGTGTGCGGCGCGCCGAACGTGGCCGCCGGACAGAAGGTCATCGTGGCCGACCTGGGCTGTGTGCTCTACGACGGCGACAAGGAGTTCCAGATCAAGAAGTCGAAGCTGCGCGGCGTGGAGTCGTGCGGCATGATCTGCGCCGAGGACGAGATTGGCGTGGGCACCAGCCACGAAGGCATCATCGTGCTGCCCGACGACGCCGTGGTAGGCACACCGGCTGCCGAGTACTATCACTTGGAGAGCGACTGGCTCATAGAGATTGACATCACCGCCAACCGCGCCGACGCCCTGTCGCACTGGGGCGTGGCCCGCGACCTGTATGCCTGGCTGCGGCAAAATGGCTACGAGACCAGCCTGCACCGCCCCGAGGCCGACGAATTCCGTGCCGACAACCATGACCTGCCCATCGACGTGGTCATCGAGAACAGCGAGGCCTGCCGCCGCTATGCCTGCGTGAGCATCAGCGACTGCGAGGTGAAGGAAAGCCCCGAGTGGCTGAAGAACAAGCTCACCACCATCGGCCTGCGACCCATCAACAACATCGTTGATATTACCAACTACATCATGATGGCCTATGGCCAGCCCCTGCACTGCTTCGATGCCGACATGGTGAAGGGCCACAAGATTGTGGTGAAGACCATGCCTGAAGGCACTCCCTTCGTCACCCTCGACGGCGTGGAGCACAAGCTGAGCGAGCGCGACCTGGCCATCTGCAATGCCGAGGAGCCCATGTGCATAGCCGGCGTCTTCGGCGGCAAGGGCAGCGGCACCTACGAGACGACGCGCAACGTGGTGCTGGAGAGCGCCTACTTCCACCCCACGTGGATCCGTAAGTCGGCCCGCCGCCACGGCCTGTCCACGGATGCCTCGTTCCGCTTCGAGCGCGGCATTGACCCCAACGGCGTCATCTACGCCCTGCAGCAGGCAGCACAGCTCTGCCGCGAGCTGGCCGGCGGCAAGGTGTCGATGGATATTCGCGACGTCTATCCCTCGCCCATTGACAACGCCCGCGTGTCGCTGCAGTACGACTATGTGAACTCGCTCATAGGCAAGGAGCTGACTCCCGAGACCATCAAGGCCATCTGCGAGTCATTGGAGATGAAGGTGCTCAGCGAGAGCGTCGAGGGCCTGCTGCTCGAGGTGCCTGCCTACCGTGTTGACGTGCAGCGCCCCTGCGACGTGGTGGAGGACATCCTGCGCATATACGGATATAATAATGTGGAGATTCCCACGCAGCTGAAGTCGAGCCTGGTCATCAAGGGCGACGAGGACCGCAAGCACAAGCTGCAGAACCTGGTCAGCGAGCAGCTGGTGGGTGCCGGCTTCAACGAGATACTGAACAACTCGCTGACAAAGACGGCGTACTATGAGGCCTCCCCTTCGGCCCCCGTAAGAATCATGAACCCGCTGTCGCAGGACCTGGGCGTGATGCGCCAGACGCTGCTCTACGGCGGACTGGAGAGCGTGGAGCACAACGTGAAGCGCAAGGCGCAGAACCTGCGCTTCTTCGAGTTCGGCAACTGCTACTTCTTCGACCCTGAGAAGCAGAACGACGACAACCCCATACAGGCCTACAAGGAGGAGAATTTCCTGGGCCTGTGGATAACGGGCAAGCGCGTGGAGGGCTCATGGGCACACCCCAATGAGGAGTCTACCTACTACGAGCTGTCGGCCACCGTGCAGAACATCCTGCAGCGCATCGGCATGAAGCCCGGTGTGATGGTGACCCGCAAGAGCGACAACCCCGTGTTCAGCGCCGGGCTGACCATCGAGAACCGCGGCGGCAAGAAACTTGCCGAGATGGGCGTGCTGTCGCAGCAGCTGCTGAAGCGCTTCGACCTGCAGCAGCCTGTCTTCTTCGCCGAGCTGAACTGGACACAGCTGATGAAGACCACGCGCAAGAACGAGGTGAAGTTCACCGACATTCCCAAGCATCCCGCCGTCAGCCGCGACCTGGCGCTGCTCATCGACAGCAGCGTGGAGTTCGCCCAGATAGAGCAGGTGGCACGCCAGAGCGAGAAGAAGCTGCTCAAGAGCGTGGAGCTGTTCGACGTGTACGAGGGCAAGAACCTGCCCGCCGGCAAGAAGAGCTACGCCGTGAACTTCATCCTGCAGGACGATGAGAAGACAATGAACGACAAGCAGATTGACGCCATCATGCAGAAGGTCATCGCAGCCATGAAGAAACAGCTGGGCGCCGAACTGAGGTAGCATTAGCCCCCTAAGTTAGGGGGTTGGGGGTCTGAACAAGCGCAGACTGCCAATCCCCTCAGTTAACATATTTATCATCACAAATAATGGTGGGTTTGCATTGACGCTTGTTCAGACCCCCAACCCCCTAACTTAGGGGGCTTCGACTATGGGAAGAGCATTTGAATACCGTAAAGCTACAAAGCTGAAGAGATGGGGCCACATGGCCAAGACGTTCACCAAGATTGGCAAGCAGATTGCCATTGCCGTGAAGGCCGGCGGTCCTGAGCCCGACATGAACCCGGCACTGCGCGCCTGCATTGCTAACGCCAAGCGCGAGA
>DGHX01000023.1 GCA_002392835.1 Prevotella sp. UBA3837 | reverse complement strand
TCTACACCTTCGGCTCCAACTATTATCTGGGCTATCAGGGATGGAAAGAGGGAATGGACTACTTCACCACGTGTAGAAACGGCGGCGAAGAGTGGGGAAAATACAACACCCACACGCGCGGTTCCTTCTCGTTTGCCGACACCTACGACGGCGGACTCCTCAACAGCAGCTACCCCAACTCGGTGATGAACTTCAGCGAAGGCATCAAAGGACTGACCGTTCCCGTGATAAGCCATGAGACGGCGCAGTTCCAGACCTATCCCGACTACCGCGAGATTCAGAAATACCGCGGTGTGCTCTATCCCTACAACATGGAGGTGTTCCGCTCGCGACTCGAACAGGCGGGCATGGCCGATCAGGCCGACGCGTTCCACAAGGCTTCCGGACTGTGGAGCATGCAGCTCTACAAGGCCGACATCGAGATGGACCTCCGCACGCCGGGCTTCGGCGGATTCCAGCTGCTCGACCTGCAAGACTACCCCGGACAGGGGTCGGCCTATGTGGGGGTGCTCGACGCATTCATGGAGTCGAAAGGGCTCATTACGCCCGATGAATTCAGGGGTTTTTGCTCGCCCATCGTGCCGCTCTTCGAGGCCTCGAAGTTCTGTTTCACCAACGACGAGCCGCTCACCGGACGCATTCAGCTGGCCAACTATGCCGAGCCCATCGGCGACTATGCCTGGAACGAAGGACACCTGGACTGGCTGGTGAAAGCTACCGACGGAACGGTGCTGAGCCAGGGCACCCTGCCCATAGCGAAGCAGAGCCACGGGCTGACCGACATCGGGACCATCAGCGTCAACACCGCCGGCATCGCCAAGGCACAGAAGGTGACGCTCGAACTCCGTACCTATTATAATAAGGACACGCAGAAGCCCTTCACCAACACGTATCCCCTGTGGGTGTTCCCCGCCAACACCGTGGTCTCGACAAAGTCAGGCAAGGACGCCATCGTGGTGGCCCACCATGTGGACGACGCCCTCTTCCGCAACCTCGACAGCGGCAAGAGCGTACTCCTGATGCCCGACAGCACCGAGCTGAAGAGCCTCACCGTGGGCGGACTCTTCCAGACGGACTACTGGAACTACCGCATGTTCAAGACCATCAGCGAGAACAACAAGAAGCCCGTGTCGCCCGGCACACTTGGTCTGCTCACCGACCCCGCGCACCCCATCTTCCGCGACTTCCCCACCGACATGCACACCTCGTGGCAGTGGTTCCCCATGATCAAGGCCTCGCGGCCGTTCATGCTCGACAACACCGCACCGAAATACCGCCCCATCGTTCAGGTCATCGACAACATTGAGCGCAACCATAAGCTCGGTCTCGTGTTCGAATTCGCCGTGGGCAAGGGCAAGCTGCTCGTCTGCATGTCGCCCCTCGACCAGCTGCAGCAGTATGCCGAGGCGCGCCAGCTCTACAGCAGCATCTGCCAGTATATGCTCTCTGCCGACTTCCATCCGCAGACCTCCGTCACCACAACCGACCTGCAACGACTCTTCACCACACCCGTGGTGGAGGGAAAGATAGGTGAACTGAACAACATTTCGCCCTACTAAGCCCCGCGCCAAGTGGCGTCGCCGCGGCCCTTGTCCGCAGATGGCAAGAACCCAAGATTCACCGATAAAACCGCAAAGAAAGGATAGAACATGAAATTAGCAGAAGGACTCAGCATTCGTAAGGACCTGCAGACGCGCATCGAGCAGCTGAAGGCCCGCTTGCTGAACAACATGAAAGTGCAAGAGGGCGACCAACCCTCGGAAAACCCCAGCGACCTGCTGAAGGAACTCGACGCCTGCCTGAAGCAGCTCGAGGAATACATCTTCCGCATCAACGCCACCAACATGCACACCGTGGCCAACGGGCGCACCCTCACCGCCATGATGGCCGAGCGCGACATGCTGGCCAAGCGGGTGCAGATACTGCGCGAGGCCTTCGACCGCGCCACGAAGTCGCAAGACCGCTACGGAAGAAACGAGATCAAGATTGTCACCACCGTCGACGTGCCTGCACTGCGACGGCAGGTGGACAGCTACTCCAAGCAGCTGCGCGAGCTCGACATGCAGATACAGGCTCTCAACTTCGCCACCGAGCTGGAATAAGACTTTCACCCCCTATGGCTGCAAGCCCGGACGCGGCAGGGTGAGCTGATACCCCAACAGGGATCGCCTGTATTAGCACCACCAGCACGGAACGGCTGGCATGGCAACACGTGTTGCCTACTCACGGAGCATGTTCTGCACAACAGCACGGCTCACGGAGCACGACTCACAGAGCACTACCTTTCAGCTAACTGTCGCCACGGCTTGCAGCCTTTTTAACGCCACATGAACCCGCAACCCGTCTACAATACCGCCACCCTGCCCAACCAGCTTCGCGTCATCCACCTGCCGTCGGATGCGCAGGTGGTGTATTGCGGCTTCGCCATCGGAGCGGGGTCGCGCCACGAGGAACCTGGCCACGAGGGCCTGGCACACTTCTGCGAGCACGTCAGCTTCAAGGGAACCCAGACGCGCTCGGCCATGCAGATACTGAACCGACTGGAGCGCGTGGGCGGCGACCTGAATGCGTTTACCAACAAGGAAGACACCGTGTTCTACGCCGCCATCCTGAAGGAGCACCTGCCACGCGCCGTGGAACTGCTCTCCGACCTCGTCTTCCGCAGCGTCTATCCGCAGCAGGAAATCGACCGCGAAGTGGAGGTCATCTGCGACGAGATTGAGAGCTACAACGACTCACCGGCGGAGCTTATCTTCGATGAAATCGAGAATTATTGCTTCTCGGGCCATCCTTTGGGCCATAATATTCTGGGCACTGCCGAGCGCGTCCGTTCGTTCACCACGGCCGATGCCCTCGCCTTCACCCGCCGCTACTACCAACCTTCCAACGCCGTCTTCTTCGCTTCCGGCGACCTCTCCTTCCCCCGTCTTCTCCGACAGTTGGAGAAGACCACCCCCAATCCCCCGTCTACACCTTCTCAAATGATACCCCCCTCCGCCTCATTGAACTCCCCTCCTTCGGAGGGG
>DGHX01000068.1:6854-27828 GCA_002392835.1 Prevotella sp. UBA3837 | reverse complement strand
CGCTTTTGAAAAAATCCCATATCACTTTTTTTAAAAAGCGGGCCACTTTTGAAAAAATCCCATATCACTTTTTTTCAAAAGTGGGCCGCTCAGAAAAAAAAGCGACCCGCTGGTGAAACTGCGCAAACATGCATTTCCACCCATGGGCCGACATCCGTTCACAGCACACCCGTTTCCCAGCCTTAACCCACTACAAATCAAACTCTTCCGCTGCACTCAGGTGCAAGTAGTGCAACTTATTTTCGCGTTAAGCCTCGCGCGCGTGCGCGAAAGCTTTGCGGGAGAATTCGACTCGCCCAAGGCTTTGGTCAAAGGAAGAGTCATCAACAACCGTCCATCTGCCGGCACAGCTGCCACTGGTGCAGAGCGTCTGCGACAACGGCGACCAAGGCACACCCCTGGCCGCCGACTCCGTCTCCAGCCTGGCCTTCATCAACCTGGCACAGGCCGTCGTCACCGTGGTCAACCGCCTGAAGAGCGGCAGCTGAATCACCTCACCAAGACTTTCTTCACTGTGCCATCGCTCATACGAATGATGTTCAGCCCCTTTTCTGGCGATTGTATCCTGTGCCCTTGAATGTTGTAGCGAGCCTCCTCGCTGGCAGCTGAAGGCGACGATACCAGCTCATCAACGCCGACAGGGTTTGCGTCGGTTTGGAATTTCCTCAGCTCGCCATAATAGTACTTTCCATTCGTGGCTTCCACAAAGGCAACAACCCAGTAGCATTCCGAGTAGTCAAGATTGTCCAGCTCAGCAGTCATCATGTAGCCTTCCGCATCCGCTGCCATCGCGTCATCGGGCACCAAAGCGGGCCGTGAGCCCTCTGCATAGGCCGTGGCCGGTTTTTTCCAATAGAGGAAGCCCTGGCGTTTCACTTCGTCAGTTCCTGCCATGGCATACCCCTGCACGCTGGCCCTGTTGCCGTCCAACGAAACAGTACGTGAGGTATGTACATTCGGAGAGTAATAGCTATCCTCTGAGGGTAACAACTCTTCCCACCAACCGTAGTGGTACTTGCCGGAGCCAGACACATAGTAAGGCCTGTACTTCCACTCCGTCTCCAAATCCTTAATACTGATCGGCCCCTCCATCATGTCCTCGTAGATGAATGCCTCGCTCGTAATTGAAGCGACGTCGTCAGACCAGTCAGTCCTGCGCCACTCAAATCCCACATTGGCCTCCTCGGGGCCAATGTTCGTCTTTGCCACCGCTATGACCTGACCTGGAGCTACAATCTTAGGAGCCTGAGTGCTAAGCGTCAGGGGTTCGGTAGTGAAACGGACTTCCTTCGTCGCTCTGCCGCCCTCCTTCGTCTCGTAGTAGAATAACTTGGTGTAGGTCGTCTGCGGTTCGAGGCCAGTCCATGTGGCGATCAGCTGGTTAGGTTGGTCTTCAAAGCCATAGTCTATTAAGGTTGCATCGATCAAGCCCATACTGACCTGAATCTGATATGATGTTGGCCGCCTTACGCCATACGTATCATAAGAAGGCGTAATGCCTATCGTCTGCGCAGTGATTTCACGTGTAAACCGGCTGCCATCAGTTGTTTTCACATAGTAGGTGAAGGTATATTTCCTACCGGGTTCAAGGCCTTCTATCTTTACCACGTCACCTTCTATAAACTTGTTGTCCTCAGTATAAAAGCCTGAGCTTTTCACTACTGCATCACCATTAGTGATAGTACCTTTAAGCGTTACCGTCACATTGGTAAATCCCTTTAGCTCCACGCCAAGGGAAACGGTTTTTGTGGTTATGTCTTTTACTGTCACGAACTCGCGGTCATTGTATGTGCCGTGTACTGTGAGCGAGTAGTTCTTGTTTGGACGCAGTCCTTCGATTACAAGTTTGTCTGAATCAGCTTTGTATATCTTATTGTCTATTTCAACCCAATTGTCGGAAAAAGCTTTATGAAACGTCAGCTCTGCCGTTGTCTGGGTAGTATTCACTTTGAGGAGGCCGGAGTTAAAAACCAGGCCTTTCCATCCATTACTTTTACGATAAACCTCAACAGATTCTTCAGGAACTATGCCGACAGACGTCGTATAATCAGGAAAGGCAGATGATTCGGCAACCGGCGGATTCAGCCGGTCGCACAAAAACACACAGCCAAAACACTCAGCAAAAGCATGACTGCCGATGGTTTCTACACCGTCAGGTATGCGGATGCTCGTCAGGCTGCTGCAACCGTGAAAGGCATTTTCGCCGATAGCGACCACATTATCAGGAATGACCGTCGACTTGCACCCGGCCAGCAGTTGGTTTTTCCCAGTCTCAATAATGGCATTGCAGCCGTCACGCGAGTCAAATTTGGGATTTCCCTCCTCTACGACAATCTTTTCCAAATTGGTACAGCCATAGAACAATCCGCTGCTCATACCGCTCCAAGCAGCATCCAAAGAAATTCTATAAATATTTGTAACATTCTTAGGAATAACTATGCTGGTAAGGCCTACGCAGTTATGGAAAGCCGTTGTTGACAAGGTTCCTATTGTACTGGGGATAACAGTGTTCTTGCAGCCAAACATCATAATGCCTGTTGATGTCTTTATGATGGCATTGCAGTTATCGCGCGAGTCAAATTCAGTATTGGCCGGATTGACGACAATCGTCTCCATGTTTCGGCAGTTCAAGAAAGCGCTGTAAGACATGTATTTCACATCTTCCCCTATGGTCAGGCTGGCCAGATTGACACAATCTCTGAATACCTCCTCACCAACATAGGATGCGTTGACAACAGCACTTTTCAGACCGCTGCAACCGGAGAAAGCCCTGTACTCTATTCGCTCCACTTTCTTCGGGATAGTCACACTGACCAGCCCTGTACAACGAGAAAAAGCTCCTCTCTTTATCCATGTCACACCGTCAGGAATGGTTATGCCACTTAGCCTTCTGCAGTCAGCAAACACATTGAGCTCAAGGACAGTAACGCTTTCTGGTATATTGATACTTGTCAGGTTAGAACATGCGGAAAAAGCATTATTGCCTATATATGTGACGCTTTGGGGCAGGACAACATTTTTTAGGCTTGCGCAGTTATTGAATGCATACGCTTCGATAGTCTTCAGGTTTTTGCCCAAGGTAAGGTTCGTTAAAGCTTCGAAACAGTTGAATGCATCAGCCCCAATTGTGACTAAGCCGTCACCTACGACAAGGGTAATTAGGCCAGGACAGCCCCTAAACGTAGACATATCAAACCTGCTGACGCCATCGCCTATAATGATGCTGGTGAGGTTTGGACAATTCTCAAATGGGCTGAAGCCCAAATGAGTCACGCTGTTTGGAATGGTAATACCGGCAAGACCTTTGCTGTCATTAAAGGCAAGGTCACCTATCCCAGTCACAGCATATTCACGGCCCGACCAAGTGATTGCTGACGGAATATCCACCTGGCCGGAATAGCTGTTGCCATTGTCACCACTCGTGACAGATGCTGTACCTTTTGTCTCATTCAGACTATAGTAAATGCCATCAACCACACAATCGTAGGCTGAAGCCTTGGCACCTAACATTGCCATCAGGCACATCAGGAAGCTTTTTAGAATGAACGGTTTCATATTGATTACAGTTTTTGAAGTGATTAATTAATAATTTATTCTACAAAGATAGTGTTTTATTTTTAATTGCAACGAAAGCATCCGCCTTTTTATGTTTTTTTATCATATCTGTTCGAGTCCAGCCATGTAGCACTCACCTTCAGCAAGGGCATCACCGTCTTGCTTTACCCTTAAATTGACGGTTTCATCAGCGCCATACAACGACATAGCGATACCCATGTCCAGAATTTTCCTATTAACTATATCTTCACGAATACATTCGAATCCTGTTACTGGAATCATTGTAGATAACGTATTGCCTGTTATGGGCTGCCCCCCATCCTGTATGTTTCTATATCCTGTCATATAAACCTTATATTATGAAACCAATTCAAATAATCTAAATAATTGTATGGTGGGAGCTATCTCCCACCACAAATAAGAGTAAATAGATGTCAGAGCACGATGTAACCTATAAAATAATAGGTGTCGGTCTCAAGGCGTAGCACGTAGCTGCCGGTGAGCGTGGCCGGGAGTACTACCAGATTGGTGGAGGCACTGACAGGAATGCTGTACACCTCATTGCCGCCGGCATCGAGCAGGCGGAGTGTAAGGTCGGCGTGTGCCGACTGGAAGGTGAGCACATGGTCGTCCTGCCAAAGCTCGGGAACCTGAATTGGAGCTTTGCCAATCGGTGGGATGGAAGGCAATGGCTTAAAGATACCAGGTGAAAGCGGGATTTGTTCTGATGCATAAGACTTCCCCACCAACATCAACAGCCCCGCAACAAGTACTGCTGAAAAGCACTTCAGATTCTTTTTCATTCTCATAGCATATTCTTTTTTGTAAGACGGATAATAAAGTGCTGCAAATTTAGTGAGAATTGCAACAAAAAACAAATTCCAAGCCAAAAAAGAATGAACTAAAAATGAACTGAACAATAGTCAACACACTGTAGTACAAGTTCTTAGTAATACAAAAAAGAAAAATGAACTAAAAATGAACCAGGCGACTACTCTGGTATTTCTGAAAGTCTTTTCTTCAAAAGCAAGCCATTCCCTTGCTCACCGAAGAATTTCAACAGTATCTCCTTGCTCGCTTTTGAAACATACGAAGGGGATACATTGAGAAGGTTTGCTACCTGACCGATATCCAGATGGAAACGGAGTAGGAGGCATATTCTGTATTGAGTAGTATTCAGGGCGTGTCTTTTAGAAGAGAGGAACTGATAGAATGAGGGCAGCAATGACTTGGTCATCGAATCAAGCCTATCAAAATCACTCTTTGTCAAGGAGCCGCCTTTAGCTATTATTGACTTGAAGGACTTATAATATTGAGATTCTTTCAGCTCACGCTCTGTCCTTTCATTTTCATCCCTCCGTGCAATGCCCGTTCTTGCTATCTCCTCATTAAGCTTGCTTATTTGCTGCTCTTTCAATGACATTTCTTCGTGCAACTGTGCCAGTTCTCCACGAAGGCTGTCCATTACAGAAAGATTCTTGGCGGCTTCCTCTGACTTCTCATGTGAGAGCCTTTCCCAGTCTTCCTCATGACATTTGAGAACACTTAGCTCTATATCCTTGGCCCTGATTGACTCTTCGCCTGCATGAATCAACTCATGGAGTTTCTCCTCATTTTTGCGATACCTCTCAGCTGACGCTTGCTGATTAGCTATAATGGTTCCAAGGCTGGCTATTCTTTCTTTCAACTCACGCTCAACAGTCTCGTGTGACTGTAAGTCCATCAAAAGGACTTTCAGCTTCTCCTCCTTACGGCTTAGCTCTTCCTTTGCCGACTCGCGCTTCTTGCGCCAAACCCTTACGGCATAAACACCAAGAACTGCCAGGGCAATAATAACAACACAGAGTAGTCTGTTCTCTTCCTTATGCCGTTCTGCCCTCACATATTCTTGATGAGCCTTAAGCTGGTGTCTGCTATAATCATACTGCGCCTTTGTGCGTTCTACTATTTCCGTGGCAGCCCGGGCTGTTGCCGAATCATTCATTTCATACGCATAAATAGCATATTTGGCTGCAGAGTCCGGATGCTGCATCCGCAGGAACAGTTTGGACAGGCCATTTGCCCCCATGCTCTGATTTTCAACATCCTGTCCATAGAAAAGCTCCTTACGGAAATAGTATTCGGCTGAGTCATACAGGTGGATATCAGTATACAGCAACCCACGAAGAGTGTAGTATACCTCCCGGCCTGCCTCTATATTACCAAGTGAGTCGAAATAGCCAGATTCGTATCGGTAGATATCAAGATAATGCATGGCCTTGTCGGTCTCGCCCAGTTTCAGAAGGCTTTTCACGGGTAAAGTGCAGTAACAGGCGGCTGACTGCGGGCCAAAGTAGTTTGATATGGCGGCATATACCTCATCAAAGGCTTTCACGACGAGACTATCCTGTTCAAGAAATATATAGGCTCCTATTTTATATGCCATTCCGTTCAGAGCCTGTATCGTGTCCCTTGCCAGCCATGCGCTGCTGATGGATTTGTCGCTAGCGCTGAGATAGTCCTGCATGAGGTTCTGGTCGTAGAGCACTGCCGACATCTGGCCGTAGACGCGGCTGAGCTTGGCCCAGTCGCAGTCGGCGGCGGTGGTGTCGGCGCTGGCTGCGGCGTCGAGGTAGGCCTCGAGGGCGGCGGGGGCCTCGCCGCGGTCGGCGTAGGTGCGACCCAGGATGTAGTGGGCGCGCATGCGCTCGTTGGGCGTGCCGTGATCGTCGAAGAACTCAGCGAGGACGGTGGCCAGCGAGTCGTCGGTCATCAGCGAGTCGGCGCTGTTGCGGGCCTCGAGGGTCTCTAACTGCTGAAGGCGTTCGCGGTGGGAGGGGCCACAGGCACAGAGCAGCGGGAGCAGGAGGGAAAGGGGAAGCAAGAGCCTACGGAAGATGGTCATGGCGCGGTCACGGTGGGGTCAGAAGTAATAGGTGACGGAGACACTCCATGCGTTGGTGCGAGTCTTGGCGTGGTGCCAGGTCTGCTGAAGCAGCTCGTCGGAGAGTTCGCCCCAGGTGAAGTCGGCGGTCTTGCCGACAGGAATGTTATAGCGCAGGGCGGCCTCGAAATGTCGGGCCAGGGTGACGCCGGCGCCGAAGTTGAAGCTGAGCATGGTCTCCTGCAGTGAGAACTGATGCAGCTCGCCGTCGGCAGCGAACCAGTGGCTGACGTCGTCGCCCACGTTGAAGCTGAACTGCGGCCCTCCGAGCAGGAAGATGCCCAGGGCCTCGCCGATGCCCACGCCGCAGCGCATGTCGCCCATGAAGACCAGGCTCTGCTGGCGGAAGGTCTCGCCCTGCACCCGCAGGTCGCGCTGGTCGTAGAGCAGCGAGGCATCGACATTCAGTCCGGTGAGGGGCAGTCCTATCTTCAGCGACGGGCCGATGAAGAAGCCCATGCGGTTGGATCTGCGCAGGTCGTCGCTGTTGAACTGCATCGATGCCAGCTGGAAGCCGCCCTTCACGCCGAAGCGGACCTGCGCCGGCGCTTCGCTAAATGATAAATGAAAAATGATAAATGATAAACTTATCACCTTCATCCATCGGCGCGCAGTACATTTTTCATTTTTCATTTATCATTTATATTTTTTATTTATCATTTAGGCCGAAGGCCGCTAATGTCTCTCGCGGCGTACGCTGACGCGTGCCGGCTGCGAGCCGCCCGACGATGCTGACGAGCGTTCGCGTCGCGATGCGCGTTCCTTCTTCTCGCGAGGCTGCCGCACCTTCGCTGCCTTGGCGGCCTTCGGGTCGGCGGCGGCGATGCTGTCGAGTGAGTCGCGGCGCTGCGGGTCGCCGAAGATGTGCTGTCGGAAGGCCTCGAGCTCGGCTTCTATGCGGCGCTGCTCGGCTGAGAGCTTCGCCGTGTCGCCGTCGGCCACCTGTGCCAGCGTGCGCCCCAGGCGGTTGGCGGTCATGTATATCTTTCCCTTGTACTTGTTGCGGGTGAAGAAGTCGTCCATGGTCATCAGGGCGGCGTCGTTCACGTCGCTGGTCTTCACCGACTGCCGGCTGAGGTATGGCTCCACGTCGCTGTACTTCACCCAGAACAGGGGGTACTTGGCCGACTCGCCTCCGAAGTCGTCCTCGCGCACCATGACGGGACAGAAGGCTACGGGCTTGATGTGGAACGTGGTGTTGGCCTGGTCGTAGTAGGCACTCTCCTTCAGGAAGATGGTCTTCACCTCGCGCGACGGGATGTCGCTGTTGTCCACGCGCAGCTTGCCCTGCTGCTCCTCGTAGAGGATGTGGTAGTTGTCGAGGAGGGTCTTCATCTCCACCTTTGCCTGCGGCTCGAGCACCTCAGTGCCGTCGAGGTTGTATTCGTAGATGGGTATGTAGCCGTTCAGTGCGAGCTTGAAGACGTAGGTGAACAGGTTCAGGCGCTTGCCCTGGGGCTCCACGGGGTCGTAGAGTCCGGCGTTCTCCTCCTGTGTGAGGTCAATCTCGCGGTAGATGTCGCGCCGCCACACCACGTCCTCGGGCATGACGGCCGTGGTGGGGTACATGATGCGCATGCGCTGCGTCATGCCGCCCTGCTGTGTGGACTGCTGCTGCCCCTGCTGCTGCTGGGCCTGCGTCTGCGTCCTGCGCTGACGCGGCTGGGCCTGCGCTTCGCTAAATGATAAATGACAAATGATAAATGATAAACCTATCACCATCGTCCATCTATTCTTCACACTAAACATATTTCTCTTCATAATCTTCATCCTTTTAAGCTATCTGAACTCCTCGCTGGCGGAGGGGTAGTGTTGGGCTCACTGAACTTTTATTTCCATGGCTGCGCTGAGTGTGCGTTCTATGCCGTCGGGGCCGACGGCGGTGACGCGCGAGATGTAGAAGCGGCGTCCGCGTGAGAGGCGGCGGAACTGGTCCTTCTGCGCTGCCGAGAAGCGTGCGCCGTCGCTGGCCAGCGGCTTGGCGTTGCCCATGTTGTCGAAGAACACGGTCTCGAAGGAGAGCACGCGGAAGCCGATGTCGAGGATGCCGTCGTCGATGGCGGCACCGATGCTCTCTGCTGCCATGAGGCTGGCCTTGTACATGTTGCCTCCCTTGAAGCGCGAGGGGTTGCCCTGGTCGTCCTTGATGTCGATGAAGGGCGTGGGGTCGGGCAGCTTGCGCACGCGGAAGGTGAAGGTGCCCATGGTCTGCGGGCGCCCGGTGTTGGTAGAGGTGACGGTGATGACGGCGTCCTGTCCTATCTTCGCCGGACGGGCTATGTACTTGCCTGCGCCGTTGGCGGTGAGCGTGCCGTTGGTCATCGAGGCCGAGATCTTGTTCAGGGGCACGCCGGGCACTGACACGCTGATGGGGTTGTTATATCCTGCGTAGAGCATGCGGGTGAGGTCGGCAGAGACGGTGGCCGAGGGCTCTACGACGGTGTACTTCTGCGAGAAGTCGCGGCGTATGGGCTCGCCGTTGCCGTTGATGGTCTGTATGTAGCCGGCGAGGGTGAAGTCGCCGGTGCGCGAGCATACCGTCTCGTAGATGTTGTCGGGCAGGTCTACCTTGCGGTCGCCGATGTATATGTCGGGCACCTGCGTGGTGTCGATGGCGGCCATGACGATGCGTGCCGAGAAGCGGTCGCCCTGGACGATGGTCTGCGAGTTGGGTATGACGAAGGCGTCGAGTGCGTTCACGCGTATGTCCTTCACGTCGATGTTCTGCACCAGTGTGTGCAGCACCTCCTTCTCGGCGTTGCGCACGTCGTTCTGCAGCTTGGTGAGCATGGTGACGGCAGCCACGGCGGGCATGGCCTCGAACATGTACTCCTGCCAGTTCTTGCCCAGTATGCCCTGCGGCACGTCGGTGGTGAGGTCGCTGGCTATGTGTGCCTGCTTCACCGAATCGGTGATCATGGTGAGTATGCCGTTGCGGTAGCGCTCTATGGCGTTCTTCAGCTCTTCGCCGCGGCCGCGCCCGGGTGCGAGCATCACCTGGTTGGCGGCCTCCAGGTCCTCCTTGTTGTGCAGGCTGTCGGGGTTGCCGTCCTGGCCGTCGGCCTCGTGGGCGATGGCCAGCTTCAGCTCGGTGGCGAAGCTGTAGAGGGAGTCGCTCATGGAGCGCACCTGCATGGCCTTGTCGTACCATTCCTTCACCTTCTGAGGGTTGGCGGCCATCTGCTCCTCGAAGTCGGCATAGATGGACAGGTTCTCCTGTGCGGCGTTCTCCGTGGTGCGGTTCAGGCTCTCCTGCATGATGGCGAAGCCGTTGAGCACCTCGTTGGAGACGTTCAATGCCAGCATAGCCATCAACACCACATACATGAGGTTGATCATCTTCTGGCGCGGAGAGACGGGTCTTTTCTTTATTGCCATTCTCAAAGCCCCCTAAGTTAGGGGGTTGGGGGTCTGAACAAGCGGAATCAGACCTATGCTTGTTATTATTCCTTATAGGGGGCCTGCGCTTGTTCAGACCCCCACACCCCCTAACTTAGGGGGCTTGCTGGCATGTTGACGGTCATGGCCTCGATCATGCGGGCGTAGATGCGGTTCAGCTCGGCTATCTGTGCCGACATCTTGCGCGTCTGCTCGTTGATCTCGTCGATGGTGCCAATCTGCTGGCTGGCGCCCTTAAGTTGCATCTCGTAGACCTTGCAGATGCCGGTGAGGGTGCGGTTGAGGTTCTCCATCTCCTCGCTGTCGCGGGTGAGCCGCTCGCTCTGCTCGCCGACCTTCTTCAGCACCTCGGTCAGGTTCTGCAGCTGCTCCACGTAGTTCTGCGTGGCCTCCTCCATCTGCTCGGGGTCAATGTCGGGTATGGCTGGTGCCGCCATGCCTCCGATGATGGCCGGTCCTGCTGCCGCGCCGGCAATGCCGATGCCCGCCGTGGCCTCTGCGGCCTCGCCGTCGGCAGGTGCCGTGCCCTCGGGCATGGTGCCGCCACCACCGCCGCCGAAGACGATGGTGCCTCCGCCACCGCCCACGACTGTCGTTCCGCCTCCGACGACGGCAGCAGCGCTGCCTTCGCCGCCGACAGCGGAACCGCCGCCGATGATGGTCGTCCCACCGCCACCGAGCACCACCTCGGGCCCAGCGGCCGTGCTGCCCTCGCCAAGGGGCGTGCCCTCTGCGGCACCCTCGAGGGGCTGCTCGTCGACGACATGCGTGGGCAGGTCCTTGCCGTCCTCGGTCTTATCGAAGGGACGGTCGAAGCCGGCAATGAAGAACACCAGCACCTCAGTGCCCATGCCCAGGAACAGCATGGTGTTGGCACCGGGCAGGTGGGTGAGCTTGAACAGAGCACCCAGGATGACGATAGAGGCACCCCAGCTGTAGGCGTAGTTCATGAACGTCTGTCCGGGCACGCTGTCGAGCCACTTCTGCAGACGGTAGATGGGATTGAATTTGCTGTATTTGGTCATTGTTCTTTTGTAGGTGGAGTAGATTCTGTAGATGGAGTAGATGGAGTAGGTTCAGTCATCAGCGCCGTTGCTTCTTCGTGGTGGCCTTGGCGGGCTTTGCCTTCTCGCTGGTGGTGTTGGCCAGGCTGCGTACGCAGCGGAAGCCGATGAAGCTGCGTGGCTGGTTCTGGAACTCGCTGGTGCGCCATGCCGAGCGTATGTAGCTCTCGGGGTCTTTCCACGAGCCTCCGCGCACGCTTTTCTTCTTCAGGCGGTAGGGGTCCTCAAGGGCGGCGTTGTAGCTGAGCTGGGGGTTCAGGTCGTTCATGGCGTCGACGCCGGCCTCGGTGTAGATGGTCGAAGTCCATTCGGCCACGTTGCCTGCCATGTCGAAGAGGCCGTTGCTGTTGGCACTGTATATGCCCACCTTCGATGTGATGAGATTGCCGTCCTTGGTGTAGTTGCCGTCGTCGGGCTTGAAGTTGGCAAAGAAGCATCCCTTTCCGCTGGCCACGTCGCCGTTCTCCCAGGGGAACTCGTTCTGCTGCTTGCCGCGTGCGGCATACTCCCACTCGGCCTCGGTGGGCAGACGGTAGCGCTGCACGAAGCGTGCCGCGGGGCCGAGGCCCTTCAGCAGGTACTCGGTGCGCCAGGCGCAGAAGGCGTTGGCCTGCTCCCAGGTGACGCCAACGACGGGATAGTCGTTATAGGCCGAATTGGAGAAGTAGTTGCGCATGTACATCTCGTTGTCGGCATTGGGGAAGTCGTTCACCCAGCAGGTGGTGTCGGGGTAGATGTTGACGATGTAGGTGTTGAGGAAGTCCCACGGCCCGGTGAGCTCGCGGTTGATGGTCTGCCGCACTATCTTTCCCTCGTCGTCGATGTAGGCGGTGTCCTTCGATATCCACACCTTCTCGTTGGGGTCAACGGCCACGTCGGTGTTCAGGTTGCGCTCCTCGGGGTTCAGGCGGTTGCGGCGCAGGGCTGCGGTGGTGTAGTCGTAGATTTCGTAGCGGTAGTTCATCTGGCTGTAGTCGAGCATCTTCTCGCCTGTCACGGGGTTGGTGACGTAGACGCTCTCCATGGCCCGCAGCTCGTCCTCGTTGGGCTTGCGCGGCAGGGGCTTCTTCCAGTTCAGGTAGGGCTTGATGGGGTCGCCGTTCTTGTCCTCCTCAATCTTGTAGCTCTCGTCGCCGCCGTAGTTGGGGTCGGCCATTCGCTCGCGAATGATGCTGTCGCGCACATAGCTGACGAACTGGCGGTATTCGGCATTGGTAATCTCGGTGTCGTCCATCCAGAATCCCTCGATGCTGATGTCGCGCACCGGTGTCTCGCGGCCCCAGAGCGAGTCGCTGGTCTCCAGTCCCATGCGCAGGTGTCCGCGCTTGATGAGCACCATGCCGTAGGGGGTAGGTTCCGTGAAGGCCCGCCCGCTGGCTCCGGTCAGCTCGCCGCCCGATGCCATCGTCTCCTTGCCGCCGAAGCAGGAGGTAAGGAAAATGAGAAATGCAGAAAATGAGAAAATGAGAAATGCCGTGCGCATCCCTCGCTTCCCTTTTCCTCGTCTTGTACTATTCATTGTTATATTCATAGCCGTACTATTCATTTTTCATTATTCATTTTTCTTTTAGAGAATCCTCACGCTCTGGTGGCGGTTCCGCCCCTTCTTGAAGAGGTTCAGGTCGCTCTGGTAGCCCACGAAGAGCTCGTGCGAGCCGTTTCCCAGGCTGATGCCGTTGGTGTATGCCTCGTAGGCGTAGCCCAGCGTGATGCCGTGGAAGTTTCCTCCGAGCATCACCGTCACCGAGTTCGACGGGCTGTAGTCCAGGCCCACATACATCATTCGCTCCTCGTGGGTGTAGGTGAGTCGCGTGGTGACGTCGGCGCGGTAGCCTACCCCATCGTAGCGCCCGAACACTGAGGGCTGTATTGATAAGAACGGAGTTCTGAGCCGAATATTGCATCCAGCGGTCAAATAATATGACATATCTATCTTTATCTCATTGGTTTGGCCCAGCTCTACGGTGGGTGCCGTGAGGTGCTGTACGCTGGCTCCCACGTACCAGTTGCGGCGCTGGTAGTAGAGTCCGGCGGCCATGTCGAAGGCGTTGCCGTCAATCTCTGACGTGGAGAAGGCAGGGTCGTTGGTCTGTATCACGTCGAGCTTGCTGCCGTCGAACTTCTCGCTGAGCAGGGCTGCCTGCACGCCCACGGCGACGGTTCCGCCCAAGAGCTTGTGGCGGTAGGCATACTGCACGGCCAGCATGTTGTGCGAGAACAGGCCGATGGCATCGTTCATGAAGCGGGCGCCCACGCCGTGGTAGCCGCCGAGCATGTAGAAGGGCATGTCGGCCGAGGCATACATGGTGTTGGGGTTGTGCTTGAAGCCCACCATCGACATGTTGTAGGCTGCGGTGATGTTTATCTTCTCCTGCTTGCCCACGGCGGCGGGGTTATACGCCGTCTGCATCGCCCAGTAATGACTGAACGACGGGTCGTACTGCGCACGGGCCTGAAGGCAGGCCACAAACAGCAGGGCCAATATCAGCAGATTTCGCCTAAACACGCTTTAATAACGCGTTTCCTTGCCACATTATTATATATGAGGGGAGAAAAAATGCTGGTACGCGTGGAAGGCGACGCTATATAGCAGCCAAAAATGATTTGATTACAATATTATTTCTGATCCGTCGTTACTATAGAATAAAGGGAGGCTGTGCGGTATAGCCGTTAGGCCATATATTATTTTTATTGAACTATTGAACAATGAGAATAAGGTCATTATTAATAAGCATGCTTTGCATTAGTGTGTTAGTGTCATGTCAATTACCCGCCACATACACATATTACTGCAAGGAAAGAGACTTTTCATTTAAAATGATTGAGGAAGACACCATAGACATATTGGTTTTTGGCGACAGGGATTCTGTATTCTTGCCACCAGCTAAAGGGCAATACTTAGGCTTACAGTTTCATATCCCGGAAAAGTCGGATACCATCTATTTCGAACTCACAAGCGGTTATCCGTTCATCTATAAATATGTAGAGAATAAATATACCATAAAGTTTCTGCATTTCGACTATAAATATGGGAATGCCGAACAAAGATATCTGACGATGGTCGCAGACGATGAAGAGCTGCAGACTTATTTAGACGTTCTCGACAACCATCATTCCTGGGGCTTTTACGGAGGATGCGACCAAGGCCGATATACATTCAGCGTATGGAATGATTCTGTATATGTAGGGGTATTAGACCCCCTCAGATGATGCTCATGTCAGTAAAAAAAATGATTCACTATTGTTATATGCTGCGTTATACTTTTATATTATGGAGCCTTATCTGCACGACCGTTGAGGCTCAAACAATAAAGCATGAGGTTCTTCATCTGACCGACGCTGTCGTGATAAGCGAATACCTTCCCTGTCCGAAACTCGATTCGTATTATATTGAAGGCAACCACTACATACACTTTGATGGGAAAACCGTACCATTCAAAGTCTTTGCCAGTTTCAACAACCATCTGGCTGACCGTTATGGCATTCCTGCAAGTCTGTATGCGGAGGAGGACCCTATATCAGATTATCTCCGATATGACTATAAGTATAACCTGCTATACTCAGTATATGAAAGAAGGAATCTTGAGAAGAAGGGACAAATAGAAAGCGAACACATTTACAGACGGGCAGGTAACAAGACATTGTATGTTGTATATGCTCTTAGTGGAGAAATTGTGAACTATAAAACGAGCAAGAAAATCATACTTCGTAAAGGTTATAAGGACGAGACATGTGAGTTCAAACCGATAAAGGCCTCTAAGTTTGCAGTGTTAAAGAAAGCTGAGAATCTCAGGCCCTTAACCGAAGAAGAAGCCAAAGTATTGAAGTTGATGAAGGAGGAGAAACAGCACATCCCTGTTTTTTCACCTGAATAAGACGTCAGATGGCATGACGTCAGATGGTAATGCCGAAAAAAAAGAGGCGTTGTCTCACGACAGTGCCTCTTTACAAAAACTTAATATAATAATACACGCTTTGGTTATTTACTATTTACGGATTTACTATTTACGATTTGCGGATTTTCGATTTACAATTTTATTTGCTGCCGTCAGTTCTTCAGCCTTAGCTTCAGGCTGACGACGAGCATGCGTCCTGGCGAGTAGAGGGCGTACTTGCGCGTGGAGGAGTCGGGGCGGCGGTCTGTGCGGTCAAAGATGTTGTCCACGCCGATGCCGGGCTCCACGAAGGCCCAGGGCAGCACGTCGAAGGAGTGGCGCGTGTGCAGGTTCCACACGCCGTAGCCGGGAGCGTCCTCATAGCTGCCGGTGTAGTAGGTTTTCGACTGCAGGCGCCCGCTCAGGTTGACGTTCAGGCCGTAGCGTCGCCAGGCGTGGTGGTAGTTCAGCGCCACGGTGGCAGCGTTGCGTATGCTGCGCTCCAGCAGGCTCCACTCGTCGCTGGTCTTCGAGCGGGCATAGGTGTAGGCATAGTTGGCAGTAAGGTTCAGGTCGCGCGTGATGTTCACCGAGGCGTTGACCTGCAGCCCCTTCACGTCGCCCTTGTCGCTGTTCTGGTAGTTGGCGTAGCTCACCATCTTCGCGGCCTGCTCGGCGGTCAGCTCGGGGAACTCGCGCTGCAGCATCTGCCGCCCGTCGTCGTCGAGGTCATTGTTCTGCTTCACCACCATGTCGTTGACGCTGTTCAGGTAGCCCGTCACGCTCAGCGCCACATCCTGCGTGCGCCACTCGGCGTTCAGTGCCAGGTAGTGGCTCTTCTCGGGCTTCAGCTGCTGGTTGCCGAAGCTGATCTGTGCCTTGCCGCGGTTCACCGAGAAGTAGTGGTAGTACAGCTCGTCGAGCCCCGGTGCGCGGAAGCCGGAGCTGTAGGTGGCGCGCAGGTTGAGGGCTCCGCTGCTCAGCATCAGCGTGGCCTTGGGGGTGAAATGGTTGCCGAAGTTCTTGTGATAGTCGTAGCGGGCACCTACGGTGGCGGTGATGGTGCTGGCACCCGCGCGGAAGCTCTGTTCATGCTGGGCAAAGTAGCCCAGTATGTAGGTCTCCTGGTTGATGTTGCCCGACGTGGCGATGAGCTTCTCCAGCCGCCAGTCGTTGCCCACGATGGTGGTGCCCTGTGGCAGCAGCCCCAGGACGGCCTTCACCTGCAGCTCTATGGTGCGCTGCTTCTTCGACTGTACATAGTCGCCTACGGCGTAGGTCTTCGTTGCCACGTCGTACTCCTTGCCGTAGCGGAAGCGGTCAATGGTGTAGTCGACCTGCAGCGAGTTCCTGGCATCGAACTTATAGACGAGGCCCGATGTCAGCCTGAGGCCCTTGTAGCGCATCTCGTAGTCGGTGCCGCCGGTGATGTCGTCGCGGGTCTCGGGGCGGTCGGTCATCTTGTATGAGTAGTCAAGCCCCGCGTTCATGGCCAGGTGCTGGTTGGGGCTGTAGGTGAATTTCTGTGCCAGTAGGTCCGAGCGGTAGCCGGTGAAGAGGGGTGCCATGGTGGGCTGCGTCTCGGTGTCGCTGCCCTTCACCAGCTCCTCGTTGTAGGTGTGGTAGCTGTCGGCACGGTCGTAGATATAAGATGTGTACGAGCCGAAGCCGTTCTTGTAGACGTCGAGTGTGACGCCCTCGGTGAGCTTGCCCTCGCCGCTGACGGTGGTGTTGCTTTCTGCGCTGACCATCTGCTGTGTGGGCTGGTCGGTGATGATGTTGATGACGCCGGCAATGGCATCGCTGCCGTAGAGCGACGAAGCGGCTCCGTCGAGCACCTCGATGCGCTTGACACGCGCCATGTTGATGCGCTGCAGGTCGACATTGTTCGAGATGTCGCCTGAGAGCTTCTGTCCGTTGATGAGTATGAGTATGTACTTGCCGCCCAGTCCGTTCATGCGCAGGAACGAGCCCATGCTGCTGGGGGCCATGCTCACCTGGGGCATCATGCGCACGATGGCATCGTCGAAGGTGGTGATGCCCTGCTCGCTGATGTCGCGTGCCGTGAGCACGTGTACGGGTGTGGCCGTCGACTTCAGGCGCTGGTGGTGGCCCGAGCCTGTGACGACCACGGGGTTGAGGTTGTAAGAGCGGTCGACAGCCGAGCTGTCGACACGCTCCATGCGGTGAATCTGCGCCCCTGCGGGGCTAAATGACAAATGATAAATGATAAATGATAAACCCAGCAGCTTACCATATACCTTGTTGAAAATGTTGTGTCGTCTCATAATTCAAATTGGCTGTTGTTGCTTGATGACATGGCTGGCGCGCAGCATTTTTCATTTATCATTTATCATTTATCATTTAGGCCAACGGCCGCTTACTCTTCGGGGAACATTGAGTGGTAGAAGTCCACGGTCTCGGCAGCGCGGGTGTGGGCGATGTATATGTCGCGGATGTTCTTGTACTCCAGCAGGCCCTTCACCAGTGCGTTGCTGCCGTTGTCGACGTATGTGCCGTTCTGGGTGGTGGTGTAGCCCATGTGCTCGAAGTACATCTTCCACGAGGTGTCCTCCACCTCGCCGTCCTCGTTCACCTTGAAGCCGTTGTCCCATGCGTCGTCGTCGCCGGCCATGTCGTTGTGGGCGTGGTCACCGGCTATCGACATCAGCGGAGCACAGTACACGTTGCCGCTGTTGATGCCGGCCTCGACCATGCGGTCGCGCACCTGCACCTTGAAGTTGTCCATCATGTCGACGGTGCCCACGAAGTAGTTGTTGCTCTTCTGCTGCAGGGCCTGCTCCAGCTGGGTGTAGCGCACGTTGGCCTTGTAGGTGTCATACTCGTCGGGGTTGCCGTGGCCCATGAAGAGCATGGCTCCCTGCTTGGCGTAGCTGCCGAAGTTGGTGTGCAGGGCGTCGGCCAGGGTACGTGTGTCGGCCTCGCTGTACATCAGGGGCATGCCCAGCTTCAGGGTCACCTGCGACATGTACTTGTCGTCGAGGTCGCCGAAGACGTTGTTGCCGAAGTCCTTCATGGCGTTCACCACGCGGCTGAACTCCTCGCCGGGGATGACCTGCATGGACTGCACGATGATCTCGCTGTACTGTACGCGTCCGAAGGCCTCAAGCCAGTACTTAGGCTCGTAGAACGAGCGCTTGTCGGTGTTCTCGCCGGCCATGGCGCGGTTGATGCAGATGGCGCTCGAGAAGCTGAGGTACACGTCGTAGCCGGGGAAGGCCTGGGCGTACTCGTTGCGGGTCAGGTCGAAGGCGTCGTAGGCCTGCTGCCAGGTGCTGCCGAAGGCAACGAGCAGGATGGCCTTGCTGTTCTTTTTCTGGGCTTTCACCGTGGCGTCCACCTCGTTCTGGTAGCGCTGCATGTTCGATACAGGGGCAGTGTCGTCATCGTCGTCGCTGCAAGCCACAAAGCCTGCAGTAGTCATCATGGCCATCATGGCCACGAGCAGAAACTTAATCTTCTTCATCGTTAGTTTGTTTAAAATTAGACTTATGGTTTGTGAATTGTGTACGTTTTCCTTTCTTCAGGCTCACGCTGAGCGAAGCGTATATGGTACGTCCCGGCGTGGTGGTGCCCAGGTGGTGGCCGTGGGGCGTGCGGTCGCAGTAGTTGAAGATGTTGTCGATGCCGGCGTCGAATTGAAAGAGGAAAGAGGAAAGGGGAGAGAGGAAAGAGGAAAGGGGAGAGAGGAAAGAGGACAGCTGCTTTCCGTCGACGGTGCAGTTGGCGGCTATGCGCCACAGCTGGTAGCCCTTTCCGTTGCCGTCAATCTGATAGTAGCGCTTGGTGGAGAACCGACCATAGAGGCCGAGACCATATTCTCTCATTTTCTCATTCTCTCCATTTCTCCATTTCCATGTGACGAACATGTTGCCCTTGTGGTGGGCCATGCCGTCGATGGTGACCTCCTGCAGGCGGCCGTGCGTGTCGTCGTAGACGTGGGCGTCGGTGTCGAGATAGCTGTAGCCCAGTCCTGCGGACAGCGGTCCGCGGCTGTAGCGCAGGCTGACGTCGATGCCCTGCGTGCGGGCGTCCTCCATGTTCTCATAGCGCCGCACCTTGCCCAGCAGCTCGCCGTACTGCTCGCGGTACTCGGCAGGGGCCTCGCTGCGGGGCACGGTGACCAGCGTGATCATGTTGTCCACCTGGTTACGGTAGTCCGTGACGGTGAGGTTCAGCCCGCCCCAGGTGTACTCGGCGTTCAGGGCGTAGTAGTTGCTGGTCTGCGCGTTCAGTTCGGGGTTGCCAAGATACATGACGATGGTCGACATCTCGCGTATGTAGCGGTAGTTGGTCTCCTTCAGCGTGGGGGTCTTGAAGCCCTGGCTCCAGGTGGCGCGCAGCCGCAGGTTGCCGGTGCTGAGCATGGCCGAGAGCTTGGGGGTGAGCCGGAAGCCGAAGCCCTGGTTACGGTTCAGGCGCAGGCCGGGGGTGAGGTGGAGTGTGGAGGGTGAAGGGTGTGTGGTGGAGGGTGAAGGGCGGAGGGGGATGCTCCACTCATCCTGCACGTACAGTGCCTCGGTGTTGTCATCGGCAGTCTGGCCGGCTATGCTGGTGGGGGCCTTCAGGTAGTCGTAGCGGGCCTCAAGTCCTGCGCTGAGGCGGTGGCTGTCGCTGAGGGTGAAGACGCCCTTCAGGTGGGCCATGGTGCGCTCCTGGTTGCTCTGCAGGTTGCGCTGCCCGGCGAAGTAAGGGAAGTCGAGGATGAGGCGTCCCTGCTCGTCGAAGCCCTCGGCCAGCGTGGTCGAGGTGAAGGCATGGTAGTAGTCATGGCGGTTCCAGTCCACGTCGAGCGTCACGGCGTCGGTGGCCGTCTGCGTCAGTCCGTGGCGCCAGCTGCCGCCGATGCTGGCCGATGCGTTGCGGTACTTCAGGTCGTAGGTCTTCACGTCGTACTTGGGGTACTTGCCCTTCGGCCTATATATACCTTTCTTATAATAGGTGCCTGAGGCGTACAGCTCCACGGCGGGGCTGACGGTCCAGGTGAGCTGCTCGCTGAGCTGCCAGTTGGTGTGCTCGTTCACCGTCTTGCTACGCGAGTCGGTGACGGGTGCCGCCGACGACGGTGTCCACTCCGTGGCGGTGTTCTGCCATCCGTCGCTGTGCTGCAGCTGGAAGTTGGTGAGGCTCTTCACCGGCCCTATGGCCAGCCCCACGGCGTTGTGCTGCCGCAGGTCGAAGTAGCTGCCTATGCGGGTGGCGTTCTCCACGAGCAGCGCCTCGTCGTGCTTGCGGGTGATAATGTTCACCACGCCGGCTATGGCGTCGCTGCCGTAGAGGGCGCTGGCCGCCCCCTTCACTATCTCAATGCGCTCGATGTTGTGCGGGTCTATGAGCTGCAGGTCGTTCTCGCCGCCCACGTCGCCGTGCAGGCGCTTGCCGTCTACGAGCACCAGTATATAGCTGTTGCCCAGTCCGTTCATCTGCATCTGGCTGCCCATGTCACCCTCGCTGAAGGCAAACGACGCCGAGAGCCCGCTGAGGATGTCCTCGAGCGAGCGCCCGCCATACTGCTGCAGCTGTCGGCGGCTGATGACCTCGGTCTGCACGGGGGCATTGCGCAGCAGGTGCTGCGTGCCCGTGCCGGTGACGACGACCTCTTGCAGCGAGTCGCCCTCCAGGGTCTTTTGTGCCATTGATGTCAGGGCGCACGCCGTGAGCGCCAGCCCCATAATCGCCAGACGTTTCATCATTCGTTCCGTTCTCCTTCCGCCTCCGCTTGTTCCTGAGCGGCGCGTTCACTTACAATGGCAATGGCAGGTATTCTGACTCTCCCCAGTCTGCCCTACCTTCCCGACCGATTCAATGCTTAATGCTTAATGCATAATGCATAATGGTCAGTGGCGTTATACGGACAAACCGCTTAAACGGGGATAACAGCAGCAGGTACTGTCCGCGATTCTCACGCGGTTCCCTTGCACCAGGGCCTGTTTTCACGGCCCGAGTTTCCAATGCGGGTGCAAAGGTACGAAATAGTTAGGAGTTAGTAGTTAGTAGTGAGGAGTTATTTTCCGTTGCTTAAGTTTTTTTAACTCACAGCCATGGTACGCCGAAGGCGACTCACAAAAACAAAATGATGCTCAATATGTTGTACCACCAAAATGGCAGAAATGAAGATACTGACCCCACCCCCAACC
>DGHX01000068.1:0-6713 GCA_002392835.1 Prevotella sp. UBA3837 | reverse complement strand
GTGGGGTCAGTAATATCAGAAATGGTTACATCATATTGAACGCCCTATTTTGACAGCCCGCTTCAGCGGTACTATGGCCTGAAGGTAGGCTTCGTGAGGCTAAAGCACCGGAATGACCACGCGCTGCTTCAGCCCGCGCTGGCGGTCGGTGACGGTCAGGGTGAGATTCCCGGCCTTGTCGGCGGCCTGCACCACTACTACGAGCTGGCCGTTGAAGAGCTTCATCGTAGGCTCGGTGAAGACCTCGGTTGAGGTGGCATCGCCGTTGCAGACGGCGCGGAAGTTGCCGGCGCCGGTCACGCTGAACTCCAGCTGGTCGGCGGCCTGCGGGATGAGCGTACCCTTCTTGTCGACCAGCGACACGGTGACGAAGGCCAGGTCCTCGCCATCGGCACGGAGTCTGTCCCCAGCCCCGCTGTCCGTCGTGGCTTGCTTGCCCGCAGCCTCTTCACCCGGCACTGGAGCATGGCCCGACTGCTGCGTCCACACGTCGAGCTTCAGCCTGGCGGGTTTGCCGGCGGTGCGCACCACCTTCTCGCCGGCGCGCTGTCCCTGAGCGTCATAGACCACCACGCGCAGCTCGCCCGGCTCGTACTTCACGTCGTTCCAGCGCAGGCGGTAGCGGTCCAGCCGGTATTCCTCTTTCCACTCTCCACTCTCCTCTTTCACCTTTTTGATGCGGCCCTGGCTCTTGCCGTTGACGAAGAGCTCAGCCTCGGGGTAGTCGGTGTAGCAGTAGACGGGTGTCACCTCGCCGCGGCGCTCGGGCCATGTCCAGTGGGGCAGCAGGTGTATGGTGTGCTGCTGCGTCTGCCAGTGCGAGCGGTAGAGGAAGTAGCGGTCCTTGGGCAGTCCGGCGAGGTCGCAGATGCCGAAATAGCTGGAGCGCGAGGGCCAGTACTCGTCGAAGGGCGTGGGCTCGCCCAGATAGTCGAAGCCCGTCCACACGAACTCGCCGATGACCCACGGCTTGTCCTCCTGCCAGCGCCAGTCGTCGTCGGGCAGGTTGCTCCAGGCGCAGTACTCCACGTCGTAGCCCGAGCACTGTCCGTCGGCCTCCTTCACGGCCTTGGGGTCGTAGCCCTTCGCCCAGGAGGAGTAGCGCGAGTTGTCAGTGGTCACGACGGGGAACTTATACACTCCGCGCGACGATACCGTCGATGCCGTCTCCGATCCCAGCAGGTAGCCGTGCCACAGCTGGTTGTAGCTGTCCTGATAGCGGTGCAGGCGGTAGTTCAGCCCGGGCACGTCCATCGTCTGCAGGAAGCCTGTGGAGAGGGCGTTGTCGGGCCGGTCGCAGCCCTGGGTGACGGGGCGCGTGGGGTCCAGCTGGTGGCAGAGGTCCTGCAGGTGGCTGGCCATCTGGCGACCGCCCTCGCTGCCCTGCTCGGGAATCTCGTTGCCTATCGACCACATCACTATCGACGGGTGGTTGCGGTGGGCGCGCACCAGGTTCTCAATGTCCCTGTCAGCCCAGGTGCGGAAGAAGCGGGCGTAGCCATTCTTGCACTTAGGGTAGACCCACATGTCGAAGCTCTCGGCCATGACCATCATGCCCAGCGAGTCGCACACGTCCATCTGCATCTGGCTCGGCATGTTGTGGGCCGTGCGTATGGCGTCGCAGCCCATATCCTTCAGTATCTTCACCTGGCGGATGAGGGCGGCCTTGTTCACCGCGGCGCCCAGCGGGCCCAGGTCGTGGTGCAGGCAGACGCCCTTGATCTTACGGGTCACGCCGTTCAGCTGGAAGCCCTTCTCCTTCGACACCTTGACGGTGCGGATGCCGAAGCGCAGCTGCTTCTCGTCAATCTTCTGCTGACCGTCGTAGAGGCTGACGGTCATATTATATAATGTGGGACTTTCGGGCGACCACAGGCGGGCGTTTTTGACTGGGAACATAAAGCCAATCTTGCCATTGGCAAACTCCAGAGCGTTCTTTTCTTCCGGCAACAGTTGGTTGCCGTCGGCATCGGTCACCTTCACCGCGTAGCTGATGCGCTCCGAGGGGTTGACAATGTTGAAGTTGGCCTTCATCGCCACGCGCTCGCCCTCCTTCACCTTCTTCTCGTCGGCGGGGCGGACAAAGAGGCTCCAGTCGTCGATGTAGCTCTTGGTGGGTGTGAGGATGAGCGTCACGGGGCGGTAGAGTCCTGCGCCGGGATACCAGCGCGAGCTCTCCTCCAGGTTCTGCAGGTCCACCTCCACGAGGTTCTCACCTGCCTTGACATGCTTGGTGATGTCTATGCGGAAGGAGTTGTAGCCGTATTTCCACTCTCCGGCGAAGGTGCCGTTCACGCTGACGCGCGGCTCGGCCATGGCTCCGTCGAAGAGCAGCTCGGCATGTCCGCTGAATCCCTGTGGGATGTCGACCTTCCGCTGGTAGTGGCCCTTGCCTATCCAGGGCAGGGCGCCGCTGCGGCCGGTCTTCTCGGTGGCTTCCGTCTCGCCGTTCTGCACGATGGCCACGGTCTGCATGTCCCACTTCTTGTCGAAGGGTCCGCTGATGGCCCAGTCGTGCGGCACGCTGACGGTCTGCCATGCCTGCTTGTCGCGGCTGAACTGCCAGTCGCTGCCCAGATTGATTTCCTGTCTCGTCTGGCTCCCGGCGGTGGTGGCTGCCAGGAGCAGTAGTGCTGTTAGTAGTTGCTTCATAAGTGTTTTCGTTTTCAACATGCAAAAGTAGGAAAAAAACGCTGAACAGCCAAATTATTCTGGCGAAAAGTGGTGGTGTATGGAAATAATTGCGTACTTTTGCAGCAAACTTTTCGAATCACCGAAAGCATACATGAATAATAACAATACAGACCCCACCCCCAACCCCTCCCCTTGAAGGGAGGGGAGTGCCTACGGAGTTCCTACCGCTAAGGATAGCGGCAGCCTCTCCCCTCCCTTGTAGGGGAGGGGCAGGGGTGGGGTCAGTAACTTTTATTATATATAAAACGTTATGACAGACCAGCATCCTCTATCCCGCTTCCGCTTCTGCCCTGTGTGCGGCAGCAGCGGGTTCGCCGTGAACGACTTCAAGAGCAAGCACTGCCCCGCATGCGGCTTCACCTACTATGCCAACCCGTCGTCGGCCACGGCGGCCTTCATCCTGCGCGACGGTTGCCTGCTGGTGGCCCGGCGGGGCAAGGAGCCGGCACGCGGCACGCTCGACCTGCCCGGCGGCTTTGCCGACATGGGCGAGACGGCCGAGGAGGGCATGCGGCGCGAGATCATGGAGGAGACGGGCCTCACGGTGAGCAGCCTTGCCTACCTCTTCTCGCTGCCCAACCGCTACCTGTACAGCGGCATGACCATCCACACGCTCGACCTGTTCTTCCGTGCCGACGTGCCCCACGACGCCGAGCCCCATGCTGCCGACGACGCCGCCGAGCTGATGTGGGTACCGCTGAGCCAGGTGCGGCCCAACGACTTCGGGCTGCAGAGCATAAGCACAGCCGTGGAGCGGTTCCTCAGACTGCTGTAATGCGGAGCTGCGCCTTTCTATTGGGGCAACTATATAGTATATGACCCTACGAGGGTTGGGAATGGCCTGTGCTCTTGCTTGCAACCGATGGGGAGCGGCCTGAAAGGCCAATAAGCACATAGCCCAGGGCATCGCCCTGGGTTAATCGGGGTGGCTTTTTCGCCCTGACAGGGCAAAAGCGCTAATAGAGGGCATCGTCCTCGTATGTTTACCACAGGGGCTTTGCCCCTTCATTATGCTTTTGCCCTGTCAGGGCGGTGGCTGTGTACGCTATATTCCCAGGGCGCTGCCCTGGGCTATGTGCTCGTTGGCCTTTCAGGCCGCTCCCCATCGGTTGCAAGCTCGAGCGCAGCTCGCTCCCAACCTCTATAGGGTCAAATGCTATATAGTTGCCTTGTTTTGTTTTTGCAAGCCCGCTTTAGCGGTCCCTGAGCTACGCGCGTGCGCGCGCATGATGCGCGGGATACGCGCGTGAGTGACTTTTTGGTTGCACCGGGATATTGGTGGAGGGTGGAGGGTGAAGGGTGGAGGGAGGATAGTTGGTAAACGTCGCGTGCCGGACGAAGCTCCAAAACAAGTTGTTTTGCCGAAAAAGCGAGCCACTTTTTTTCATGAGCGGCCCACTTTTTTTCACGAGCGGCCCACTTTTTTTCACGAGCGGCCCGCACAGAAACGTCCCAGGGCCTGGGACGTTTTTCTGCGGCCCGCTTTTTTTCTGTGCGATGCGCAATTTCTCAATTTCTCAATTTCCCCCATTTCCCCGGTGCAATATAGATTTTTGGTGTCCATATTTATAAATCTGTCAATCTAACTATCTGATATTCAGTTTCGGTGCAACCAAAATGAACAGCGGTGCAATCAAGATGCTTCAGGTGCAACCAAAACGCATTTCGGTGCAACCAAAAGATCCCTCACGCGCGTATGCCGCGCGCGCGAAGAGTCCCCCGATGCTCTCGCACAGGGGGACTCAGAAATAATCTTTTGTGAGCGTTTAAAACCGGTCATTCACTCATCAGCATGTCTATGAGCTTCGTCATGTCGGCAACGGTGAACTTGGAAACGCTACTTTTGTCATGCCCGCCTTATGTCTGTCAGTTGCCGTTCAGCAGCTGGTTGACGAGCGTCGTCACGTCGGCGATGGTCACCCGACCGTCGCCGTTGATGTCGAATGAGGCATCCATCTCGACGATGCCGCCCGGGAACATGGCTTGCGTCCAGCCGGCATCGATGTACTTCTGACGCGTGCCGTAAGGCACGATGAGTCGACAGTCAGGAGCGACGCCGGAGAAGGCAATGCTACCGATTGTGAATGGTTCGACAACGTGCGAAATCACCGTGGTGAGCCCAGAACATCCGTAGAATGCTCCCGGAGAGATCGAGGTCACTGAAGCCGGGATGTCGATGCTGGTCAGCGTCTTGATGCCGCTGAAGGCCTGACGCCCGATGTCGGTGGTGCCCTCGGGGATGCGGGTGTTCTTGCAGCCTGCCATTAGTGACGTTCCATACATGACGGCATTGCATCCACCACGCGAGTTTATTATGGTGTTGTCCTCGTCGACGATGATGGCGGCCAGCGCATCGCAACCGTCGAACATCGCCATGCCTCCGTTTTTGACACTGGCGGGGAATGTGAACGACTTCAACGACCGGCATCCGGCAAAGGCCGAGGTGCCGAAGGATTTTACCTTCGAAGGAATGTCGATGTGCTCAAGGCTGGAACACGAGGCAAAGGCCCGGTTTCCGATGGTCTCCAGTGCTGACGGCATGACTATGTCGGTCAGGGCGGTGCACGTGAAGAATGCCGCAACATCAATTTTTGTCACGCTCTTGGGGAGGACGATGCTTTCCAGACTGGTGCAACCGTTGAACGCATTGGCATCAATGGTGCGAAGCGACGTGAACAGTTGCAGCTCCGGGAAGGTCTGGATGTCGGTGTTGCCCTTGAACGTCTTGCCCAGAGAGCTGACGTTGCAGGCCTCCAGCTTCGACAGGCGTCCGTCGCCGTTGGTGTCCCAGCTGGCTACGCAGAGTGCCTCGACAGCTGCATCCTCGAAATGGATGAGCTCGTCGTTGGCCCGACAGCGTACATACATCGTGGGGCGCAATTGGGCGGCGGGGATGGCATATTCGTAGGTCTCGAAGTCATTGATTAAGAAGTCAACGTAGGTCAGGTCGGCTGACACGTCGCGGCCGTTGACCCATGCCCGCGACGGGAAACCGTCGCACATGAAGAAGGAGAGGGGCTCAGGAGTGGCCACCGTCACGGCATACTCACCCTCGGCATAGAGCTGTTCGCCGAGCTGTACGTAGGCACCGTCCTCCACCGACAGGACGACGTCGACCGACTCGGGCAGTACCTGCTTGAAATTGGCGAAGTAGTCGCTGGTGTCATCGGGCCGGTAGGCTGCGTAAGCCTCGTTGGTGAGGTGGGCCGTCTTATCGCTGACGTATTCGAAGAGAGGCATGGACGTGTCGTAAGGCTTGGTTGAGGTGAAGTAGACATCGGTCAGCTTCCTGTAATAGCTGAGATTGTAAATACCGGTGCCCGACAGCGTGTTGAAGGCGAGCGTCTCCATATTGGAGAGGGACAACTTACCATACTCAGTGAAATTAAACTTCCCCTCTGCGACACCCGACCGTTTGTAAAGGTACTCACCACTGGACGAGGGATACGCGTTGAAGAATTCGACGGTGGCCGCGTTGTCATAGACCATCACCGTCTCCTCCTTAGTGCGGAGTTCGCCCTCGAAGCGGAGCGACTTGATTTCGCTATTGCTACAATTGCCGTAGGTGCTGCTATTAAAATAGGAGGAAAAGCCCCACACCTCGACCGTCGAAGGGAGCACGTTGGCAGGCACGCCGCCCGTTCCCGGATCTCTGGGACTGGTGGTCCAGATATACCTGTAGTCAAGCACGCCATTAATGACAATCGGTCCGGTAGCAAACGAAATGCCGGTATGCTCGAACGAGGCGGGGATGACGCACTCCTCGGTG
This sequence comes from Prevotella sp. UBA3837, assembly GCA_002392835.1. Classification (GTDB taxonomy): domain Bacteria; phylum Bacteroidota; class Bacteroidia; order Bacteroidales; family Bacteroidaceae; genus Prevotella. The sequence continues at coordinate 250 of DGHX01000068.1, read as the reverse complement.
GTCACGTCATCCAGCGACGTGATGAAGGCTACAAACTTCAACGGTTGGATGATGTCGTGCCACGCATACATTGGAATAACATCGCAACAGGCATAAATCTTATAGCTCACACCGTTGAGCGTATAGGTGCTGCCATAGCAGACACCTTCGACGGGGCCGCTGATTTCAAACAGGTAATAGGCCCGCACCGGCGATGCCAGAGCCACAAGTGCCATGAGGCAGAACAGGATTCTCTTCATAGTCAATCGCT
>DGHX01000076.1 GCA_002392835.1 Prevotella sp. UBA3837 | reverse complement strand
GGCGACCGCAGGTCGGGAATGGGGCCGGGGGTGGGGTCTGTGACTAAGCCCATTTGCTCATTTTTTTTAACGCTCACTAAGAAGTTTTAACCTTAGTACCAAAAAAGTGTCCGCAGGCCTGGTACTCTTTGTCCGCGGGCCGCGGACAAAGAGTACCAGGCCCGCGGACAGAGAGTCCGGACATCCGGGAATTTTCTCGCAACACCACGCAGGAAAACAGGCGCGTTTGGCGCTGCGTTTCGTACTACGCTTGGTGCAGTTTTTTGGTGCAGCTTCCGGTGCAGGTTCCGGTGCAACTTTTTCGCCCTAACCCACTGAGTGTCAACAGAGGTGCAAGAAAAGCGAGTAACTATACGTCAGTCAACTGGCGAAAAAACAGGTAAAAACCAGAAAAACAGATAAAGACCACACCACCGAAGCGCAGAGCGGCCTCTATGGGTCAAACGACATATAGCAACTAATATAAAAAAGCGTTTATTCCGCTACAGAGTCACAAAAACACAGACATTTAGCGAAATAAACGTGGTTTTATTCAAAAATTAACATTTCTTTTCTTGGCAGTCTCGATTATTATCCGTACCTTTGCAGCCTAATTGTTAATCATATAGAATATGTGTACCATCATTGGCAGAAGACAGGAGAAAGCAGAGTTGAAGCGTCGCTATGAGAGTGGCAGGGCAGAGTTCATTGCCGTATATGGCCGTCGCCGTGTAGGTAAGACATTCTTGATCAACGAGGTACTGGGCGACAGTATGGTTTTCCATCATACGGGGCTTTCACCGTATGACCGCAAGCGCAAGGTTTCGCTGAAGTCGCAACTCCAGAACTTCCACTTCTCCCTGATTCGTCATGGGTTGGAGGGAAGCGACCAGCCAAAGTCGTGGATGGAGGCCTTCTTCCTGCTGGAACAGTTGTTGGAACGGCGTGACAATGGTTCGCGCCAGGTGGTGTTCATCGACGAACTGCCCTGGATGGACACTGCCCGCTCCGGCTTTCTGACGGGGCTCGAAGCGTTCTGGAACGGATGGGGCTGCAGCCGTCATAACTTGTGCTTAGTGGTGTGCGGTTCTGCCACCTCGTGGATGCTCGACAACATCATCAACAACAAAGGCGGCCTGTATGGGCGTCTGACCTGCGAAATGAAGCTGTCGCCGTTTACGCTATTAGAGTGTGAGCAGTTTTTCCATAGCAGGAATATCGATTTCTCGCGCTACAACATCATCCAGGCCTATATGATTCTCGGCGGCATCCCGTTCTATCTTGACTGCTTCAACCCGTCATTCAGTCTCGCGCAGAATATCGACTCACTGTTCTTTAATCCGAAAGCAAAGCTTGGCGATGAGTTTGAGAGGTTGTTCAACTCCGTCTTCGACAATGCATCAGACTGCATGAAGATTATCCGCTTTCTGGGCAAGCGCCATGCCGGTTATCGCCGCGACGAGATAGCCCACAAGACGGGCATCAACCCCAATGGCGACTTCACCAAGATGCTGAAGGCGCTTATCGCGAGCGACTTCGTGACGAAATATGTGCCCTGGGGTGCTGCCGGCAATGAGGAATACTACAAATTGGCTGACTGCTTCTGCTGGTTCTGGCTGCACTTCAAAGAGGAAAAGGCCGTAACGGAGCACGACTACTGGATGCATCACATGAAGGAGAGCGAGATTGCATCCTGGCGGGGAGTTGCCTTCGAGGAGGTTTGTATGCAGCATATCCAGCAAATCAAGATGGCCTTGCAGATTGCCGGTGTGACGTCAAAAGAGTCATCGCTCGTGGTTAACGGTGACGATGAAACCAATGGTATGCAGATAGATTTGCTGATAGACCGTGCCGACGATGTTGTCAACGTCTGCGAAATGAAGTATTCCAAGTCGAGCTATGTCATCACGAAGTCATACGCAGAGACACTGCAAAAGCGCATTGACGCACTGGAGCGACTTCAGCCCGACAAGAAATTCCACTTGACTTTTGTGACTGTCACTCCAATAGAAAGCAACGCCCATTCTGATATTGTTAAGTCTGAAGTTACAGCAGATGAACTATTTAAGTGAGTGTTAAAAAATAAGAATGGGACACAGAGGGGGGGGACTGCAACAATAACTTTTGATTATTTTTGCTTTCTGCAAAAAGCAGAAATGACACAAATCTGCTCAATACAGAAAGTTATTCGTTGCAAACGATAGGATGCCAGCGACCTCAGCTCCTGCTGCGCTTCTCCTCGCTGTCGATGGCGAAGGCTGACTGCAGTGTCATATCTATTCGGAATTTTCTGCAAAATTACGGTAAATTCCGAATACGACCCTTCTTCTTTCCGGTTCTGCGAGGTTGCCGTATGGGTGGACCATGATCTTTGAGAAACAGGTAAAAACCAGAAAAACAGATAAAAACCACACCAGGAGTCTTCAGCTTACTGTGTGTTTTTTATCTGTTTTTCTGGTGAGCGCTGCCAGCCCGTCAGGCCTGCGCTCAGGTGCTACCGGGCAGTGAGCTTCGTGGTGGCCACATGACCGTCGGACCAGGTGGCGGTGACGATGTAGGCATCAGCCCTCGGCACGCTGACCGTCGTGGTGCTGTGCTGCGTCGTGGCGTGAGCCAGCTGGCGGCCCTGCAGGTCGTAGATGCGCAGCGTGGCGCCACTGGCACCGCTGACCGTGATGCGGCGATCGGCGTATGCAGCCTCTATCTGGCGGCTGTCGGCCTGTGGCAGGCCTATAGCCGTCTCGTTCGTCACGGTGTAACGGAACGTAGCCACGTCGCTGTCGTCCATGCCGTCGCGTGTGGCCATGGCCTTCACGGTGACGTCACCCAGCGGCAGTGCGAAGGGCCCTGTGTAGCGTCGGCGTGTCTGCTCGTCGCAGGGGCATGAGCCATCGAGGGTGTAGTAGATGGTGGCTCCGCGCGTGGCGCTGGTCAGTTCGAGCAGGTAGTCGGGAGCCACAGTGCTGCCCGTGCGCTTCGATGCCTTCGGTGCCTTCACGGTGGTCTCGGCCAGGGTGACGCTCACCTCGGCCATGCGCTGCAGCTCGGCCTCGTCGATGGCGAGGCGCAGCGATGCGCTGCCGGGCAGGTTTCCGCTGACGACGATGCGGGCCCGTCCGCTGTCGTCGAGCTTCACAGTTCCTTCGTCGACCGACGCGATGAGCGGCGAGGTGGACTGCACGGTGAGCATGCGGCCCTTGGCGGCCTCGGCGGGGAGGGCGCTCACCTCGAGCACCGTCTGACCCATGTAGTCGACGGCCACGAGCGAATCGCAGCTGATGGCGCGCAGCTCGGGCTCGATGACCACCCGCTGCACGAAGTCGGCCTCCATCTGGCGGTCGGCATAGCTGGTGACCTCCTTCTTCACGGTGACGATGACCTCGTCGGTGGTCTTGAAGGCTGTGCTGGGCACGAACTTCACCTTCGAGACATATTCCTGGTGGTTATAGGGGTCTTCCTCCAGGTTGAGCAGCTCCACGTCGCCGCGGACGTTGCTGCCGTTTCGGCTGACGGTGATGCGGCTGCCCTTGGTGAGCGTCTCGGGCTTCATGTACTTGCTGAAGGTGAGCCATACGGCACTCTCCGTGCCGCGAGCCCGTTGCACCTGGGGTGCCACGGCCTGCTGCAGCGGGATGTTGATTTCCATTTGGGGCGGCGGCACGGGCAGCCAGTCGGTCTGGGCCGTCTCGTAGCCAGCTTTCTCGAAGCGCACCTGCCACATACCCTGCGGCACATCCCAGGCGTAGAGACCTGCCTCGCCGGTGATGATGGGGTTCACCTGCGAGTAGTTCTTGGCGTTCCACAGCGTCGGTTCCTCCTGGTTGTAGTAGATGGTGGCCGTGACGTCCTGCAGACGGTTGGTGGGCACTGCCTCATAGACGAAGCCCGAGGGGTCGTGGATAGGCTCCAGCGGGGAGAAGGGCGGCGTGGGGTCAGGATTGTCGGGGTCATCCGGGTCGTCGGGGTCGTCGGGATCATCGGGATCGTCGGGATCATCGGGGTCATCGGGGTCATCGGGGTCATCAGGATCATCAGGATCCTTCTTACACTTAAGGTCCCTTACTGCATTGACATAGTCGTAATGCCTGTTTACATACTTTCCGTCAAGTGTCAGCATTTGGCTCCATTCACTATAAATATTGAATGCACCAGAAGCAAACCACGCCACAAGCGCGGCCACAGGCATCTCTTCTATGAAGAGTGAGCCAAAGTCAATGATAGTTGCTATCCACTTAGCATAATAGTTCCTTTGCAATGCCTTAACCAGTCCTTTTGCGTCATTACTAATGTTATCACGTAAGCGTATGGCTTTATCTGGATTTTTAGGGCAAGGGATCTTCTTTTCAATCAGATACAAAAGCTGGCTCCACGTACGGCACGTTTCAATACACTCGTCATAGAAATCAAAGATGTCGATGAGTTCAACAAACACTCCAAATCCTCCAATAAGCTTACCCCCGACTTTAGCAAAGTCAGATATCTGTGCCAGCTTAGGTGACCTTGGTATCTTGGCAATCTGTTTCCTTACGGCTTCAGCAATCTTTCCCACCTGCTCTTGCAGGAAGCTCCAACGTTTGAGACTCCTCTCCAAACTTTCCGTCTTCTCCAACTCTTTTACCAAAACCATAAGTTTTTTGGGATTTGTCGGGTCTAACGAATGAGCTTTATGAGCTTGCATGAGCCTCATATTGTGCATCTTCAGCAGGCGTTCGTTCTTGGCGATATAGCCATCGCATACGTTAACAACTCTTGAGAGGTAGTCATTCCACATATCATGAACCCAGTTCCAACACGAGGTATAGATGCCAACTGTTAAGGAACGTAGTTTCTCCATGTCTCTGACTATCTTTTTCATAGTTTTCGACGACATTTCACCCACATGACTAAGCGACTCCAAGATGTCCATCACCTCATAAACCTTTGCGGCGAAAGGCAGACGCGGATCGATGCTATGAGCCTTGGCACCTCTGGCCATAGCCGGGAAGTCGAATTGCTGAGTGTATTTGAGGCCCGATTTTGCATCTACGAAGGTCATCATGGTTTCACTCGTCAAGCAATAGATACGCGAGTCATCCGACACCTCAATCATTTCATAGCCTAATGAAAGAAGTTCTTCTTCACTGACAGATGACATCTGCTCTACAGAGATATACTTGCTGCCTTCACTGGTAGTGATAGTACCGGAATAAGGAGCGGAAGGAAAGGCAGCATCAAGCAGGCTCTTGTTTATGTGGAACCCTGCATAGATAGAATCCTTGACAAAGTTCTTCTCTGCTTCTGACATTTCCTCCATAAGTTGGTTGTATTCTGCTTCCAGCTCCTCTTCTGTCATTTCTTCTTCGCTTGCTGGCAAAGAGCCTATTCGTTCCATCACTGCCTGTAGTGCTGTCTCATCAACTGTTTCTGCTGATACAATGCTGAGTGCCTCAGCGTAGATATTGCCATCTTCGCTTGGTCCAGCATCGAATCCACTGTCAATTTTAGCCAGCATTTTCTTTTCCTCCTCCATATTAGCCGTATAATCAGCCATTCCGTCATCCAACTGTTGACGGTCACCAACTATTTTCCTTTCGACATCAATGTCCACTGCCAGGTTGACGGGCAGATTGTAGCTGTCGAAGCGACTCACGGCCACCCAGCGTCCCCACCTATAGTCAAAGAAACCCTTGAGAGGAAGAACCTCGTTTTCGCTGGTGTAGACGTAGAAGGTAACACTGCGCACCAAGCTACTGTTGTTTTTTGTGAGGTCGGCCACGAAGGTGATGTCAGTAGCAGTGTAGAACATGTAGTTGTTGCTGCTGGTGGTGCCGGTCTCGAAGTCGAAGGTAACGTCGACGTTCTTCCTGAGCCATCCGTTGTAGAAGGTCATGAGCACCGACTTGGCCTCCACGGCGTTGATGTCGTAGTAGCAGTCCTTCGAGGCAGTGGTGACGGTGATGCCGTTCAGCTGGTGCACACGGGCGCTGATCTGGTGCGTGGAGAGGTTGTAGGGCTTGTGCAGCTCGCAACTGACACTCCAGCGTCCGTCGGCCAGTGCCTGCGTGGAGCCGATGAGGGTTCCGTTGTCGTAGACGTCGACCTGTGCCTGCGGCGTTGCCACTCCGCTGACGGGCACCAGCGTCTTGCGCGTGCTCGACGGTGCGGCTATGGCCATGTCGGTGGCCTCGAAGAAGGCCGAGCCGATGGTCTGCGTCTTCTCGCCGTTGCAGGTGAAGGTGGCGAAAGCCGTCGATGAGAACGTGCCGCTGCGCGTGGGTGTCATGCAGAAGCGGATGCGGCTGTCGAGGTCGTCGTGGCTCAGGGCCACCGTCAGCTTGTCACCGCTGAGGGTATAGGGCACCTGGTGAGTACCGATGACGACGGAGTTTTCGGTGAAGACACAGCCTTCGGGGATGTCGAAGGTCACCATGACGTTGCTCACGTTGCCCTGGTACTGCGTCTTGAAGTCGACGCGCCCAGTCAGCGTGACGAAGTTGCCGGCCACGAACTGGTACTTGTTGGGCAGGTACGACGTGTTGACCGACGTGTAGCTGAACTTCGAGCGATCCATCTCGGGAACGTTGTCCACCTCAACCGTACTGATGTATCCGTCGCTGACGCTGACGGTGGTACTGACGTAGTCGACACCCTGCTGCAGCCCCATCAGCTGTATGTCGCTGAGGTTGGCCACAGTGCCCATGTTGCCGTCATAGCCCATGGTGATGAGCTGGTAGGTGTCGGCAGGCAGTGCGCTGAAGGTGGCACGGCTGGAGCTGAAGGTGGTGCGCTGCACCATGCGGCCCATGGAGTTGTAGACCATGGCCAGCGACTCGTCGTCGCCCTTGCTGCCGTAGTCAGCCACTATGGCTCCGCTCTCCACGAGCAGCAGGGGCACGCTGATGGTGTCGTTCAGCCCGCCCACTTGCACCTCGCGGGTGGCGGCGACGAACTGACCGTTGCGGCTGGCTGCCGTCAGGCTGAGGCGGTCGCCGCTGTCGTAGCCTCCGCCGGTGACGATGACCACGCCGCGCTGCACGCTGGCCGTGAGGTCGGTCTGGCGCGAAAGGTTGCGCACGCTGTAGGCCACGTTGGCCTGGTCGCTATACCAGTCCTGCACCTCCGGCTCGGTGCCTGCCTGCACGGCGGGCTGGTAGGCCAGGTCAGGAATGAGCATCAGGCCCGTTGCCTCGCCCATGGCGATGTCGCCCAGGTCGGCATTCTGCCCGCTGAGGGTGAGAGCTATGCGCTGGTCCAGGTATCCGTCGCTGCTGACGGTGACCACGGTGCTGTCGGCAGCCACCTGCAGGGCGAAGCGTCCCTGGCGGTCGGTCTGGGCGGTGAAGTGCTGGGCATACTTGCCGTTGAGCCACTGGCTGACGCTGACGTTGGCACCGTACAGGTCGGTGCGGGTGTCGGCGTCGACCACATGGGCTGTCAGCTGCAGCTGACTGATGCGCTGCAGGCGGCAGCTGACGTGCTCGCCGTCGGCGGTGACGGGCTGCATCACCACCTCGCGGTAGTGGCGGCCCAGCTCCTCGTCGAGCTCCACGCTGTAGAAGAGCTCGCTGCCCTTCTGCATGCCGCTGATGGTGCTGCCGGCACCGAGCAGGGTGCCCTGGGCGTCGTACCAGCGGATGGTGACGAGGTCGGTGACGTCGCGACCGTCGTCGGTGCTGACACTGAGGCTGACGTTCTGCCGCTCCACGGCGGTCATGAGCATCAGGTCATCCACGTCGATGCAGCCTTTACCCGTCTTGTTGGCTATCTCCAACGTGAAGGGTGCGCCGTTGGTGGTGAAGGTGAGCACCTGCTGGCTCCACTGCCGACTGTCGGTCTCAGTGCTATAGCCGTTGGCGCGCACCTCGCAGACGGCATCATCGACTACACGTGCCATGAACACCAGGGTGTAGTTGCCGGCAGGCAGACCGCTGATGCGCTGGCTCATGGTGCCACTGTAGATGCAGAAGTAGTTGTCCTCCTGTCCGCTGTAGTGGTCGTAGTCGTTTATGGAAAAGTAGCCGTCGTCATTGGTTGTCCAGCCGTCGTAGTAGTCGGTGGCGGCGGGATTCTGGATGAAGGCGGTGAGGTCGAGCTCCTTGTTGCTCATCACCACGGTGAAGGTGTCGGTCAGCAGGGTGCTCCACTGGCCGTTGAGGTCCTTGAAGCGGGTGTGCAAGGCGTTCTTCACGCCAATCTTCTGCTCGCCGCCCTCGCTGACGAGGACGATATTCTGCGGCGTGACACGGGTGACGAGGTTGTTCTGCGGCAGCTGCACATCGACGACAGCTGGCGACGCCGGCTGGCTGAGGGGCACGTAGGTGGCCTGGTGGCCAGCATCGTTGTACCAGTACTGGTAGCCTGCCACCAGGTTGGGGCTGGCGGTCTGCCGAGGCTTCACGAAGTAATTGGTGAGGGGTGCGCTCCAGCTGCCACGAATGTCAGCCATGCGGAAGGAGAGGGTGTGGACGCCATAGGCGAGCTGCGCCACGTCGATGCTGAGCTGCACCAGGCTGTTCTGACTGCTGACGCTCTGCCGATGGGCTATGTCGCCGTCGAGCCAGTACTCGTAGCGGGCGAGGACGTTGGCACCGGTGTGGCGGGCACGCAGGAAATAGGTGGTGGTGGGCACGCTCCACTGCCCCCAAGCATCCTTTGCACGGAAGGTGAGGGAATGGAGGCCAACGGGCAGCGCCTCGACGTCGAGGCTGAGGCTGACCGTCTGGCCGCTGACGGCAGCGGTGGTGGCGGAGTTCTTGTCTATCCAGTACTGATACTGGGTGATACGGTTATTGGTCTGGTGCGGAGTCAGTCGCAGGAAGTAGGAGGTGGTGGGCACGCTCCAGCTTCCACCCTCGTCGGCCGCCCTGAGCGTCAGGCTGTGGAGGCCCTCGGCAAGCTGGCTCACGTCGAGCGACAGCTGCACCTGGCCGCCCGCCGTGGTGCCCACGTGGCGGCTCTCGCTCTGCTGGTCAAACCAATACTCGTATTTCTTCTGCGCCGCAGCCGAGAGGCAACAGCACAGCAGCAGGAATACAAGTTGTCTTCTGTTCATGGTTCTTCAAGACTAAGGGTGTGTGGACTGTTATTGCTGAGCCTCGATGGTGAACTTCACCTGCAGCTTACCGTTGGCATCCGACTGCGGAGCCACTTCCTTCTGGGTGATCTGCGGGTTGGTGGGTACGTCGGTGAACGGCTTGGCACCGCCATACATGCCCACCTGCGTACCGTCGTTACCTAAGTACTGAGAAGCAGCGGCAGCGGTGAGGCGATAATCGTAGTCATCATTAAAGTCTGTACACTTATCAGGGTCGGCGAAGATGGCATTAAATGTATTTTCATCATCGATTTGAACATTACCATCCTGCACTTGTGACTCTATTTCACCACAAGTCATATTATTAAAATAGGAAGATCCATCATGAGGCCATCTGATAATGCAGTTTGTATAACTGGCAGCTCCATAGGTTGACCATAGAATAGTACAGTTACGTACCGATGCGGTGGTATGGCCTTTGGCATCAAAGTTATTGATTAAGCTATTCTGCACCAGTATATTCTGCGACCCCCTCAAGTTCAGGTGGCCTATGCGGCACTGGTCGAACAGACCATTGGTGCCCCGTTGGTCGCCTATGTTCCAATCGTAGAAATCGGCTTCAACTAAGCGTGACTTCTTCACTTCAAACTGAGAAATATCACGGAACCTCAATGTATAGTTTGAATATATACCCTCTAAGCAGAAGCCTGTCTGTCCAGCAGGAATCACGACATCTATGTCACCCTCGATGACAGTGCGGAATCGACCTTTAGCAGCGTCCTGCACGTAGCCAGCGCCCTGTATGGTGACGGCCTTGTCTACATTAGCGGAGGAGAAAATACCGGCGGAGAGGGAGATGAGGTCACCCTGCTGTGCCCCAGCCATGGCCTGCTTAAAGGCCTCCGGGCCATAGTAGGCCGTCATCTGCTCGCCATGCTGCAGCGTGGCCATCTGTACGTCTTGTGCCTGAGCACACACACTCATCACGCAGGCAGCAACCAGGGCTGCCATCTTCACGAATCTTGTCTTCATAAAATGTTGCTTTTTGTTTATGTTAGTAATTATTGATTGCTTTAGACGCTGCAAAAATACGAAAAAAAAAGATTATCACAAAAGAAACAACGATGTTTATTTTTGGAACATGAAAAAATAGTGCATACAGGTGACACAATTTGCCTGCGACACCAAGCGGCCGAAGGCCGGATGGCACCGCAGGCAATAATGCTCTGCTGCGTAGTAGTGTCTTACCTGATGATGACCTTGCGACCGTGGCGTAGGTAGAGTCCGGGCCGCGGATGGCTGCTGTCGACGCGGCGGCCGTTCAGGTCGTAGAGGGCATCGTCGGCGGGTGCGGCAACGGTGGGGAGGACCTCAATGCCGAGGGCATACTTCGTCGTGCAGAAGCGGAAGTAGGCGGGGTCGTCATAGCGGGCGGGACCGTTGTCGTGCAGGTACTTGCCGGTGGCTACGTTGCGCAGGGTGTAGCCACGGCCATCGACGTACTGTATGTCCCAGACGGCACCGTTCTTCATGTCCTGGCCGTACTGGTTGTTCAGTCCGAGGATGAAGGAGCACGACTGGTTGGCGGGCTGAGAGTTCAGGTAGCCGGGGCTGCCCCAGATGCTGTACTCCCCGCCGCCGGTGGTGAGCAGGCGCAGCAGGTAACAGCCGTGCAGGCTGGCATCGGCGGCGGTGGCCAGGCTCTCGAGCTTGAAGTAGTAGCCCACGACACCCGTGCCGAAGGCGGTGGCATAGTCGGCATAGCCCAGGTTCTGGTTGCCGCTGCCGTAGAAGGCCTTGTCATCGGCGATGCCGCAGATGGCGAAGGGCTGTGCGGTGGCGGCGAGCTGTGCCAGGTCGGTGAACTGCTGGCAGTCGGGATCTTCATCGGTATGCGTGAACACCACCTTGTCGAGGTTGACATAGGGCTTGTCGATGGTGACGCGCAGCACATGCTTGCCTGCGGTGAGCGGCACACGCGTGATGCCGGCCAGCGCCTTGTAGGTGCCCCACGTGCCGTTGTCGGTCTGCGGAATGGTGACCTGTGCCAGCACGTCGCTGCAGTCGTCGTCGGCCAGGCGGATGGTGATGGCAGAGCCGTCGCCGGAGCCGCAGGCGGCCCGCACCTCGTAGTTGTAGTAGCCCTCCTCGGCCACGTCGACGGTGTACTCCAGCCACTCGCCGGCGGCGGTGTAGCCTATGGCATAGCCTCCGCTGCAGGTGACCATGTCTACGCCCTCGCCGTCGGTGCGGTAGGCCGTGGTGCCCTCGTTGCGGCTGTCGTTGTCGTGGAAGGTGTAGCCCTCGCCGCCCTGGTCGAAGTCCTCGGCCTCCAGGGTGCCAGGCAGGGTATGCGGACCCTTGTAGGCACGGCGCTCGTCGAAGGCGGAGATGGCCGAGTGGCGCTCGTAGGTGGTGCCGTCGGTGTTGGTGACCACGGCGCGCAGGTTGTAACGGCCCTTGCCGGCGGGAGTGTAGCTGACCATATAGGGTGCCTCGGTCATGGTCTGCTGCAGCTTGCTGTTCACGTAGAGGTCCACGTGGTCGATGGTCTTCGTGCGCATGGTGGCCCGCACCTCGATGCTGATGGGCTGGCCCTTGGTCACCTTCAGTGCTGAGGGCCTGACGTAGACCGATGCCTCCTTCTGCATGCCGGGGAAGGGGCTCTTGGCCTGCTTGGCCTTGTCAGTCTTCATGTACTGGCGCAGCCAGGTCATGGCGGGGCGGTCACGGCCGTCGCGTATCAGTCCGCTGTTGCCGTCGGTGGTCCATGTCTTGCCGTAGATATATCCCCAGAGGGTGACGCCGGCGCAGTAGTCGGCCTCCCAGAGCAGGGGCAGCTGCTCGCTGAAGTTCTTCAGCTGCAGCTGGTCGTCGGCGGTGCCGATGTCGTACTCGGTAATGTACATGGGCATCTTCAGCGCGTTCTGTATCTTCGTCATGGAGTTGCGCAGCGTGCCGGCCTCGCAGCCGGTGAGGTCGTGCGACTGGCATCCGTAGGCATCGATAGGTGCCCCGGCGTCGCGCAGCGTCTGCACGAGGCTGATGAACTGGTCGGTGTTCCACTGGAAGGTGTTGTAGTCGTTGTAGATGAGTATGGCGTTGGGCCAGCGCTCGTGGGCCATCTCGAAGGCACGGATGATCCAGTCGTAGCCAGTGCGTCCGTCGCCGCCCAGGGCGTCCTTATAGGGTGCCGGGGCATGGCCTGCCACGGCCTCGTTCACCACGTCGATCATGGGCAGGTCGGGGTAGCGCTTCTTCACGGCGTCCATCCACTCCTCGATGGCCTTCAGCTGCTCGTCCTTCGACAGGCTGTTCATCCACGTGGGGTACTGCGAGCCCCAGACGAGGGTGTGCCACTTGAAGGGGAACTTATGCTGGCGGGCGTAGTTGTAGATGCGGTCGGTGGCGGAGAAATTGAACTGACCGCGGCGCTGGCCTTCGACGGCATCCCACTTCGACTCGTTCTCGGGGGTGATCTGGTTCCACAGCTCGTAGAACTTCTCCGTGCCGTAGTCAATCTGGTAGGTGGTGGTGATGTTGCCCAGGAACTTGTCAGGGTTCGTCGACAGCTGGGCTGCGGCCGTCGTTGCTCCTGCGGCGAAGAGCATGGCCGTGAAGACATTCTTCAGTGTACGTTTCATTTTATAGTTATGGAATCAAATACATAGATGAAGCCGCCTCGCGGCTGGCAGGTGACCGCCGATGGCAGCGGGCTTCCGGCGGGAAGGATGTTCCAGCCGCCGTTGCCGTCGTCGAGGAAGGCGGTCTGCAGGCTCAGTCCCTCGCCCAGCTGGCTGAGGGGCAGGGGCAGCGACCTGACGGCATCGGTGCCGTTGATGCCCGCCACATACCATGTGGAGCCACTGCGGCGGGCCATGACCACCTGTTCGCCGGGATAGCCGGCCAGCAGGCGGGTGTCGTCCCATGCTGCGGGCAGCGTGCCGAACAGCTGCCGCACCTCGGCGGGCTGTGCCAGCAGGCTCTCGGGGCGGTCGGCCAGGTGCTGCAGGCCGCTCTCGAAGAGCACCGTCAGCGCCAGCTCGTGGGCATGGGTGGTGATGTGTGGGTGCTGCGAGTTGCTGAAGGCACAGGGGGTGTAGTCCATGGGGCCGATGACATTGCGCGTGAAGGGCAGCGTGGCATTGTGGGCGGCGGCCTTCGCAGTGAACGTAGGCACGTTGTTGTACCACTCGGCACCATAGACGGCCTCGGTGGTGAGCAGGTTGGGCCACGTGCGCTGCCAGCCGCGGGGGATGGTGGCGCCGTGGAAGTTGACCAGCAGATGGTGGCGGGCGGCACACTCCAGCAGGTCCAGGCAGTAGTCCATGTTGCGCTGGTCGTCGCCGCTGAAGAAGTCGATCTTCACCCCGGCCACACCCTGCTGCTCGCACCAGGCGAACTCACGCTCGCGGTCCTCGGCCTTGTTCAGCCGGAACTTCGGCGTCGGGGCACCGTCCACCCAGCCCACGCTGCTGTTGTACCATATCATGGGTTTCACACCCTTGGAGCGGGCGTATGCAATGGCATCCTCCACGGTGCGGCCGTCCTTCATCGTGTCCCACTCGGCATCGATGAGCACGTAGGGCAGGCGCAGCGTGGCGGCCAGGTCGACGTAGCGGCAGATGATGTCGTAGTCGTTAGAGCCGTGGTTGTAGGCCCAGTACACCCACGACACGAGGCCGGGGTGTATCCAGCTGGTGTCAGTCAGCCGGCAGGGCTGGCTGACATCGGTGACGAGCGTCGACTGCACCACCTGCTGCAGCGGCCCTGCGATGACGACACGCCAGGGTGACGGGTGGAGGGTGGAGGGTGACGGGTGGAGGGGTGCCGGCACCACATGGTAGCGCTCGCCGTCGTTGAAGAGGCACGAGGCACTCTGCCCACGGCTGATGTCGGCCTCGGTGATGAGGGCAAACAGCCCGTCGGCAGGCTCGGTCAGGGCGGGATAGGCCCAGCGGTTGTTCCAGCCGTCGGCAGAGGCCGAGATGCCGCTATAGGACGGCACCGGCTTCACCTTATACGTGGTGTCGAGGGGGAAGAAGCCCTCGTAGCTGTCGGTCCACTGCTGCATCCAGCGGCGCGTGCCCTCAGGAATGATGTATGTGGCGGGATCGTTGCCCTGCAACCACTGCGGCCAGCCGTCGTAGCGGAATGCCAGGCCGTCGTTGTAGAGTCGGAAGACGATGCGCCCCGCGCCTTCGGCAGCCACATACTCGTTGGCCTCGTTGGTGCAGTGGCTGCGCTTGCCGCTGAGCATCTGGTAGTCGGCCGTGACGCGTCGGCTGAAGGTCAGCTGCAAGGGGGCATCGGCCTGCAGGTCGATGGTGACGACAGGCCGTCCCTCGTAGCTGAGCGACAGGCCGCTGCCGGCAGGGCTGAGGGCCAGCCTGCCGTCGGGCGAGGTTACGGCAGCCAGCGAGCAGAGGCTGCCGGCCACCAGGACTGTCATCACGAGTGTTCTCATCATCATCACGTCGGTTCTTTATTGCGGCAGTATAGGCTCGCCCATGGCTGAAGCCTCCTTGTCGTCGGCATCGAGCTTGAAGAGCATGAACAGCGGCTGCTCAGCCGTGCAGGGCTGCCAGCCCAGCGTGCCCTCCTTGCCGTTGGGATCGCTGTACTTGGCGAAGTTGGTCCAGGCGGTGAGCATCTTCTCGGCCAGGTCCCAGTCGCCCTGCGTCCAGGGTCGCCAGCAGTGCTTCAGGCTCTTGAAGACGAACCAGAGGTCGGAGGAGTGGAAGGCTCCCTTCAGGCGGTCGGTAATCTCGGGATGATGGCCGTCGTCGGGCAGCGGGCGTGCGAACTCGTAAGCCCAGGCCTGGCGGCCCTGCTGCTGGCGCACCTTGCAGAACTCGGCAATGCCGGGCGCCATGGCACCCATGTCGTTCAGCGTGTAGCCTATCATATAGGGCACGTCGGCAATGGTGCCCTCGCGGGTGGCCTCGTCGAAGGACTTCAGCGACACGTAGCCGTCGACGATGGGACGCTGCATGAGGAACAGGTCGCTCTTCGTCACCATGTTATAAATCTGCGGCAGGGTGTAGAGCACCTCGGTGGAGGCGGCACGCAGCTTGCTGAGGTCGGTCAGTCCGGCCCAGTCCATCACCTTCTTCGTCTCGGCCTCGCTCTCGGCCAGCGTGGGGTTATAGGTGAAGAAGCGGTTCACGGGTGTGGCGGGCTTGGCCTCCTCGCCCTCCTTGGCAGGCACGTTGATGCCGCCGCCGCTCATGATGACGGCCTTGTGGAACAGGCCGCGGGCCAGGGGCGACTCGGCCAGCGTGCGCACGCTGCCGGCACCGGCACTCTGTCCGAAGATGGTGACGTTGTCAGGGTCGCCGCCAAACTGTGCGATGTTCTGCTTCACCCATTTCAGCGACTGTATCTGGTCGAGGATGCCGTAGTTGCCACTGACGTGGTTGGGGCTTTCGGCCGACAGCTCGGGATGGGTCATGAAGCCGAAGATGCCCAAGCGGTAGTTGATGCTGACGAGCATGACATCCTTCGATGCCCACTCCTGTCCGTCGAACTCGGGTTCCGAGCCCCAGCCCTCGCGGTAGCCGCCGCCGTGAATCCACAGCGCCACGGGCAGCTTCTTGTCGACCTGTCCGGCAGCTTTGGTCCATACGTTCAGGTAGAGGCAGTCCTCGCTGTAGGGAGCCTCGTCGCCGTAGCCCCACTCCGAGGCATAGAAGCCGGGATAGTGCACGGCCTGATAGCCGGGGTGTCCGAACTTATCGCAGCGTCGCACGGAGTCCCATGCCACGACGGGCTGCGGCTCACGCCAGCGCAGGTCGCCGATGGGCGGTGCGGCGTAGGGGATGCCCTTATAGACGAATACGCCGGCATTGTCGGCCTCCACGCCCTGTATGCGTCCGCCTTCGACGGTGAGCACGGGGCACTCGCTTTTCTTTTCAACCGATGTGCAGCCCAGCAGGGTCAGCAAGGGCAGCAGCAACAATAATTTCTTCATGGTTTTATGGCTTTTAGGGTTGAACAATCTGTCTTCCGGCCGCGCTGGGCCGTCATGGCGTCAGGGATGCTGCGGCAGCTTCGTCCCCGCCTCGGCTCCTTCGCGCACGAAGACGGGTATGTGGCCCTTGTCAACGCTGGTGACCACGGTCTGTCCGCCGTCATAATGCCGGCCGGTGCGGTAGTCGCGCCATCCCTGCTTGTTGCGGGGCAGGTAGGTGCTCCACTGCGTGACACCCGGCTCGGTGACAGGACTGATGAGGAGTGCCGGGCCGAACATGTACTCGTACTTCTGCTGCAGGGCCTGGGGGTCGTCGCTGAAGTCGAAGACCAGGGGGCGCATGATGGTGTAGTGCTCCTCGGCCACGCGGCGGGCGCACTCCTCTATATACGGCAACAGGCGGTAGCGCTCCTTCAGGCACTCGGCGATGACGGCCTGCGCCTCAGGGCCGTAGTTCCAGGGCTCGGTGTTGCTCTGGTAGCCGTGCACACGCATCAGGGGCAGGTAGACGCTGGTCTCCACCCAGCGCAGCATGCGCTCTATGTAGCCGGGGTCGGTGTACTGATTGCCGGGCCGGAAGAAGCCTCCGGCGTCGTAGGTCCACCAGGGCACGCCGGCGGCCTGCACGCCCAGGCCTGCCACTATCTGGCGGCGGAAGGTCTCCCAGTCGTTGCCCACGTCACCGCTCCACAGTGCCGAGCCGTAGCGCTGAATGCCGGGGAAGCCGCAGCGGGTGAGGATAAAGGGGAGTGAAGACTCTTCATTTATAAGTCCCTCGTACACCGTCTTGTTCACTAACAGGGGATAGACGTTGCGCACCTCTTCCCCACTCCACCGCCCGCGGTTGACGCGGCGGCCGGCGAGGTCGTCGTTCTCAGGCTCGGTGGCGTCCTGCCACCAGGCATCGATGCCCAGCGGCACCAGACGCTCGCTGAAGTGGCGCCAGTAGGCGGCAGCGGCGTCGGGGTTGAAGAAGTCTATCCAGTCGGTGCCGGGAATATAGTAATCGGCGGCAAGCATCTGGCGGCCCACCTCGCTGTTCTTGTCAATCTTCGACCACACGCTGAGCATGAGCCTGATGCCCATGCGGTGCAGGCTGTCGGTGAGCGCGCGGGGGTCGGGGTAGTAACGCTCGTCGAACTGCATGCTGTTCCAGCCGTGACGGCCCCAGTACTGCCAGTCCTGCACCAGGACGCTGACGGGGAGCTGCTCGCTGCGGAAGCGGTTGGCGGTCTGCAGGATCTCCTCGGACGAATGGTAGCGCTCGCGGCAGTGGATGTAGCCCAGCGCCCACGAGGGCATGAGGGGCGAGGGACCGGTGAGCTGGCGGTAGGTGGCGATGATCTCGTCGGGCGTACCGATGAACACGGTGTAGTCGACGCACTGGGCCACGGGCGAGCGCAGGACGGTCTGATCGGTCACCTTATTATAATATAATGTGGGGCGGTCGCCCTGCGACAGCTCTGCGCTCAGCTCGTGGTGTCCGGCTGCGAGGTGCACGATGGCCGAGGCCGTTGGCGGCAGCCACACGTTCTGCATCTCGATGACCGTCTGCCCGTCGACGACGAGGTTGTGGCGGCGTGCCATCTTCTGCCCCACGTCGAGCAGCAGCGCATAGTCGCCCTCCTCAGCCACTTCGATGGTGGCGCCGAAGACATTGCGGCGGCGTACCTCCTGCCGGTTTCCCTCGGTAGAGGTGACGTTGACCACCTCAGCAGACTGCGCATCGGGGTTGGCGGCCTGCGGCGTCAGGGTCACCTGCTGGCTGCAGGGGTTGAAGTCGGTCAGTCCGTAGTTGTTCCACAGCACGCCGTAGCCCCGGCTGCTGATGAGCATGGGCAGCGCTATCTGAGTGTTCACCTGTGTGAGGCGGCGGCTAAGTCCGCGCACGTTACTGTAGCCGTCCTGGAACTGTCCCAGTCCGTAGAGGCATTCATCCTGAGGTGAGCGGAAAGCGAGCGTGGCCTGGCGGCCCTGCATGTCATGGTGGCTGGCAGTGAAGACGGTGCGGCCGCGGCGGTCGCTGACGGTGACGGTCTGTCGGCGCTGGTCGACATTGACCTTGATGTCCTGACGCTTCACCTCGTCGTGGCGCACATAGAGCCAGTCGGGCAGCGTGTCGCGCACCTCGCCCTCGGCATACTGTATGCGCACGGCATTGCGGGCCACGCGCTTGACGGTGAGCGTGCCCTGGCCGAAGGGCACCTGTGCCAGCAGCCACAGCGGGGTGCTGAGGGTGAGCAGCAGCAGTGTCGTGAGTCGTTTCATGGTCGGTGTTATTTCAGTTTCTTAAACAGGTCATTCTTCTCCAGCGTCCAGCCTTCACGCTGCTGCAGCAGGTTCTTCTTTCCCTTGAACATGCGGGCGGCCTGCTTGTCGCCCTTCAGCTGCCACTGCAGCCAGGCCAGGGCCACCACGCTGAACTCGCCACCGTGGGGCTGGGCGTAGGTGCCGCCGTGGCCCACGGGCAGGTTGGCAGCGCAGGCCGGCACATGGGTGAGGCGGTGGAAGTCGTCCATGCCGTTCTCGTAGGCAATGTCGGGCTTGCCGCCCAGCAGGTACATCACGGGGGTGTGCACCTCGGCCAGCTTTTCCTTCGGGGGCATGGGCATGCCGCCCACGGCCTCATGGGCGTTCTGGCGGTTGAAGAGTCCGCTGTTGCAAATCATGAGCAGAGTGATGCGGGGGTCGGCACAGTTGTAGAGGGTCTGCAGGCCACCGCACGACATGCCGGCGGCGCAGATGTGGTGCACGTCGATTTTCTGATAGTAGGGCGACTGCGGGTCGTCGTTCTGCGCTATGGCCCAGTCGATGGAGGCTATCTGCTGCTGCGTGGTCGACATGGGGCCGTGGTAGGGCGTGTCGTCCATGGGTATGTAGCCAGTTGCGACGACGAGGAAGCCGTGCGATGCTATTTCGTTGAGGAACTTATAGTGCTCGAAGGGCGAGTTATAGCAGGCGCCATTGCCCCACACCAGCACGGGCAGTGGCTGCTGCGGGCTGAAGGGCGAGAGGTCCTGCGGTGCAAAGACGGTGTGTGCGGGCAGCGAGGGTTCCTCGCGCATGATGGCCTTGAAGGGCCCGGTGCCTCCGTCCTCGACGATGCGGCGGCTGGGCTGCAGGGTGAAGTCGAGGGCCTGCAGGTCGGCATCGCGCGAGGAGGTGCCGTAGAGGAGCTGGTAGCGGCCGGGGCGGGCACTGAGCTCGTCGATGTCGGGGTTGTAGTATTCGAAGGCCTCGGCGGTGAGGGCTATGACGGCGCTCTTCGTCTCGCCGGGGTTGAGGCTCAGCTTCTGGAAGCCCTTCAGCGCCTTGATGGGGGCGCCGGGGTCATCGAGGGCGCGAACATAGAGCTGGATGGTCTCGGTGCCGGGGCGACGGCCGGTGTTGGTGACGGGGACGGTGAGGGTGGCGACGGGCCTCTGACCGTCGGGGAAACCGACGGCAGCCAGACTATTGGCAGGAGCGGCGAGCTGGCTGCCGTTGGTGGTGAGGGTGGCCTGGCCCACATGGAAGGTGGTGTAGCTGAGACCGTAGCCGAAGGCGTACTGGGGCGTACCGGTGAAGTAGCGGTAAGTGCGGTTCTTCATGGAGTAGTCGAGGAAGTCGGGCAGGTCGGCGGTGCTGCGATAGAAGGTGACGGGCAGCTTGCCGCCAGGGTTATAGTCGCCGAAGAGGACGTCGGCCAGGGCCTGTGCGCCTCCCTGTCCGGGGTACCAGGCCTGCAGCAGGGCGTCGTACTGACCCTCCACGCTGCCGAAGGCGATGGCGGAGCCTGAGCAGTTGACAAAGACAACGGGGCGGCCCGTCTGGTGCATGGCGCGCACCAGGCGCTGCTGCACCAGTGGCAGCTCTATGTCGGCCTTGTCGCCACCCTCGCCCTCCATGCGTGCGCTGATGCCGCCAATGATGATGATGGCGTCAGCATCGGCACACTGCCGGGCCAGGTCGGTGAAGTCAGCCAGACGGCGCTCGCAGATGTCGCCGCGCAGCATGGCGAAGTTGCCCTTTCCGCGGCTGTATTCGATGGTGATGTCATAGTCTTTGCCCTCTTCCACGGCAAACGACTTGTATTCCACGCCCCGGCGTCCGAATCCGAACCCGCCGCGTCTGCCACCGGGCTGCGCCTCTTCTACCGTCTCTCCGTTCACTTTCAGCACATAGCCGTTGTCGGTGGCGAGGGTGTATTTCATCTCGCCTGTGAAGGTGGCGGTGTAGCGGCCGCTGATGCGGATGGCGAAATTGTCGTTGTTGATGCCCTCGGCGATGCCCCATGCGCCGAAGGTGGAGAAGTTGAGCTCTTTGTAGTAGTCGCTCTTGTCGGGAGCGCCAGTCATCTCCCTGTTGTTCCAGAATTCCACGAACACGCCCTTCCCGTCGTTGAAGTCGCCCAGGTGGTGGATGGTGGTGTAGTCGTCGTCGAGCTCGCAGGCTTTGTCATAGATGACCTTCGCCTGCGGGACGGCGTTCTTGATGCCCTCGAGCAGCGAGTGGGTGTGCTCGGCGGTGGGAGTGCCACCGTAGTTGCCGTTGAGCATGGCGGCGTTGTCGGCGTTGGGGCCTACCACCGCAATGGTCTTCACGCTCTTCGAGAGAGGCAGCACGCCGTTGTTGGCCAGGAGCACCATCGACTCGCGGGCGGCCTGTGTGGCCATGGCATGGTGTGTGGCGCTGCTGATGTTGCTGCTGGGCAGTGTCGCCCACGGCAGCCGCTCGGCGGGGTCGAACATACCCAGTTCGAAGCGGCCTTTGAGGGTCTTGCGCAGGTGCTGGTCGAGGTCGCTCTCCTTGATGAGCCCTTTCTTGAGGGCTTCGGTGAGCGACATAAACACCTTGCCGCACTCCAGGTCGGTGCCGTTGAGCACGGCGTCGACGCTGGCGGAGAGGCCGTCGGGATGCGTCTCGTGCTGGCCCCGTGAGAAGAAATTGTTGATGGCGTCGCAGTCGGTGAGCACGATGGCGTCGTAGCCCCATTTGTTGCGCAGGATGTCGATGAGCAGGCGGTCGCTGGTGCAGCAGGGCTTGCCCTCGAAGCGCTGGTAGGCGCACATCACCTCGCGCACGTTGGCCTTCTTCACCAGGGCCTTGAAGGCAGGCAGGTAGGTCTCCCACAGGTCGCGGCTGGTGGGGTCTACGTTCATGGAGTGGCGCAGCGGCTCAGGTCCGCTGTGCACGGCATAGTGCTTGGCGCAGGCATGCGTCTTGAAATACTTGCTGTCGTTGCCCTGCATGCCGAGCACTGTCTGCACGCCTAAGATGGCATTCATGTAGGGGTCTTCGCCGCAGGTCTCCTGTCCTCTTCCCCATCGCGGGTCGCGGAAGATGTTGACATTGGGGCACCAGAAGGTCAGTTCGGGATTGCCGGGGTAGTAGGTGGCCCCCATCGGCACGTTGAAGACATTGTGGTCGGAGCGGTTCCAGTTGGCTCTCGCCTCGTCGGACACCTGTGAGAAGACATCGTAGAAGAGTTGCGCGTTGAATGATGCCGCCATGCCGATGGGTTGCGGATAGACGGTGTATCCGTCTTGTCTCACGCCGTGGCATGCCTCGCTCCACCAGTTGTATGACGGGATGCCGAGGCGGTCGATGCTGATCGACTTGTTCATCATCAGTCCCACCTTCTCTTCGGGGGTGAGCAGACTGAGCAGGTTTTCCACGCGTTGCTCCACAGGGAGGTCGGGGTTTTGATAGGGGTATTTCTCTTGGGCCATCATCGTGGCTGCTGCGAGAAATGTGAGCAGTGTCAGAAAGGTTTTTCTCATATTTGTTGATATTGGTTCTCTCTTGAACGTAGATTGCGAGACAAATTTAAGAAAAAAAAGCAGAACGCGAAAGAGCTCTTCCCTGTGTCGGAGGGCATTTGTGCTCTTTCGCAACATTTCATAAAGTATTTGACACTTTTTCCGTGGCTGATGTTCGTCGACAGCAGCGAGACACAGAACTTCGGCTCTCCTGCAGTCTGCCCGCCGTCTGTGAGATGGCGGTGAGTAGTATGGCGGTGATAAGTTTCTCGGTGCCATGGTCAGCCTTGCGCAGAAGGCTTCCACCGTCCTTATCCCTCAGGCGGGAATGTGCCCATGGCAAAGTGGATGCTCCCAGACGACCATGAAGTGTATGTGGAGAAGTAGGGGTGTAAATGTGGGTGGCTTAAGATAGAGTATATGAAATAATCATCCGAAGCGCAGAGGCGCTCGCTATTTTGCAGTAGCTTTTTCTCCGAAAGTCTCTTTGGATAGTTCTTTGAAAAAGTCGTAGTCCAACAACACGCAAAGGCGCTGCAGCAGTTTGGTGTCTAAGTCTTTTCTCTTGAAAATTTTGTAGACGTTCGTCCGCTCACAAGGAATCTGGTCTGCCAGCCATCTTGCTGTTCTTCCTTGTGCCTTCAATTCTTGTCTTATCCTAAGTCCCACATTCATAGTTTTGATTATTTTTTTTACTAAATACTATACTTTGCAAACTCACTGTATTTGTTTGCAAAGATATATGAATTTGTTTGTTTCGGAATTAAACGATTGTATCCAATGTATCCACTTTATGTAGATTTATTATATAAAATCTCTGATTTTATGATGTTTTATGCTTGTATCTACGAAAATTGGTCTATTCCGAACAAATTTTGGTGAATACACACGGCGTGTTTGGTTCTTTGAAAAAGAAAGTGATGAATAGTATTGTAATCTATAAAAAAAAGTACGAATTTGATTTCAAACACCCCCTTTCTTTCGCTCTTCATCAGCTGTTGTGCTTTTTTCTTCCCTTCCTTTTTGTTTTCTATGATAAAATCGCTATTTTTGCAGTTGCTTGTCTTCACTGCATATGATATGTAAAGACTTATGATTAAAAATGTAAGACCTAAAAAGAATCTCGGACAGCATTTCTTGACCGACTTGAGTGTGGCCAAGGCCATTGCCGATACGGTGGATGCCTGTCCCGGTATACCCGTGCTCGAGGTGGGGCCAGGGATGGGTGTACTCACCCAGTACCTTGTGGAGAAGCCGCGGGAGTTGCGCGTGGTGGAGATCGACCGGGAGTCGGTGGCCTACCTGCATGAGCATTACCCTCAACTTCGGGACAAGGTGGTCGGTGGCGATTTTCTGCGTATGGACCTTGAACAGTTGTTTGAGGGGCACCCCTTTGTGCTCACCGGTAATTATCCTTATGATATCTCCACGCAGATATTTTTTAAGATGCTCGACAACAAAGACCTTATCCCTTGCTGCACGGGTATGATACAGCGCGAGGTGGCACAGCGCATCGCCTCTGCGCCCGGCAACAAGTCGTATGGCATCCTGAGCGTGCTCATCCAGGCCTGGTATCAGGTGGAATATCTGTTCACCGTCGATGAGCATGTGTTCAACCCGCCGCCCAAGGTGAAGAGTGCGGTGATACGCATGACCCGCAACGACGTGGGCGACCTGGGATGCGACGAGCAATTGTTCCGCCGTGTGGTGAAGACAGTCTTCAACCAGCGTCGCAAGATGCTCCGTGTGAGTCTGAGGCAGCTGTTCCCCCAGGG
>DGHX01000101.1:9138-9857 GCA_002392835.1 Prevotella sp. UBA3837 | reverse complement strand
ACCTTCACCTCGCGGTTCTTGGCCAGGAACTGGATGTTGAACGGTCCGCTGATGTTCAGCTCCTTGGCAATCTTGCGCGAGATGTGCTTGATCTGGCGGATGGTCGAGTAGTAGATGTGCTGTGCGGGGAACACCATCGTGGCGTCGCCGCTGTGCACGCCGGCGTACTCCACATGCTCGGAGATGGCATACTCCACCACCTCGCCCTTGTCGGCCACGGCGTCGAACTCTATCTCCTTAGTGTCGGTCATGAACTTCGAGATGACCACAGGGAACTCCTTGCTCACCTCGGTGGCCATGTTCAGGAAGCGGTGCAGCTCCTCGTCGTCGTAGCACACGTTCATGGCGGCGCCCGAGAGCACGTAGCTGGGTCGTACGAGGACGGGGTAGCCCACCTCGTCGACGAACTGCTTCACGTCGTCGAAGCTGGTCAGCGCGCGCCATGCCGGCTGGTCGATGGCCAGCTTGTCGAGCATGGCTGAGAACTTGTCGCGGTTCTCGGCGCGGTCGATGTTCACCGGGCTGGTGCCCAGCACGGGCACACCCTGGCGGTGCAGCTTCATGGCCAGGTTGTTGGGTATCTGTCCGCCCACGCTGACGATGACGCCGCGCGGCTGCTCCAGGTCTATCACGTCGAGCACGCGCTCCAGGCTCAGCTCGTCGAAGTACAGGCGGTCGCACATGTCATAGTCCGTCGACACCGTCTCGGGGTTGTAGTT
>DGHX01000101.1:7096-9095 GCA_002392835.1 Prevotella sp. UBA3837 | reverse complement strand
GGGTTGTAGTTGATCATGATGGACTTGTAGCCCAGCTTGCGCGCCGTGTTGATGGCGTTCACCGAGCACCAGTCGAACTCCACGCTCGAGCCGATGCGGTAGGCGCCTGAGCCAAGGACGACAACCGACTTCTCGTTGTTGTAGTAGTTGATGTCGTGCTTCGGCTTGTAGTTCTCGCCGTTGGTATTGCCGAAGGCGGGCACGTGGGTGTAGGTGAAGTACAGGTAGTTGGTCAGCTCGGGGTGCTCGCTGGCCACGGTGGGTATGCGCTTCACTGAGGGCAGGATGCCGCGCTCCTTGCGGTAGCTGCGCACCTGAAGGTTCTCCTTCTCCATGTTGGTGGCCGTCGACTTCAGCACGAAGCGGGCTATCTGGAAGTCGGAGAAGCCGCAGCGCTTCACCTCCAGGAGGAACTCGTCGGGCAGGTCCTCCAGCTTGTTGTACTTTTGCAGCTGATGCTTCAGGTCTACGATGTGCTTCAGCCGCTCCAGGAACCATACGTCAATCTTCGTCAGCTCCTCGATGCGCTCCACGGTGTAGCCCTCTTCCAGTGCCTGTGCGATGGCAAAGATGCGCAGGTCGGTGGGGTTCTGCAGCTCGCGGTCCAGGTCGTCGAAGCGTGTGTGGTCGTTGCCCACGAAGCCGTGCATGCCCTGGCCTATCATGCGCAGGCCCTTCTGTATCATCTCCTCGAAGGAGCGGCCGATGGACATGATCTCGCCCACCGACTTCATCGACGAGCCTATCTGCCGGCTCACGCCCACGAACTTCGTCAGGTCCCAGCGGGGTATCTTGCAGATCATGTAGTCCAGGCTGGGGGCTACGTAGGCCGAGCTGGTGGTGCCCATCTCGCCTATCTGGTCCAGCGTGTAGCCCAGTGCTATCTTTGCTGCCACGAAGGCCAGGGGATAACCCGTTGCCTTCGATGCCAGTGCGCTGCTGCGCGAGAGGCGTGCGTTGATCTCGATGATGCGGTAGTCGTTGGTCTCGGCGTTGAAGGCGAACTGGATGTTGCACTCGCCCACGATGCCCAGGTGGCGCACGCAGCGTATGGTGATGTCCTGCAGCATCGTCACCTGCTCAGGAGTGAGCGAGCAGGTGGGAGCCACCACTATCGACTCGCCGGTGTGTATGCCCAGGGGGTCGAAGTTCTCCATCGATGCCACGGTGAAGCAGTGGTCGTTGGCGTCGCGTATGCACTCGAACTCTATCTCCTTCCATCCCTTCAGGCTCTCTTCTACAAGTATTTGCGGAGCAAACGTAAAGGCGCTCTCGGCCAGCTCTGTGAAGGCCTTCTCGTCGGGGCAAATGCCGCTGCCCAGTCCGCCCAGGGCGTATGCCGAGCGGATCATGATGGGGAAGCCGATCTCGTGGGCGGCCTTCAGCGCGTCGGCCATGTTCTCCACGGCGTGGCTCACCGGCACCTTCAGGTCAATCTCCGACAGCTTCTTCACAAAGAGGTCGCGGTCCTCAGTATTCATAATGGCTTCCACGCTGGTGCCCAGCACCTCTACACCATACTCTTTCAGCACGCCCGTCTGGTAGAGCTCGGTGCCGCAGTTCAGCGCCGTCTGGCCGCCAAAGGCCAGCAGGATGCCGTCGGGGCGCTCCTTCTTGATGATCTCAGTGACGAAATGCGTGGTGACGGGCTGGAAGTAAACGGTGTCGGCAATACCTTCAGAAGTCTGAATGGTAGCGATGTTGGGGTTGACGAGCACACTCTTGATGCCCTCTTCGCGCAGGGCCTTCAGTGCCTGTGATCCTGAATAGTCGAACTCGCCTGCCTGGCCTATCTTCAGTGCGCCGGAACCCAGTACGAGTACTTTCTTTAGTTTGTGTTTAGCCATAAAGAATGATGTTTATGTTGTAAATCGGGTGCAAAGGTACAAAAAATCTCACAATCTGCAACTCTCTGTTCCTCTTTTTTTTGATTATGGGCATAAAAAATGGCCCATGACGGCCCGGAGTCTATGACGGAAAAATGTTGCACTACTTGCAC
>DGHX01000101.1:4676-6963 GCA_002392835.1 Prevotella sp. UBA3837 | reverse complement strand
CTTGCACCGCCGTTAACACTTGTTGTGATTTATCCTGCACCGCCCCTGCCTTGGCCGTAGTGCCCGACGCGTCAGCGTCGGTCCACCGAGTGGCCTCCCTGTCGAAGCCACGGAAAAAAATGTATATTTATACACCCGAAACCGTATAAATATACGTTTTTATGTTTCACGGCCGCCCGTTTGAAAAAGCGGGTCGCTTTTGAAAAAATCCCATATCACTTTTTTTCAAAAGTGGGCCGCACAGAAAAAAAAGCGGCCCGCCCGTGAAACAGTATGAATATGCACTTCCGCCCTGGATGCGCCTGGTGTTAAGGTTTGTTTGCACTACAGCTTTCTGGAAGGCTTAACTCACTGTGCGGCAAAGCATTCCTGGTGCAACAGGTGCAAGTAGTGCAACATAATTTGCCGTTGATTTTCGCGCGCGTATGCGAAGAGTGCCAGGCCTGTCGCCGTGCCTGATGTTCGAAACGGGTCTTAGGTCGTCTTTGTTCATTTTATCTTGTTTTTATTTGTTTATTCAGAAATTATGCTTAACTTTGCACGCAAAAGATATAGTCATGACACAACTCACCAACGAAGATCACCAGCGGCAGATGGCTGATATGAAAGCTTTTGACGAGCAGATGCCCTGCATAGGCATTTTCTGGTATGACCCTACTGACAATACGCTCTTTGGCGTCCGCAAACAGGAGGTGACTCCAAAGATGGTAGAAGATGCCGCTAATAAGGGGCTTCCTTTCCTCAACTATCCCCATCTGCACAGACAGGTGTGGGCGAAGGAGTACTTCAAGGCGCAAGCCAAGCATGAGGAAACGAAGTTCAAGGGCGACTACACACAAATTCCACGAGGCCGTGTGGCATGGAACATTGACAAGTTCATCGTCTTGGTTGGCCACTGGGCAGAGCCTATCCTGGAATCGCTCACTACGCTGATCGAGGAAGAGTTCTCCCTTCCATACTTCGAGTTTGTCTATGATGAGCACTGGGATCTTGGTCATGGCTGGTCTGGCGATATGTAGTTAGTGATGGCATCCTTCAACTTGAGTCACCCAAGTCACCATTCGAAAATCCCTGTTTATAGGGGTTTCAACGGGGTTCTCCCCTCCCTCAGAAATGTTAAAACCGCCGAAGTCAGGAGAAAAAATCTCAAATTTCCTTGATGGTCAGAGCCGCTCTCTGTGAGTTTCTTCGCTTTTTGTATTTTTAAGATGGTTTTATTTGTTTATTCAAAATAATTCATTAACTTTGCAGCGAGAACTATAATATTGAAGTGTTATGACCTCAGCTGCAAAAACAATCCAAGCATCGCCATTGGCTCCATACATGGAACTGATGAAGAGTGTCGACGTGGGCGTGATGCACGCCGTAGTAGATTATATGAACGATGCCATTCGCGAGGCCGAGGAAGCCAAGCGGAAGGAAGATGATGCGTTCCTGGCTAAGAAATTGGCCGAGTACAAAGCGTCTGTAGGTGGGAAGTGGCTGTTTGAGCCATTGCCCCAAGCTCCTGAATGGGACAAGCATGCTGCATGGGACCGACTGACCGATGCACAGAGGGAACAGGCTTTAAAGCTTAGGTTTACTGCGGATGATATGGATATCCGTACATTTGGCTTATTGACAAAATGGATAAGAGAATAATGCGCGTATTTCTCGACACAAACATATTGATGGATGCTGTTGAACTGCGAAGGTTCACAGAAGAAGCGAATGCCATTTTGTTTCTTTGTAGCGAGGGTAAATTGGAAGCATATACGGCAACGATGTCTTTTGCTACCATGGCCTATCTTCTTCGTCACCACGCTAAAGAGCAAGTACATGGAATGTTTTTGCAACTGTGCGAATTTATAAAGGTTGTCTCTGTTACAACGGCACAATTCGAGAAAGCAATGACAATCGCTCCCGTCCATGACTTTGAGGACTTGATGCAGTACGAATGTGCAATAGATGCAGGTTGCGATGTAATTATATCCAACAACGGAAGAGACTTTCTGGAATTCAGTGAGATTCCCGTGGTTTCCTCTTCTGATTTTTTGCTTAACTACTTTTCTCATCAGAAAGAGAATTAGGTTTATTTGGCAAAGAAAAAGAACCTATAATACTTAAGACAAGTTATGACTATTACCGAAAGATTTCTGAACTACACACAGTTCGACACACAGTCGGCCGAGGAGAGCCAGACCGTGCCCAGCACGCCGAAGCAGCTCGTCTTTGCACAGTACCTGAAGGAGGAGCTGGAG
The DNA here is from genome assembly GCA_002392835.1 of Prevotella sp. UBA3837. Lineage (GTDB taxonomy): Bacteria > Bacteroidota > Bacteroidia > Bacteroidales > Bacteroidaceae > Prevotella. The sequence continues at coordinate 4,723 of DGHX01000101.1, read as the reverse complement.
CGCGAGGGGCTGCAGGAGGTGGAGATGGACGACAAAGGCTACATCTA
>DGHX01000101.1:1872-4570 GCA_002392835.1 Prevotella sp. UBA3837 | reverse complement strand
CGCACTACGACACCAGCCCCGACTGCTCGGGTGCCGGCATCAAGCCCCGCATCGTGGAGAAATACGACGGCGGCGACATTCAGCTCAACGAGGACATGGTGCTCTCGCCGCAGAAGTTCCCCGAGATGCTGGGCCACGTCGGCGAGGACCTTATCGTCACCGACGGCCACACCCTCTTGGGTGCCGACGACAAGGCCGGCATCGCTGAGATTGTGGAGGCCATGGTATGGCTGCAGCAGCACCCCGAGGTGGAGCACGGGCGCGTGCGCGTGGCTTTCAACCCCGACGAGGAGATAGGCATGGGTGCCCATCACTTCGACGTGGAGCGCTTTGGCTGCCAGTGGGCCTACACCATGGACGGCGGCGACGTGGGCGAGCTGGAATACGAGAACTTCAACGCCGCACAGGCCAAGGTCAGCCTTCGTGGCGTGAGCGTGCACCCGGGCTATGCCAAGGACAAGATGCTGAACGCCAGCCTGCTGGCCATGGAGTTCGCCGCCATGCTGCCCGCCGACGAGCGCCCCGAGACCACCGAGGGCTACGAGGGATTCTATCACCTCACCGGCATGCAGGCCAGCACCGAGCAGGCACGCCTGAGCTATATCATACGCGACCACGACCGCCAGCGCTTTGAGCAACGCAAGCAGACGGTGCTGGACTGCGCCCGCCGTATGAACGAGAAGTATGGTGAAGGAACGGTGACAGCCGACGTCAGCGACCAGTACTACAACATGCGTGAGCGCATCGAAGACGGCAACATGCATGTCATCGACATCGCCCTCGAGGCCATGCGCCAGGCTGGTGTGGAGCCACAGGTGAAACCCATACGCGGCGGCACCGACGGTGCACAGCTGTCGTTCAAGGGGCTGCCCTGCCCGAACATCTTCGCCGGAGGACTGAACTTCCACGGGCCGTATGAGTTCGTGCCCATACCATCGATGGAGAAGGCCATGCGCGTGGTGGTGAAGATCTGCGAGCTGACGGCAAAGCAAATTTCGTAGGGGCAGGCTGTGCTTTAGAAAAACAGACGAAAAACCAGAAAAACAGATAAAAACCATTCCCTGGCTTTCAGCCTTAGGTGTTTTTATCTGTTTTTCTGGTTTTTATCTGTTTTTCAAACGAAGAGGCCATCCCGTGTAACGAAAAAACTATCCACACAAAAACTTGTAGTGCCATTCTGTGAGGTAGAGGGAGTTGCAGAAATAACCATACTCCCCTCCAGAAGGGGGGGACTATTGAGAAACTTAGCGGAAGGAGTCGGTGAGCAGCTTGATTTCTATCTGCGGTGTGATGCGCTCGTACAGAATGTTGTACACGGCATCGAGGATGGGCATGTTTACGTGCCAGTGGCGGTTGATTTCCTTCATGCACTTCGTGCCGAAGTAGCCCTCGGCTATCATCTCCATCTCCATCTGGGCGCTCTTCACTGAGTAGCCCTTGCCTATCATGGTGCCGAAGACACGGTTGCGCGAGAAGTTCGAGTAGCCCGTCACCAGCAGGTCGCCTAAGTACACGCTGTCGTAGACGTTGCGCTGCGGGTCGGGGTGTACGGCCTGCAGGAACCGGGCCATCTCCTGCACGGCGTTTGACATGAGGACAGCCTGGAAATTGTCGCCGAACTTCAGTCCGCCGCAGATGCCTGCGGCGATGGCGTAGACATTCTTCAGCACCGATGAGTACTCGATGCCCACCACGTCGGGCGATGTCTTCGTCTTGATGAACGGGCTGGCCAGCACGTCGGCGAAGGCCTGTGCCTTCTCTAAGTCGGTGCAGCCCACGGTGAGGTAGCTCAGCCGTTCCAGCGCCACTTCCTCGGCGTGGCTGGGGCCGCCCAGGCAGGCCAGGTGGTCGTAGTCAACGTCGAAGGCCTGGTGGAAGTACTCCGAGCAGATGAGGTTCTCGTCGGGCACGATGCCCTTGATGGCGGTGACGATGAACTTGTCCTTCAGCCGAGTCTTCAGCTTGCGCAGGTGGTGCTTCAGGTAGGGCGAGGGCACGACGAATACCAGCGTGTCGTAGTCGCTGACAATCTTGTTCAGGTCGTTGTTGAAGTTGATTTGCTGTGTGTCGAAGCGCACGCTGGTCAGGTAGCTGGGGTTGTGGCCCATGCGCCGGAAGTCCTCAATCTGGTCTTCGCGGCGCATATACCACCCTATGTGGTGCGTGTGCTGCATCACAATCTTGGCAATGGCCGTTGCCCATGAGCCGCCGCCGATGATGGCTATCTTACCGCATTTATCCATGCCTGCACCTCGTCGACGGAGGGCTTTGTTAGTTCAAGCTTGTACTTCTTCACGATGTCGCCAATCTTCTGCTGCAGGCCCTGCGCCTTCTCGTCCTTGATGTCGCTGACGAGGTAGAAGCCTGCCTTGCGCAGCACGTAGACCCAGTCTTCCTCGACGCCTATCTGCGCCCACTCCTGAATGGTTGACTGGGGGGCCTTCTTCTCGGGCTTCATCTGCGGGAAGAGCATCACCTCGCCGATGGCAAACTTTCCGGTGAGGAGCATCACCAGGCGGTCGATGCCGATGCCGATGCCGAAGGTGGGCGGCATGCCGTATTGCAGCGCACGGAGGAAGTCGTGGTCGATGATCATGGCCTCGTCGTCGCCCTTCTGCGCCAGCCGCATCTGCTCCTTGAAGCGCTCCTCCTGGTCGATGGGGTCGTTCAGCTCTGAGTAGGCGTTGGCCAGCTCCTT
>DGHX01000101.1:0-1815 GCA_002392835.1 Prevotella sp. UBA3837 | reverse complement strand
CCGTTGACCATCAGCTCGAAGCGCTCGGTCAGCCCGGGCTTTGAGCGGTGCATCTTCGTCAGGGGCGACATCTCAACGGGATAGTCGGTGATGAAGGTGGGCTGTATGAACGTGCCCTCGCAGAACTCGCCGAAGAGCTCGTCGATGAGCTTGCCCTTGCCCATGGTCTCGTCGACCTCCATGCCCTTTTCGAGGCAGAAGGCGCGGATCTCGTCCTCCGTCTTGCCCTCGCAGTCGAAGCCCGTCTTCTCCTTGATGGCATCGAGGATGGGCAGGCGCCGGAAGGGGGCGCGGAAGGAGATGACCTTGCCGTCGATCTCCACCTCGGGCTTGCCGTTGACGGCGGTGCAGATCTGCTCCAGCATCTGCTCGGTGAAGGTCATGCCCCAGAGCAGGTCCTTGTAGCTGACGTAGAGCTCCATGCAGGTGAACTCGGGGTTGTGGGTCTTGTCCATGCCCTCGTTGCGGAAGTTCTTGCCCATCTCGTAGACGCCCTCGAAGCCGCCCACGATGAGGCGCTTCAGGTAGAGCTCCGTAGCGATGCGCATGTACATGTCCTGGTTCAGGGCGTTGAAGTGTGTGATGAACGGGCGTGCCGATGCACCGCCGGCGATGTTCTGCAGGATGGGGGTGTCCACCTCGGTGTAGCCGGCATCGTCGAGGATGCGGCGCATGGTGCGTATGATGGTGGCTCGCTTGAGGAACGTGTCCTTCACTCCGGCGTTCACCACCAGGTCGACGTAGCGCTGGCGGTAGCGCAGCTCGGGGTCGTCGAAGGCGTCGTAGACCTTGCCGTCGGCGTCTGTCTTCACCACGGGCAGCGGCTTCAGGCTCTTCGACAGCACGGTCATCTCCAGCACGTGAACGCTCACCTCGCCCGTCTTCGTGCGGAACACATATCCCTTCACACCGATGAAGTCGCCCAGGTCGAGCAGCTTCTTGAACACGATGTTGTACAGGTCCTTGTTCTCATCGGGACAGATGGCGTCGCGCTGCACGTAGATCTGTATGCGCCCCTTTGAGTCCTGCAGCTTGGCAAAGCCGGCCTTGCCCATGATGCTCTTGCTCATGATGCGACCGGCGATGCTCACCATGCGGCTGTTCTCAGGTGTGGCAGTCTCGCGCACGTCGTTGCCCGCTTCGTCCTTGCCGATGACGGGCAGGTCTTCAAATTCGCTGATGATGTCGGTACTCCATGCCGTGACGGGGTATTCGGCGGCGGGGTAGGGGTCGATGCCCATGCGGCGCAGCTCGTCGAGCGACTGGCGGCGCAGTATCTCTTGTTCACTCAGTTCAAGAATGTTCATGACGGTCTTTTCTGTAATAGGTATATATATAATAATGTGTATCGTCGGCTGGCACCGTTGTGCCAATACGGCTGCAAAATTACAAAAATTATCCGATACCTGCAAATAACAGGCGCGTTTTTGTGCGGCAAGCGCAAAAATGCTGGGCTAAAGTTTGCAGGGATGGAAAAAACATTGTATTTTTGCAGTCAACAAAAGCCAAACTTATTGGCCGACGTGTGGCGTCCCCGCCGCCCCATTGACGCAAAATACATCTGGCTCCCCATCACCTTCAGCGACGGGAAGCCAGTGGTACGGTGGCAGGAGCAGTGGGCTCCTTAGTCTATCATTTCAAAACCGGTATACTTCTGCAGTGCCTTCGGTATGCGGATGCCTTCAGGCGTCTGGTTGTTCTCCAGCAGGGCAGCCACGATGCGGGGCAGCGCCAGGGCCGATCCGTTCAGCGTGTGGCACAGCTCGGTCTTCTTCGTGTCCTCCCGGCGGTAGCGGCACTTCAGGCGGTTGGCCT
>DGHX01000175.1:2352-2999 GCA_002392835.1 Prevotella sp. UBA3837 | reverse complement strand
CCCAGTCCGCCGTCGACGGCGCCCTTGCCAATCTCGGCTGCGAAGTCCCATCCCGACTTTCCGTCGGCATAGGCTTTTCCGCCATAGGAAGCCACCGAGTGAGCAAAGGTATAGACGTTCTTCACCGCAGCACCGCCGGGCACGCAGTCGCCCATGATGTTGACGGTAATCTCGCTGGCCTTGTCGATGACCTCGAGCGTTTTCGTTGTCGTGTCGAGAATATCGGCGGTCTTCTGCCACAGCCGGCCCTCACGTTCTGCCTCGCTTTGCTCGTCGGAAATGGCCTTGTACAAGGCGTTTTCATCCGAAGCATCCACGCCGTATTTCTGGGAAAGCTTGTCCAGATAGTCCTTCCGCTTAGCCTCCTCTTGTGCCTCAGCCTCCCGCTGTGCCCTTATGGCATCGCCACGGGCCTGCGTCTCGGCGTCGATTCTCGCGTTCTGCTCGCGCTGCTCGGCCACATCTCGTGCCGCCTTGTTGGCAATGTCGCCGAAGTATCCTGCATTTTCGGCACGCAGCCGCAGGTTCTCGGCAATATCCTGGCGACCATACGTGAAGCCCGAATCGCTCATATACTCACCATTCTCCTGCGGGTAGTAGTGGGTCACCTTGCCCGTGGCGGGGTCGCGCATGGTCAGCGTTCCCTC
>DGHX01000175.1:0-2210 GCA_002392835.1 Prevotella sp. UBA3837 | reverse complement strand
TTGGGCTGAGGCGGTGTGCCACCATACGGATAGTCTGGAGCCGGTTCGGGTGTGGGCGACGGGGAGCCGCCTCCAAAGAAGCCGCCGACATCGCCTCCGATAGATGCCACGCCATTGGCAAACAAGATGGCGCTGATGGCTGAAATGGCGGAGATAATGGCCGACGGTATCGGTCCGGCATGCTGGCCCGTGACCCCGACATAATGGCGAAGGGCATCCAGAAGATCATCCAGAACCCCTCCCAACTCTACGCGCTGCTCCTCGGTAAGCGGTGTTTCCTCGCCGTCGAGCAGCACCTCCTCCACCTTGAAGTAGACATAGGTGCGGTTGTCTTCCTTGTGAACGACATTGTCGGGAAGCACGGTCAGGAAAGAGCCCCACACGCCGCACTCGGGCCTATAGCCCAGCCTCATCTCCGTCTCGCTGGTGTTCACCATCTTCACAGTGCCACCTTCCCATGTGTCAGCCTCAAACTGACCCAGAGGCGTATAGGAGAACTCGTAGTGGTGCGTGTTATGATTGAAGTTGAAGCCCATGTCCTTTGCCCTCAGGAACCACACGCCAGAGTAGCAGCCGCGATAGGCCGCGTCAATCTGGTTGGTCCAAATCGTGATGGGCGTGTCGTTGTATAGATAGAACGTGGCTGGCGTGGCGAAAAGGAGTTTGTCGGGCACGGGGTTGAACTCATTGCGCGTAAACTTGTAGGTGACGAGCTTCATGCCCTGCATGTATCTTCCTTTCTTCCACATGACATCGGCCAACTGGTCCATGTCCAGTTCGCCTTGCCCGCTGAGTTCAAAGAACTTCACCGGGTCCACCCACTTGCCGTTCTTCCGCACGCCGTTCACGTCCTGAGCCGTCATCGGCATACAAAGAAACGCCATGAATGCAAGCAGTAGGCACCGCCTGAGCTGCCTGTCTTTCCTTGTTTCTTTCGTTGTCTTCATTTTCCCTGTCTGCATCTTTGCATGTTTGTCTTGGATTACCGGTCTCACATCGACGCAAGTCTGTCGCTCCGATACTGTGAGGCTTTGTCTGAGAATTCCTTCAGCGTGTCAACGTAATAGCGAATGTCGTCAGGGATGTGACCGACGGCAGGAACGGCATCGTCGGTAACGAAGTTGCTCACGCTGTCCATGCCGTAGTTGCCGGTCATCCCGCCCAGCTCGCCCGCGGAGCTGATGATGGCCTTCGACTTCACGATCTCACCGATGCCCGTCTCGGCATTTCCTCGCACAAAGCTCTTGTATTTCAGGGCCGCCTGCGTTGTGTCGAACCGGAAGCCGGTGTTGTCTTTCAGCGTGACGTTGTAGGGGTCGAGCGTCTGGTCGGCCGATTTCCCCAGCCAGTTCATTCCTTTCTCCACGCCCTTGCCGACGAGGAAGTTGTTCAGTTTGCTGGTCATGCCGTGGCCCATTGCCGTTAGCACCTCCTCAGGCGACTTGTCCGGGTCGCTCATTGCCTCCATTCCCTTGCGTATTCCTTCGGTACCTACCACCAGGAAGGCCTCTTTATAGACGTTGTTCGTGAGGTCTCCAGCATAGTTCTGCACCACACCCAGACCGCCGTCGATGGCACCCTTGCCTATCTCGGCAGCAAAGTCCCAACCCGACTTCCCATCAGCCCATGCCTGTCCGCCATAGGATGCCACACTGTGTGCAAACGTATAGGCGTTCTTCACCGCAGAGCCACCAGGCACACAGTCGCCAAGGATGTTAATGGTCACTTCACTGGCCTTATCGATGACCTCGAGAGCCGTAGTCGTCTTATCCAGAATGTCAGCAGTCTTCTTCCACAACTCAGCTTCGCGTTGTGCATCAGCCTGTTCATCTTCAATGGTTTTCCTGAGCTGAGCCACATCATTGACATCAACGCCATACTTATCGGCCAGCTTCTGCATGTATGCCTGCCGCTTGGCCTCCTCCTGCGCCTCAGCCTCACGCTGGGCACGGATAGCATCGCCACGTGCTTGTGTCTCGGCATTCTCGCGAGCGGCCTGCTCGCGCTGCTCTGCCACATCACGGGCGGCCTTGTCGCTGATGTCCTTGAAATAGTCACTGTTTTCGGCACGCAAGCGCAGATTCTCTACCAAGAGCGATTTTTCGAAAGTGAAACCAGAATCACTCAGGTATTCTCCGTTCTCCTGCGGATAGTAGTGCATAATCTGTCCCGTGGCAGGATCGCGCATGGTCAGCGTACCCTCAGCGTCC
>DGHX01000087.1 GCA_002392835.1 Prevotella sp. UBA3837 | reverse complement strand
GGCCAGCATCTCGGTGGCTATGAGCGTGGTGTCGGCACCCATGGCGAGGCCGATGCCATAGAACAGGAGCACGCCGCAGACCGACTGCGAGAGGTAGTTGGTCAGGGCCATGCGGCCGGGGAACGCCATCATCCGCCAGAAGGGAGCCTTTGCCGTGCGGCGGAAGAGCAGGGCGAAGGCGGCGATGTAGGCCAGTCCGAGCGGATAGACGCTGGCTGTGTAGAGCAGGCTGTGCGTGATGTTGCCCCAGGGATGGCCGTTGGTGGCACTCCAGGCATAGACAAACGACAGCGGCAGGCCGACGGCAGTCCCCCACCCCATCACGCGGCGCAGCATCCGGATGGTATTGCAGGAGGTTCCGGAATGTTCAGAAGATTCGGAATAACCTGAATTGCCGGATAGCTGGGCGGCTGTCTGTGAGGCGACGGCGTCAGTCGGTGTGACGGCAGCGTACAGCCGGCGGCGCCCGATGTACAGGCCTATGAGGAAGAGGCCCAGCACCTTGAAGTAACGGTTGCCGTCGACAAACTCCCACAGGCGCTCCCACGCCCCCTGCATGAGGAACTGGTGCAGGCCGCGGTAGCCGTCGATGTCGCGCAGCCAAGTGCCGAAGTTCTGCTCGGTGATGCCGAAGCGGTCGCAGGTCGACCACCACAGGCCGTAGGGCACCTCAGCCAGCGACCAGCCCACGGCAGCCCTTGCCACCTCGATGCCGATGGGCAGCAGCAGGAAGAAGGCCGCCCAGCGCAGCAACAGGCCGTCGGTGCATCGCCAGAACAGCGGGAGCAGCATGCCCATCAGGGCATACAGCATGAGGATGTCGCCGCTCCAGACGAGCAACAGGTGTGCAAGGCCTATGAGGGCGAGGATGGTCATGCGGCGGTAGAATATGCGGAAGCCGTCGGCTCCTTTCTTCACGGCGTTGGCAATGATGATGCTGAAGCCTATACCGAACAGGATGGAGAAGATGGTGTAGAACTTTCCGTCGACAAACACATAGAGAAAGAAGCGCACGAGGCTGTCGACCTCAGGCGAGGGAAGGCGTTGCAGCGCCTCGTCAGTCTGGAATGTCCAGAGCGAGAACTCCGGGAAATTAGCCAGGATGATGCCAAAGAGGGCGAAGCCGCGCAGCGCATCGAGCACTACGAAGCGATGTTTTACGGGTCCGACGGTGTTGTTCTTCATTCTTTTGTCTTGGGTGTTATGGAGGGAATATCCCTCATCCTTCGTCTTAAAGCTATGCTTTCCAGTGCGCAAAGCATAGCTTTACGTTGCCTAAAGCATAGCTTTGTACTGCCTAAAGCATAGCTTTACGGAGCGGAAAGCATAGCTTTGCACACTGGAAGCGGTGGACAGGTTTTATTCAGCGACGACGAGCTTACGCGTCAGGCGGGCATTCTCGGTGCTGATGACCACCACGTAGGTGCCACGCTCGGTGGGCATGGGCAGAACGAGTTCGCTGCCACGCTGCTGCTGGGCGTAGTGGCTGCGGGCCATCAGGGTGCCGTTGAGGCTGTAGACGCTCACGGCTACCCTACTCTCGTTGCTGCCGAAGAGCACGCGCCACTGGCCGTCAGCACGACTGATGGTGATGGGTTCTGCGGCGTTGCGGGTGGCGGTGATGCCACTCTCGTCGGCCAGACGGAGCGCCTCACGCAGTCCCTCGTAGGCGTCGACCTTGCCATAGCCCCAGCGGTAGTGCCAGGGGTCGTCGCCAGTGAAGGCGTCGTGGCGGGCGGTCTGTTGCAGGATGGTCTTGATCTGCTCACTCGTGAGGTTCGGGTTAGCCTGCAGCCAAAGGGCCACGATGCCCGTCACGAAAGGCGTGGCAAACGAGGTTCCGTAGCTGGCGCCATAATAGTAGGTGCGTATGCCGCGGCGAACGCTGGCTGTGATGGTGTTGAACGACGTCGACCACTCGTTGCCGGTCTTGGCGAAAGCCGAGTTGATGACGCCGCCGGGAGCCGCCACGTCGGGCTTCAGGGTGCCGTCGGCCATCGGACCACCATTGCTGTAGGTGCTCATGCCGCCAGCCTCGCCGATGCCCCAGTCGGTGGGTGTGTCGCTTCCGAGCGATGTGTAGTAGGGTGTCGACACATAGGAACCCACTGAGATGGCCTCCTTTGTGGAGGCTCCCATCTCGCTGACGCAGTAGCGGTTGTCGCCCGGCAGATAGTCGGCGCCCTCGATGGTGCTGAACGAGCCACCGTTCGACTCGATCCAGGCGTCGAAGGTCTCGCCCTCATGGCCCGTCAGCTCGAGTGCGAGCAGCGTGTGCAGGTCGGTGACGTCGGTGGCTGAGAGTTCGATGTTGAAGCCCTGCTTGCGGTTGTAGGGTGCTATCTCCTCGGTGACGCGCTCGGCCCAATGGGCTTCGTCGCGCTCATCCTTCACGTTGTTCTCGTCGACATAGTACGGACGGAGCGTGAGGTGGCTGAGCGAGTCGGCATGATTAGCCCAGATGCTGACCTTCGTTCCCTTGTAGACCACGGGCAGCACGAGCAGGCGCACGGTCTCCTGACCGGCCTTGAACGTGTGGCGGACGTGGATGGGCGTGGTGTTGTCGTTGCCCGTGGCGGCAATGATCTGCCGGCCGGGAGCAGCCTTCAGCACGTCGTTGAGTGCCTGGTCGAAGTAGCTCATGCCGTCGTGGGCGCCCATCTGTGTGCCGAAGCTCATGTTGATGACCCACGGCTTCTGCTCTTTCTCGGCGAAGGAGCTGATGAACTGCACGTCCTCGAGCACCTCGTCCTCCTTCAGCGTTGAGGGAACCATGATGATTTCGGCCTCGGGAGCCACGCCGCAGAAGTCGTTCTCGGCAATGCGCGAGCCGGCTGCAACGTTGGTCACGAAGGTGGCGTGGCCGATGTCCCCCACCCTATCGCCGCTGGCCGGAATGTCGGTCATGGGCTCTTCGCCTGCCAAACGGTTCCAGATGGCGCGCACACGGCTCTTTCCGGCGTCGTCGAGGAATGCCAGGTGCTTGTATTCAAAGCCCTGGTCGATGACGCCGACGATGACACCGCGACCCGTATAGGGCGTGTCGAAACCCTCGCCGGCATGGATGCGGTCGACGCCGGCCAGCGGACGGGCTGTCGACATGGCGGTGACGGCCTGGCGCGGCG
>DGHX01000082.1 GCA_002392835.1 Prevotella sp. UBA3837 | reverse complement strand
CTCGAGGGTGCGGCGTATGCGCAGGTTGTAGCTGCAGAACTGGTCGAAGGTGATGTCACGGCCGAAGAGTGTGGCCTGCGAGAGATAGTAGACGAGCTGCTTCTGGCTGAGGGTGAGCTGCCGGAACCCCTCTAAGCGGTAGCGCAGCAGCTGCAGGTCGGCAAAGCGCTCGTCGACGTAATGGAAGTCGGTGGCGTCGGTCATTTCGTTTTCTTGGGCTTGGCAGCGGCGGTGCTGTGCTGCTGTTTGTACTCTTTGGGCGTGATGCCCGTGAACTTGTAGAACGAGGCGTAGAACGACTGGCGGTTGGCAAAGCCCACCATGTCACTGACCTGCTCGATGCGCAAGTCCTGGTAGCGCTTGTCGGTGAGGATAGACATGGCCTCCTCGATGCGGTACTTGTTGATGAACGACGTGTAGTTCATGTGGAACCGCACGTTCACCACCGCCGACACGTAGCGGGTGTTGGTGCCCAGGTCTTCGGCCAGCTTGCGGGCAGAGTAGTTCTTGTCCTTGTACTTCTTCTGCATCACCACAATGTCGAGGATGCGCTCCTTCAGGTCGTCCATCAGTGCAGGGCTCACCAGCGTGCGGTAAGCGGCGTCGCGCTCTTTCTTCTCAGTAATGTTATACTTACCCATAGCTTCTTATTTGATTTTCGCTCTCGTTCTCCTTAACTGCCATTATCTTCCTTAACTTCCCCAACATCTACACGTTGAGGTGTATAATTTCTGCAAAGATAGGTATTTTTTTTGAACAATCGACAATTTTGGACAGAAAAATAACAAAAAAGAGAAAAAAAACTGCTATCAGGCACATAATTACAACCTTTTTTTGTAACTTTGCGCCTTCAAAAACCATCCGACAAGACAAAACAAGATGAAACCGACAGCCATCATGCTACTGCACTGCCCCGACCAACAGGGCATCATATCGGAAGTAACGAAGTTTATTACCGACAACCAGGGCAACATCATCTATCTGGACCAGTATGTTGACCACCAGGACGGCATGTTCTTCATGCGCATGGAGTGGGAACTGGAGGACTTCCTCATTCCCCGCGACAAGATAAAGGAGTACTTCGACACGCTTTACGCACAGCGATACCAGATGACCTTCACCCTCTACTTCAGCGACCAGCGGCCACGCATGGCCATCTTCGTGAGCAAGATGAGCCACTGCCTCTACGACCTGCTGGCACGGTGGAAGGCCGGAGAGTACAACGTCGACATACCCTGCATAGTGAGCAACCACGAAGACCTGCGCTACGTGGCCGAGCAGTTCGGAATACCCTACTATACGTGGAGCATCAAGCCCGACCACTCGAACAAGGCCGAGGTGGAGCAGGCAGAGATGGAGCTGCTGCGCGAGAAGGAAATAACCTTCATCGTGCTGGCACGATACATGCAGATCATCAGCGACGACATGATAGCCGCCTATCCGCACCACATCATCAACATTCACCACTCCTTCCTGCCGGCATTCATAGGCGCAAAGCCCTACCACCAGGCTTGGGAGCGAGGAGTGAAAATCATAGGAGCCACCAGCCACTACGTCACGGCAGAGCTCGACGCAGGCCCCATCATTGAGCAGGACGTGGCGCGCATCACACACAAGGACACCCCCGAGAGCCTGGTGCTGAAGGGGAAAGACCTGGAGAAGATAGTGCTGGCACGGGCCGTGGCAAAGCACATAGAGCGCAAGATACTCACCTATAAGAACAAGACCATCATCTTCAGCTGAGCTGAGATTTGGGATTACTCATTAAGCATTAAGCATTAAGCATTACTCATTAAGCATTAAGCATTAGAAAAGTGAACGTAGCAGTAGTGAAATATAATGCAGGTAACGTGTTCTCGGTGCTGAACGCCCTGAGGCGCATCGGTGTGGAGCCCCTGCTGACCGACGACGGCGAGGAGCTGCGCCGTGCCGACCGCGTGGTCTTCCCGGGACAGGGCGAGGCCAGCACCGCCATGGCCTACCTGCGAGAGCATGGACTGGACGAGGTGATACGCTCGCTCACACAGCCCGTGCTGGGCATCTGCATAGGACAGCAGCTCATGTGCCGGCACTCGGAGGAGGGCGACACGGACTGCCTGGGCATCTTCAACGCCGACGTGAAGCGCTTCACACCGCAGCGCCACGAGGACAAGGTGCCATGCATGGGCTGGAACAGCCTGTACAACACCGCATCGCCAATCATGGAGGGCATAGAGGGAAAGTACGTCTACTTCGTACACTCCTACTACGTGCCACTCTGCAGCAACACCATCGCCACAGCCGACTACATACTGCCCTACTCGGCAGCCATGCAGCGCGACAACTTCTACGCATGCCAGTTCCACCCAGAGAAGAGCGGCAGCGTGGGCGAACAAATCATCAGGAACTTCCTGGAGCTGAAATGAAACGGCTGAAATACTAAATAGTAAATCCGTAAATCGAAAATCCGTAAATCGAAATAATGGAACTCATTCCCGCCATAGACATCATCGACGGCCGCTGCGTAAGGCTCACCAAGGGCGACTACGAGCAGAAGACCGAGTACGGCGACCCCGTGCTCATGGCCCAGGAGTTCGAGCGCATCGGCTACCGGCGACTGCATGTCGTAGACCTCGACGGTGCCAAGGCGCGGCACATCGTCAACAGCGACGTGCTGCGCCGCATCACCACGGCCACAAAGCTCGTCGTAGACTTCGGCGGAGGCATCAAGACCGACGACGACATCGAGACGGCCTTCAGCTGCGGAGCCGCCATGGTCACCGTGGGCTCAGTGGCCGTGACACAGCCCGAGCTGTTCCGCCGATGGCTCACACAGTACGGCCCCGACCGAATGATTCTCGGAGCCGACGTCAGGAACGGACACATCAGCATCAACGGATGGAAAGAGGACTCACCCCTCGAGCTGCTGCCCTTCCTGAAAAGCTATGTCGACATGGGCGTGAGGAACGTGCTCTGCACCGACATCGCCAAGGACGGCACACTGGCAGGGCCAGCCACCGAACTCTACCGACAGGTGATGGAGGCCTACCCCACCCTGCACCTCATAGCCAGCGGAGGCGTCAGCTCCATGGCCGACATACAGCAGCTCAGCGCGGCAGGCATACCCGCCGTGGTGTTCGGAAAAGCAATATACGAAGGAAAAATAAACCTGAAAGAACTATGGGACTGGCAAAACGCATCATACCCTGCCTCGACGTAAAGAACGGCGAGACCGTGAAGGGCGTCAACTTCGTGGGGCTGCGCTCAGCCGGAGACCCCGTGGCGCTGGGAAAGGCCTATTCAGAGCAAGGGGCCGACGAGCTGGTGTTCCTCGACATCACAGCATCGTTTGAGGAGCGCAAGACCTTCACCGACATGGTGACACGCGTGGCCCGCGAGATAAGCATACCCTTCACCGTGGGAGGAGGCATCAACGAGCTGGCCGACGTGGAGCGCATGCTCTATGCCGGAGCCGACAAGGTGAGCATCAACAGCGCAGCCCTGCGCCGCCCACAGCTCATCGACGACATCGCCAGACGATTCGGCTCGCAGGTCTGCGTGGTGGCCATCGACGCACGCATGGAAGAGCAGCAGGACAGCACGGCCTGGAAATGCTACCTGAAGGGAGGACGCGAGCGCACCGAGCACGACCTCTTCCAGTGGGCACACGAGGCACAGGAGCGAGGAGCAGGAGAGATACTCTTCACCAGCATGAACCACGACGGCGTGAAGCAGGGCTATGCCAACGAGGCACTGGCACTTCTGGCTCACAGCCTCTCCATACCCATCATCGCCAGCGGAGGAGCAGGGAGGCGCGAGCACTTCCGCGACGCATTCCTGCAGGGACATGCCGACGCCGCACTCGCAGCCAGCGTCTTCCACTTCGGCGAGATACCCATACCCGAACTGAAACAATATCTCAGGGAAGAAGGCATTGAGGTAAGGCTCTGACAACAAGAGCAAATCCGTAAATCCGAAAATCGAAAATCCGTAAATCGAAAATGAACATAGACTTTGAAAAAATGGGCGGACTCGTACCCGCCATCATTCAGGACGCCGACACGCGCCAGGTGCTCATGCTGGGCTTCATGAACCAGGAGGCCTACGACAAGACCCTGCTCACGGGGAAGGTGACCTTCTGGAGCCGCAGCCGCCAGACGCTGTGGACGAAGGGCGAGACCAGCGGAAACTACCTCGACCTGGTGAGCATGGCCGCCGACTGCGACAACGACACACTGCTGGTGCGAGTACACCCACACGGCCCCACCTGCCACACCGGCACCGACACCTGCTGGGGCGAGGAGAACAGCGCCAGCCCACTGCAGTTCCTGGCCGAGCTGCAGGACTTCATAGAAAAGCGGAAACACGACATGCCCGAGGGCTCGTACACCACAAGTCTCTTCAGCAAGGGCATCAACAAGATAGCCCAGAAAGTGGGCGAAGAGGCGCTGGAGACCGTCATAGAGGCCACCAACGGCACCCCCGAGCACCTGGTCTACGAAGCCAGCGACCTGCTCTACCACCTCATAGTGATGCTCACCGAGAAGGGGCTGCGCATTGAGGACATCGCCGACGAGCTGCACCGTCGCCACAACCCCGAATGGGACAAGCAGCGGCGGCAGGCAAAGGCCAAGGGAACCATGGAGTGAAAAGTGGAGAGAGGAGAGGAAAGAGGAAAGTGTAAAGTGGAGAGAGGGAAGTAAATCCATAAATCGATAATCCGTAAGCATTAAATAGTAAATCGTAAATCCGTAAATCGTAAATATAAAAAGTGGTGCTCATAGACTATCAACACGCAAACATCTATCAGATAGACGGCAAGAAGGTGCTCAGCGACGTCGACCTGCAGGTAGGCAACGGCGAGTTCGTCTACATCATCGGACGCGTGGGCTCGGGCAAGAGCTCGCTGCTGAAGACCATCTACCAGGAACTGTACATCGACGAGGCCGAACACGCACAGGTGTTCGACTACGACCTGCTCACGCTGAAGCGCAAGCACGTGCCCGCCCTGCGCCGGCAGATGGGCATCATCTTCCAGGATTTCCAGCTGCTGGCCGACCGCAAGGTGAAGAAGAACCTGCAGTTCGTGCTGCATGCCACGGGGTGGAAGAAGGCCGACATACCGCAGCGCATAGAGGAGGTGCTCGAACAGGTGGGCATGACCGACAAGCAGGACGCCATGCCACACGAGCTCTCCGGCGGAGAGCAGCAGCGCATAGCCATAGCACGCGCCATACTCAACCACCCGCAGCTCATCGTAGCCGACGAGCCCACCGCCAACCTCGACGCAGAGACCGCCGACGGCATCATGAAGCTGCTCCGAAACATATCGCAGCAGGGAACGGCCGTCATCATGTCTACACACAACATCGCCCTGATGGAGCAGTACCCAGGAAAGGTGTACCGATGCCAGGACGGCAGGCTGGAACTGTTCCACAGCAATCGCGGCTTTTAGCCGCTGTAATCTTTAAAAATCTGTGCAATAAAAAAACTCTGCGCAGCCAAAATCTGTTTAATCTGAGAAATCTGTGGTAGAAAAAGAAATTCAACGGAACAACATAAAAAAACATACAGCAATATGAAAGTAATGAAGTTTGGCGGCACATCGGTAGGAACGCCGCAGAGAATGAAGGAGGTCACGCAGTTGGTAACAAAGTCCGGCGAGCAGGTGTTCGTCGTCCTCTCGGCCATGTCGGGAACCACCAACTCGCTGGTCGAGATTTCCGACTACCTCTACAAGAAGAACCCCGACGGGGCCAACGAGGTCATCAACATGCTGGAGCGCAAGTATGAGCGCCACCTGCAGGAGTTGTACACCACCGACGAGTACCGCAACCTCACGCGCGACTACCTGCGCGAGGAGTTCCAGTACCTGCGCTCCTTCACCAAGGAGCTCTTCACCAGCTTCGAGGAAAAGAGCATCGTGGCCCAGGGCGAGATGATGTCGACCAACATGGTGGCCAACTACATGCGCGAGCAGGGCATCAACGCCGTGCTGCTGAACGCCCTCGACTTCATGCGCACCGACAAGAACGCCGAGCCCGACCCCGTGTACATCAAGGAGAAGCTCGCAGCCATCATCGAGCAGCAGCCCGACGCACAGGTGTACATCACACAGGGATTCATCTGCCGCAACGCCTACGGCGAGGTCGACAACCTGCAGCGCGGAGGCAGCGACTACACCGCATCGCTCGTGGGAGCTGCCATCAACGCCGAGGAGATACAGATATGGACCGACATCGACGGCATGCACAATAACGACCCACGCATCGTAGAGCACACACAGCCCGTGCACCAGCTGCAGTTCGAGGAGGCCGCCGAGCTGGCATACTTCGGAGCCAAGATCCTCCACCCCACCTGCGTGCAGCCCGCCAAGTACGCCGGCATACCCGTGCGTCTGCTGAACACCATGCAGCCCGAGGCCGAGGGAACCACCATCTCGAACCAGACGGAATACGGAAAGATAAAGGCCGTGGCCGCCAAGGACAACATCACCGCCATCAAGATCAAGTCCAGCCGCATGCTCCTCGCCACAGGCTTCCTGCGCAAGGTGTTCGAAATCTTCGAGAGCTACCAGACACCCATCGACATGGTGTGCACCAGCGAGGTGGGCGTCAGCATGAGCATCGACAACTCGGCACACCTGGGCGAAATCATGGACGAGCTGAAGAAGTACGGAACCGTCACCGTAGACACCGGCATGTGCATCATCTGCGTCGTCGGCGACCTCGACTGGTCGAACATCGGCTTCGAGACACGCGTCATGGACGCCATGAAGGACGTGCCCGTGCGCATGATCAGCTACGGAGGCTCCAACTACAACATCTCCTTCCTCATTCGCGAGGAGGACAAGCGTCGGGCACTGCAGAGCCTCAGCGACCACCTCTTTGCATAACCCGACAAAAACCCCGACACAAGACGCATGAAAGGAACATTCCCCATAGAGAAGTTCGCACAGCTGCGCACACCGTTCTACTACTACGACATGGAACTGCTGCGCCGCACCCTCCATGCCATCACGAGCGAGGCCGCCCGCCACGAGGGCTTCGTGGTGCACTATGCCGTGAAGGCCAATGCCAACCCGAAGGTGCTCAGGGCCATACGGCAGGCAGGGCTGGGAGCCGACTGTGTGAGCGGAGGCGAGATAGAAGCCAGCATCAAAGCCGGATTCCCACCGTCGAAGATAGTATTCGCCGGCGTGGGAAAGAGCGACTGGGAAATCAACCTCGGACTTGACAACGACATCTTCTGCTTCAACGTAGAGAGCGTGCCCGAGCTGGAAGTCATCAACCAGCTGGCTGCCGAAAAGGGCGTCGTGGCCCGCGTGGCCTTCCGACTGAACCCCAACGTCGGAGCCCACACCCACGCCAACATCACCACCGGACTGGCTGAGAACAAGTTCGGCATCGCCATGCGCGACATGGAGAGCGTCATACAGCGCGCCGCGGCCCTCAGCAACGTGCGCGTCGTGGGCCTCCACTTCCACATCGGCTCGCAGATACTCGACATGGGCGACTTCCAGGCACTCTGCAACCGCATCAACGACCTGCAGAACCAGCTCGAGCGACTCCACATCAGCATAGAGCACATCAACGTGGGCGGTGGCCTGGGCATCGACTACCAGCACCCCAACCGCGTGCCGCTGCCCGACTTCAAGGCCTACTTCGACACCTACTCACGCCGTCTGAAGCTGCGCCCCGGCCAGACCCTGCACTTCGAGCTGGGACGCGCCGTGGTGGCACAGATGGGAACCCTCATCACGCGTACATTATATATAAAGGAGGGGGCAGTGAAGAAGTTCTGCATCGTCGATGCCGGCTTCACCGACCTCATTCGCCCCGCCCTCTACCAGGCCTACCACAAGATAGAGAACATCAGCAGCGAGGAACCCTACGACACCTACGACGTCGTGGGCCCCATCTGCGAGTCTACCGACGTCTTTGCCAAGCAGACCGACCTGAACCGTGTGCATCGGGGCGACTACCTGGCCATACGCTCCGCCGGTGCCTACGGCGAGATCATGGCCTCGCAGTACAACTGCCGCCCCCTGCCCCAGGGCTACACCAGCGACGAACTGTGATTTATGGGGAGTGAGAAATCACTCCCCTTCACTCCCTCAACAAGATAAGATAAGATGAATATCCTCCACATCTACGACGAAAACGACCACACCTCAGCCCACTACGTGGCCATGCTCACCCAGGCCGTCGGCCAGCAGGCCACCATGCGGGCCGCCACCAGCGCCAGGCAGTTCGAGGAGCTGTGCCAGCAGCAGCAGCCCGACATCGTGCACCTCCATGCCCTGCCCCCCTTCAGCCTGCCCCCCGGCCACCGGCTGGTGCTCACCCCCCACGGGCAGCCCGTGGCCTCGTTCGTCGAAGGATATGTCATCATCGCCCGCAGCCCCCTGGAGTACGAGCGGCTGAAGGAGAGCTTCCAGCGCGTAGAGCTGGTGCGCAACCCCCTCATCACCCGCACCACCACTCCCGAGGCCTGCGCCCAGCAGATGCTGGCCATCTATCAGCGTGTCATGGACTCCTGTGTACTCGAGCTGATGAACCAGCCCACACGCACCCTCCTCTCGGCAGCACTGGCAGCAGCCGTCGGCGGCGACCGCCGCTGGGCCATGGACGCTGAGGGCGTCAGCACCGATGACGTCAACTTCCGCCAGCTCTACATCTACACCCGCCAGGAGGGCGTCCACACCCTGCTGCAGGAAGGGCTGCGCCTGCACGCCGTCGACGCCCCGCCAAGCCAGCCCGTCAGCAGCTATCTGCCCACCGACTACCGCCAGCCCCAGCCCATGGAGCGCGGAAGCCTGAGCCCCGCAGCCCATTTCATGCAGCTCCTCGACGATGTCCGCAGCAGCGGCCCCTCGCTGCTCCGCCTGGCCGAGATGGCGCAGGCCCTCCACCATGCCGACATGGACGAGGAGGAGCTGCTCCGCCAGGCCGACGAGCGCCAGCTGCGACCCCTCCTGGCTTCCACCATGCAGGTGCTCAGCGAGCAGCTGCGCCTCACACCCGGCTTCATGCCCTGTCCACCCGCCGACGACCGCCAGACCGCACAGCTCCGCGCACAGCTCGCCGCACACATGCAGATAGGGGGCGCGTGAACGGACTTCGCAAACGAAAACGGAAAATTTACGACAAAACGGAAAAAAGAGCGGCGAAAATTTGGCCGTTTCGTTTTTTTTCCCTACTTTTGCAAGCTGTAAACTATTAATAACTCATTTTTTAAACATTTATTGCCTATAAGAGAAAATTTACTTCATAATAAAAGATTAAAAATATGAAGAAATTTGAAGGGATGACCGACGAAGCGTTGGCCATACTTTACGTGAAAGGCAATAACGAGGCTTTCGATGAGCTGTTGGCCCGCACCCAAAGCAAGTTGTTCACCTACATCATGTTCGTGGTACACGACCATGACATTGCCGACGACATCTTCCAGGAGACCTTCGTCAAGGTCATCACCAAGCTGCAGAACGGCCAGTACACCAACAGCGGCAAGTTCCAGTTCTGGGTCACCCGCATCGCCCACAACGCCATCATGGACTGGTACCGCCAGCAGCGCAGCCGCCACATCATGGAGCCCAATGCCGAGAACGACCTGCAGAACCTGAGCAGCGTCTCCGTCCTCGACACCTTCCGCGAGTCGGAGCTCGTCAACGAGCAGGTGCTCATCGACGTGAAGCGAATCATGGAAGCCCTGCCCGCACCGCAGCGCGAGGTGGTGTACATGCGCTTCTACCAGCAACTGTCGTTCAAGGAGATAGCAGCCCTCACCGGCGTCAGCATCAACACCTCGCTCGGACGCATGCGCTATGCCCTCATCAACATGCGGCGCATGGCCAAGCAGTACGACATAGAGCTGGCCCTGCAGGCCTGACCCTTACCCCACTCCCGGAACCATGAACAACCATCAAACGCACTTACACCCTTGATAGAGAAACACATCGTCATAGAGGACATCGACCCCGTCATGTTCTACGGCGTGGGCAATGCCCACCTGCAAATGCTGAAGGCCCTCTACCCCAAGCTGCGCATCGTGGCCCGCGACAACGTGCTGCGCGTGCTCGGCGACGAGCAGCAGATGGCCGCCTTCGAAGAGGCGGTGGAGCGCATGCGCCAGCACCTGCTGAAGTTCAACGCACTGAAGGAGGAGGACATCCTCGACATCACCCGCGGGCGCCGCCTCAGCGACGACGTCCCCGACGACGTGGTGTGCTACAGCATCAGCGGGCGCCCCATCAAGGCCCGCACCGCCAACCAGCAGCACCTCATCGATGCCTACAACGACAACGACATGATCTTCGCCGTGGGGCCCGCAGGCACCGGCAAGACCTACCTCTCCATAGCCCTCGCCGTCAGGGCGCTGAAAGACAAGACGGCCAAGAAGATCATCCTCTCGCGGCCCGCCGTCGAGGCCGGCGAGAAGCTCGGCTTCCTGCCCGGCGACATGAAGGACAAGATAGACCCCTATCTGCAGCCCCTCTACGACGCCCTGGAGGACATGCTGCCCGCCGTGAAGCTGCAGGACATGATGGAGAAGCACCAGATACAGATAGCCCCCCTGGCCTTCATGCGCGGCCGCACCCTCAGCGATGCCGTCGTCATCCTCGACGAGGCCCAGAACACCACCCCCGCCCAGCTCCGCATGTTCCTCACCCGCATGGGTTGGAACACCAAGATGATCATCACTGGCGACACCTCGCAGATCGACCTGCCGCCACGTGCGAAGAGCGGCCTCATCGAGGCCCTCCACATCCTTACAGGCATCGAGGGCATCGGCGTCGTCAACCTCACGCAGAAGGACATCGTGCGCCACCGCCTCGTCACCCGCATCGTCAACGCCTACGAGGACTACGACAAGGAGCGCGAGGGCTGAGCGGCCCCCGCGCCTCCGCGCTTACTCAGCCTTCACCAGCCTCACCTCGTATATCTCGCCAATCTGCTTGCGCGGCTTGGCCACGAACTTCACACGCACCTCGCTCTTCCCCTGCAGCAGCTCGGCCGGCACAGGGTACGTCTCGTACTTGAATTCCGATATGCGGTACTTGCCCGTGTTGTTCACCTCCTTCACCACCACGTCGTCCACCAGTATGCTGAACTCGTGGCTCTTCCATTCGCCCACGCCCCAGTACTTCAGCCGCAGCGACAGGTCAGTGCGGCCGCCGGTCTGCATCAGGTAGCTGAAGTAATGGCCGTCGCGTGCGTCGCGGTAGAACACGTCGTTGGTGTTGCCCGTCTGCGAGTGGTCGGTCTCCATCTTGTGGTCAGTCTCTGGCTGCTGCTCGCCCGGCTGCACCCTGTCCACGGTGCGCGCCTCCAGTGCCTGTCGCTCCTGTTCCTGGCGTGCCAGGTCGTCCAGATAGCCCTTGAAACTGCTTTCCGACAGGGCCAGCCAGTACATCATGTATCGGCTGTCGTGCACCTCGAAGAAGGGCTGCAGCTCGCCGTCGAACCGCCCGTTGGCTTTCCCCGTCAGGGTGGCCAGCCTGGTGCTGAGCGTGTAGTGCAGCGGCTTGCCCTCAACGGGCACTAGCTGGTGTGCTATGTCGTCAATGCTGTTGTTGATCAGGATGGGGGCCTCGCTCGTAGGCAGCTTCCTGCCGCTGGCATACTGTCCGAAGCGGCTGTCGTCGGCCACCAGGTGTGCCAGGTCCTCCTGTCCCGTCTTCGCTGCCAGCAGGATGGGTCCGTGCATCAGGGCAATGTATTGCGGCACGTTGGGCAAGTACCTGATGCTGTTGTGCATGGGGAAGCTGATGTCCACGGTGTCGCCGCGCTTCCACTGCCTGCTGACGGCCACGTAGCTCGACGGCCCGCTGATCAGCTCCACGGGCTTGCCGTTCACCCTCACCTCAAACTGCCCCGGAGCCACCCATCCCGGGTAGCGCACCAACAGTGTGAAACTCCCCTTGCCCTGCTCCACGGTGATGCGGCTCGTCTCGCCATAGGGGAACAGGGTCTGCTGGCGCAGCCTGATGCCCTTCTCCCTCCAGTTCAGCTCAGAGGCGGCATAGAGGTTCACGTAGAGGGCGTCGCCGCGGTGCGTGTAGATGAACTGGCCGTACTTGCCGTGGTTCTCCATGCCCGTTCCCACGCAGCACCACATGGCCTTGTTGGGTGCCGAGTAGTTGCGATAGTGCCGCGGCCGTGCCGGTGTGAAGTACACGTACCCGCCGTGCACGGGGTGCTGCGATGACAGTATGTGGTTAAAGGTGGCCAGCTCGTAGTAGTCGGCATATCGGGCCTCGGGGTTGCGCCGGTGCAGGAATTCCGTCAGCTTCAGCATGTTGTTAGTGTTGCAGGTCTCCGGCCCGTCAATGTCGTTGATGAAGTCCGTACATGCCTCCTTGCTGGGGAAGTGCTCGCGCCGGCTGTTGCCTCCGAAGGCCAGCGAGCGCTCGCCGGTGACGATGTCCCAGAAGAAGTCGGCCGCCTGGTGGTACACCTCGTTCCCCTCCAGCTCGCTGATGCGCTCAAACCCCACGGCCTTCGGCACCTGCGTGTTGGCGTGCATGTTGTCCAGGCAGTCCTGCCGCTGCGCCATCGGCGTGAGCAGTCGGCGGTGTGAGAAGCGCCGTGCCACGTCCAGGTATTTCCTGTCGCCCGTCATGGCATACGCGTCGGCCAGCACCTCGTTCATGCCTCCGTGCTCATTGCCCAGCATCTGCTCCATCTGCCCGTCGCTCAGGTCGGCAGTCAGGTCAATGGCCCAGTCGCAGAAGCCCAGGAAGAGGCGCCTGGCCTGTTCGTTGCCGCAGTACGCCCACGCGTCGCGCAGGCCCGCATACATCTTATGGAGGTTGTAGAACGGTGCCCAGGCTCCGAAGTAGGCTCCGAAGTCGCCGCGCCTGAACGTACTCCATATCCTCTCACTGCCGGGCACGCCTCCCACGTATCCGCGTCCCCAGCCGGGGTGGTTGCGGTTGTTGGCGTCGGCACACTGCTGCAGCTCGCTGATCATGTATTCCATGCGCTCGCGGCATTCGCTGCTGCCCATGGCGGCGTTCATGGCCATCGCCGTCAGGTAGTGGCCTCCCACGTGCCCGTCCAGCCCGTCCCAGTTGGGGTAGGCATCGGCCTTCGGCTGCAGGCCCGCCTCCTTGCGGTAGGGTGCCAGCAGGCGGTCGCAGTCGTACTGCAGCAGGGTTTTGATGTTCAGGTCGCGGGCGCGCTGCAGCGGACCGTCGAGCAGCGTCACGTCGCCCAGGGGGAACTCATCGGCATAGAGGCGCTCCTGGGCCTCGGCACCCGTCGCGGCGAGGGCAGCGAACAGGGTGAAAACAATTCTTCTCATCTTGTCAAAATTTTATTTTTTATTGCTGGCGGGGTCGCCTGCGCTCATATAATTGGCTGCAAAATTACAATAAAACGGCCAAACAGGTCATAACAGATGTTGCAGATAGTTTTGCAGGTGTGTCAGCGCGCGCGGCGGCTCGTTTTTGTCAACTATATGCTATAGCTTATTTTATTTCCAACACGCTCCTACACGCGCGCGCGAGGACAAAGACGCTACACTTCCTACACCGGAAGAAGTGATAAGTGATGAGTGATGAGTGAAAATGGCAAAACAAATTGTTTTGCTGAAAATGCGGGCCGCATTTTTTCACGAGAGGGCCGCACAGAAACGTCCCAGGGCCTGGGACAAAAATTTCCGGGCCGGAAATTAAAAAATCCAAGCCGGAAAAAAAATATTTCTGGCCTGGAAGCCAAGCTGGGAAAACCGCATTTTAAAGTCGAGCGGTCGATGAACAGTTAAAAATAATTTGTCACTATTTTTACATAGAATTTAGGAAAACGGAAGTCGTAACCTTCTGACAATGAGGTTAGGTGCAGGATGTGTAGCGTAAAGAGTTTTTTAAGTGTAGGAAGTGCAGCGTGTTTATCCTCGCGCGCGCGTAAAAAGTTTTGAAGGTTAAGCCTCAGCCATGCAAAGTGCTTCCCCGACACTCTGATACAAGTTTCGCATTCGCTCAACATTGGGGAGTTAAAGGAGTTAAAGGGAGTTAGAGGGAGTTCTTCGCAAGCGAAGCGAGCAAGCTCGAGCGAAAGGACGATACCTTTTTCCCTTGATTTAGCCAAGGAGTGGAAATTTTAGGGAAGGAACTATTGTCCTTTAACTCCCTCTAACTCCCTTTAACTCCTTTAACTCCCCAACTTGTGA
>DGHX01000044.1 GCA_002392835.1 Prevotella sp. UBA3837 | reverse complement strand
GCTGGTAGTACGGATAGCTCTCACGGTACTGCGTGGCATACATCATGATCTCGCGCCACTCGTCATCATTGGCCGTGATCAGCGCTCCGCCGCCAGACGTGGTAATCATCTTGTTGCCGTTGAACGACAGCACGCCATACTTACCGAACGTGCCCAGCACCTGCCCCTTGTAGCGTGAGCCGAAGCCCTCGGCGGCATCCTCCACCACGGGAATCCCGTACCTGTCGGCAATCTCCATGATGCGGTCTGCCTTGTACGGCATGCCATAGAGCGCCACCGGCACGATGGCCGCGGGCTTCCGGCCCGTCTTGGCAATGCGGTCCTTGATGGCCACCTCCAGCAGCTCCGGGTCGATGTTCCAGGTGTCAGGCTCCGAGTCCACCAGCACCGGCGTGGCACCCAGGTATGTCACTGGGTGTGTCGACGCACAGAAGGTAAAGCTCTGCACAATTACCTCATCGCCCGGCTTCACGCCGCAGTTCAGTAGTCCCAGATGCACCGCTGCCGTACCCGACGACAACGCCACGACTCTCTTTGCGCAGCCACTCCCCGCCCCTGAAGGGGAGGGGTTAGGGGTGGGGTTATTCACGAACTCTTCCAGGTCTTTCTCAAAGCCGTTAACATTCGGTCCCAGAGGCACCACCCAGTTGGTGTCGAATGCCTCCTTCACATACTTCTGTTCCATTCCGTCCTCACTCATGTGAGCAAGACAAAGGTATATACGTTTTCTTTCTGACATAATAAAGTGTTTATTTATTCGTTATGAATGTTCTGATAAATATTTTTGTGGCAAAAAAACTACACTCCTACACGCCGCACTGACATTCAGTATGTTACGCGTGTAGAATGGCGTGTAGGAGTGTAGAATCATTTTGCACTGCCATGCATTGAGGGGACGTTTATTTCTCCTTTACCAAATAGAGCGCACTGCCGTTGCTGCGCTTACTCTTCAGCCCCGGCAGATGAGACAGGACGCGTCCGAAGGCCGTGACGCCCTTCACCTGCAGTCCGCCCTTCACCTCCTTCCGCAACCGTTCGAAGATGGCGGTGGGCGAAAGCCACTGGCCCTCGGCCTCGGTCACTGCCGTCTCAAAGTATTCTTGGAAGTAGTGCACGGCGGGTGGCAGCACCTCGAAGACGCGGTTGTGCTCCGTCAGCGCCTGCTGCTCCTCGGGTGCAAGCCAGTAGTGCTCGCTGCCCTCCATCACCAGATGGTAGGCCTGGTCGTAGAGCGCGTCGTAGTTGATCCTGACGCTGTTGTCGATAGGAGCTTTCAGCCGCACGCAGATGAAGCGGCGGCTGCCGCTTATGTCGGTAAGCACGTTCTGCTCGTTCGTGGTGGCAATGAACGAGGCCGTGCGGGGGAAGTCGATGACGTGCCGCCCGTAGGGGGGCTTGATCTTCACCTTTGGCAGCTGGATGATGTTCTTCAGGAAACCATCCTGCACCTGCTGGCTCAGCTGGTTGAACTCGTCGATGTTGATGAGCAGGAAGTTGTGCATGGCCTGCACCGTGGCCCGTTTCTCGCGGATGTCGATGTTCTCCATGAACCCCCATCGCAGCTGCGGGGGCAGCAGCTGTCGGCAGAAAGTGCTCTTGCCGTCGCCCTGTGCCGACACCAGCAGCGGCATCAGGCTGTTGCCATATTCGCCGGTGCGGTGCAGCCACTGAGCCACCATGCCGAGGAACCACTTGCGGAAGAAGGGCTCCCACTCGGGGAAGTCACAGGGCACCGTGCGTGCCAGGGCTCCGATGTGGTCGGTGGTGCCGTCCCAGGCGCCGCTGACATCAAAGAAGTACTGCTCTATGGGGTCTGTGTTCCTCACGCGGTCCGACTGCACATAGCGTTTCACGTCATTGAACGTCACGTCGAGGTTCGCCAGGCGCGCCTCGAAGGTCATGCCGTTGATCACCTCTATGGTGCAGGGGGCCCAGTCCTGAATCCAGCTGTTGTTCGGACGGTACTCCGTGTAGCCCATCACCGTGTTGCGGCGCAGCACATAGCGTTTCTCCATGAAGTCTATGAGGCGTCGTGTCTCGCGGCTCACACGTACCGTGTCGTCGTGGTGTTGCGGGTGCTCCTCGGCATACACCGCCGCCACGATGCTGCGCAGCGCAGGCTCGTTGTATCCACTCTTATATTTATGATGGTTGCGCAGGTGGATGAAAGCCTCCTCCTCGGGCAGTCCCATCACGGCCAGACGGCGTGTCAGCTCCGTGATGTATGCCGCCGAACGCTGCGTCTCCACCACGTCGGCCGTCTCGTCGTAGGCCTCCTCAGCCGCCTGCCGGTACATCAGCTCATACTCGCCGTAGAGGTCCATGTCGCTGTCCGTCTGCTGCCTCGGGGCACCGCTGGGCGTATCGGCAACGGTCAGCGGCGTCATGCTAACACGCAGCGGATGCACGTCGCTGCCCACGAAGGGCGCCTCGTCGAGTGTCATCATAAAGCAGCTTCGCGCCGTTGCCGGACGCCGCTCTACCTCACGAGGCAGTGCGCCGCCATAGACGCCGAGTGCCGCGTCGTAGGCCACCTTACAGAAGGCATCCATGGTCTGTTCCTGCGTCGGCAGCTTGCCGTCTAGCGGTGCCACGTTCACCAGCACCTCCACGCTGCGGCC
>DGHX01000034.1 GCA_002392835.1 Prevotella sp. UBA3837 | reverse complement strand
CTTTTACCTTCTTAGTTTTTTACCTTTGTAGGGCGTTTTTCTCGGGCATGATAATCCACGCCACAATGTAGAAGGGGATGCCCGCAAAGGCGGTGAACAACGTCAGGGCGGCATAGCCCAACCGGACGGCTACGGGGTCAAAGTCCATATACTCTGCAAATCCTGCGCAGACGCCGCCCAGTACGCGGTCGTTGCTGCGATAAAGTCTCTTAGTCATAGTCTTTCTGTATTAAGTCGTTATTATGATCGTCTTTCTTTCGCGCCGTCTTGGAGGCAAACACCTTGCCCAGTCCGATGCAGAACACCAAGGCCCCGATGCCGAAACCTACATTGCCAGCAGCATAGCCCAGGAATATCATCAGTCCCACACCGACAAAGCACTGGCGCATACCTCGCTGATACTCCTCGTCGGCATCGGCAGGTTTCTCCTCCAACAGCTGGTCGGGGATGGGCTGCCCCTGCTGCATGGCCATCTGGGCCAAGCGCATCTTCTCCTTGCGGTTCTTGTTGATGAAGTAGAACAGCGCAATGATGATGAGCACGGGAGCCAGCACAAAGAGGATGAACAGTACGGCCAGCACGAAGAACATGCCTGCAAGGTCCTTGCCGTCTATCTCGCTGAACAGGGCCCGGAATATGCTCTTCAAGTCGTCACCCTCCAGTTCATAGGTTGTCGAGGTGGAACTCCAGGGCGAGGTCTTGGTGGTGACGGTCACCGTGCGCTTTCCTGCCTTTGCGGTGTCCGTGCTGGTCGTATCCGAGTACACTTCCACGGCATCCATGCTGGACGAGTCCACCAGTTCCTGCTGGTCCTGGGCAACGTGGCGGTGCTTCTGAGCTGCCACCTGCGCCCCACTGGTCAGTGCCAGCAGCATTGTCATTGTTATCAATACTTTTTTCATATCCGTAGTGTTTGTTTTTGAATGTTTCTTTGTCCGTTAGACGCAACAAACGTCCAATTAGTTGCAAAGATACAAAAATATTTCGTACCTTTGCAACGAAATGGCAGAATTACCCCAGATATTTACCGAATCTACCCGCCAACTGATGGGCGCGGAACGCTTCGAACGCTACTTGCAGTCGTTTGAAGAGGAACCGCCTGTGAGCATCCGGCTAAACCCGAAGAAGACGGAAGGGCTGAGTGTGGCGGATGGCGAACAGGTGCCGTGGTGCCGTGGCGGCTACTACCTGCCACAGCGTCCCAACTTCACCATGGACCCACTGCTGCACGCCGGCTGTTACTACGTGCAGGAAGCCGCCTCCATGTTTCTGGACGAGGTGCTGCGCCAAATGCACAACGCTTACATCAGCCATCAGCCATCGGCCATCAGACCGCTTGCAGCCCTTGACCTCTGCGCCGCACCCGGTGGCAAGTCTACCCTACTCCGTGCCGCCCTGCCTGAGAACTGCGTACTATACTCCAACGAACCCGTGCGCAACCGCGCCAGCATCCTGCTGGAGAACGTCACCAAGTGGGGATACCAGAACCATCACGTCACCAACGCCTATCCCCGCGACTACCGCAAGGAGAAGATGAAGTTCGACCTCATCCTGTGCGACGTGCCTTGCTCGGGTGAAGGTATGTTCCGCAAGGACCCGGCCACCATCCGTGAGTGGAGTCCGCAGAACGTCGAGAAGTGCTGGCAGCTGCAGCGCGAGATTGTGGCTGACGCCTGGCAGTGCCTGAACGACGGCGGACTACTGATATATAGTACGTGTACCTTTAACACCAAGGAGAACGAGGAGAACATCCGCTGGATTCTGGACAACTATGAGGCTGAAGTGCTACCCGTAGAGACGCGTCCCGAATGGAACATCACGGGTTCGCTGCTCCCTGGGTTCAACGAACCTGTCTACCGTTTCATCCCCGGCATCTCGCGTGGTGAGGGACTTTTCATGTGCGTACTCCGGAAAAACGGCATTACGGCTCACTGCCAACGAGATTTCTCAGACCTAAATGTACTGAGTGTGGCGAATGCAATCGGCTCACTGCCGCAGATTGACCTCTCCTACCAAGAGGCACTGAAATTCCTGCGGGGCGAAGCCTTAGTTCTGCCGCCTGACACCCCACGGGGCATCTTAGAGGTCTGTTTCCTCGGGCATCCCCTTGGACAGGTCAAGAACATCGGCAGCCGCGCCAACAACCTATACCCCAAACCTTGGAGAATCAAGACAACGCATATACCCACTGATTATGAAGCAATACTTAGACATACTTAACCGCATCCTGACCGAGGGCACCCAGAAGGGCGACCGCACCGGCACAGGCACCATCAGCATCTTCGGCACCCAGTCGCGCTACAACCTGAGCGACGGATTCCCCCTGCTGACCACCAAGAAGCTGTACCTGAAAGGTATCATCTACGAACTGCTGTGGTTCCTGAAGGGCAGCACCAACATCCAGTTCCTGCAGGAGAACAACGTCCACATCTGGGACGAATGGGCCGACGAGAACGGCGAACTGGGTCCCGTCTACGGACACCAGTGGCGCTCATGGCCCGACTACGACGGAGGCGTCATAGACCAGATACAATATGTGGTAGACCAGCTGAAGACCAATCCCAACTCGCGCCGCATGATTGT
>DGHX01000063.1:9085-15842 GCA_002392835.1 Prevotella sp. UBA3837 | reverse complement strand
TGCGTATCGACCAGATCCTGAAGCTCGAGTGGAAGTACCTCATGCCCCTTAGCCTCATCAACCTTGTGCTGATGACCGTCTGCGTGGCCATGGGTTGGTATCTATAAAAAAGAAAACAAAGAATAATGGAAAAAGAACATTCATATTTCGGTGAGATAGGGCACGGCATACAGACGCTGGCTACCGGCATGAAGACCACCTGGAAGGAATACTTCAAGGACTTCTTCACCAACAAGTCGACGGAGCAGTACCCTGAGAACCGCAAGACCACGCTGCATGTGTCAGCGCGCCACCGCGGGCGCCTCGTCTTCAAGCGCAACGAGGATGGTGCTTACAAGTGCACGGCCTGCACGCTGTGCGAGAAGGCCTGCCCCAACGGCACCATCAAGATTACGGCCCACATGGCCGAGGATCCCGAGACGGGCAAGAAGAAGAAGGTGCTCGACGACTATCAGTACGACCTTGGCGACTGCATGTTCTGCCAGTTGTGCACCAACGCCTGCAATTTCGATGCCATCGAGTTTACCAACGACTTTGAGAATGCCGTCTTCGACCGTTCGAAGCTGGTGCTGCACCTTAATGAGGAGAAGTACGAGGGCGGTTCTCTGCCCAACCTCATCGACGGTGGCGCCGAGTGGAAGGCCGGAACGTTTAACACTAAAACGAAGTAACTGAGCTATGGGTAATATAGTAATGTTTATTATCATCGCGGCTGTCATAGTGTGCTCGGCTCTGCTGTGCGTCACTACAACGCGAATTATGCGCGCAGCAACATATATGTTGTTTGTGCTCTTCGGTGTGGCAGGCATCTACTTCCTGCTCGACTACACTTTCCTTGGTGCTGCTCAGATAGCCATCTATGCTGGTGGCGTGACGATGATCTACGTCTTCGCCATACAGCTGGTCAGCAAGCGCACCCTGCAGGGAATGGTGGAGCGCATCAAGACCAGTCGCCTCATCGGCGGCGGGTTGGCAGCTCTGGCTGGCCTCTTGGTCGTATGCTTCATCCTCTTCAAGACCAGCTTTGTCCTCAATGAGGGTGTGGCCGACGTAGAGGTTCCCATGAGTGAAATCGGTACTGCCCTTGTCGGCAGCGAGAAGTACCAGTATGTGCTGCCCTTCGAGTTCATCTCGCTGTTCCTGCTGGCATGCATCATCGGTGGCCTCGTAGTGGCCAGAAAGGAGGAGAAGGAAGCATGATACCCGTTGAATGCTATTTCGTGCTCAGCGCACTGCTGTTCTTCATCGGCGTCTTCGGCTTTGTCACCCGGCGCAACCTCATCGCCATGCTCATCTCTGTCGAGCTGGTGCTGAATGCCGTTGACATCAACTTCGCCGCCATCAACCGCCTACTCTACCCCAACGGCATGGAAGGCATGTTCATGACGCTCTTCGTCATTGGCGTCGCTGCTGCCGAGAGTGCCGTGGCCATCGCAATCATTCTCAATGTCTACCGCATGTTCAAGAGCGACAGCGTGGACAGCATCACTAACTTGAAAGGATAATCGACAACTATGGGATACGAATATACCGCTTTTATACTCCTTCTGCCGCTCCTTTCGTTCTTAGTGTTAGGACTTGCAGGCATGAAGATGTCGCATAAGACCGCCGGTCTTATCGGTACATGCTCACTGGGCCTCGTCACCGTCCTGTCGTACACTGCGGCCATACAGTATTTTACTGCCGACCGTGTGAACGGCATCTTCCAGACGATAGTGCCCTACAACTTCACCTGGCTGCCCTTAGGCAATCTGCATTTCGACATGGGTATCCTGCTCGACCCCATCTCGGTGATGATGCTCATTGTCATCTCTACGGTCAGCCTTATGGTGCACATCTATTCCTTCGGTTACATGCACGGTGAAAAGGGATTCCAGCGTTACTACGCCTTCCTTTCGCTGTTCACCATGTCCATGCTCGGCCTGGTGCTGGCCACGAACATCTTCCAGATGTACATGTTCTGGGAGCTGGTGGGCGTGAGCAGCTACCTGCTCATCGGTTTCTACTACCCGTTGAAGCCCGCCATCGCCGCCTCTAAGAAGGCTTTCATCGTGACGCGCTTTGCCGACATGTTCTTCCTCATCGGTATTCTCACCTTCGGCTATTTCACCGATTCGTTCAGCTTCTCCTTTGCCGGCGACATCGTGATGGGCCAGGGCACTACGCCTTTCATCGAGGGCAACGCTGCCAAGGCCATGGCCGCCGGTGCCTGCATCCTGCCCACGGCCCTGGTGCTGATGTTCATCGGCGGTGCCGGTAAGAGTGCCATGTTCCCCCTGCACATCTGGCTGCCTGACGCCATGGAAGGCCCCACGCCTGTGTCGGCCCTCATCCATGCCGCCACGATGGTCGTGGCCGGTGTGTTCCAGATTGCACGTATGTTCCCCCTGTGGATAGAGTATGCTCCCGGTGCCATGACTGTTGTGGTCGTGGTGGGTGTCATCACCGCTTTCTATGCCGCCGCCGTGGCCTGTGCCCAGAGCGACATCAAGCGTGTGCTGGCCTTCTCCACCATTTCGCAGATTGCGTTCATGATGGTTGCCCTGGGAGTCTCGCTGCCCGGCCATGGTGCCGAGGTGCTCGATAACCATGCTCAGCTGGGCTACATGGCCGGCATGTTCCACCTGTTCACCCACGCCATGTTCAAGGCCTGTCTCTTCCTGGGTGCAGGCTGCATCATCCATGCTGTCCACAGCAACGAGATGGCCCTCATGGGCGGGCTGCGCAAGTACATGCCCATCACCCATGTCACCTTCCTCATCTCCTGTCTGGCCATTGCGGGCATTCCCTTCTTCTCAGGCTTCAGCTCTAAGGACGAGATCATCACTGCCTGCTTTGCCTATAGCCCTGTGGTAGGCTGGATTATGACCGGCATTGCCGCCATGACCGCCTTCTACATGTTCCGCCTATACTACGGCATCTTCTGGGGCACTGAAAACAAGGAGGCTCATGCCCACCACACTCCCCACGAGGCTCCGCTGACGATGACCATTCCCCTCATCGTCCTCACCGTCATTACCCTTGGCGTGGGTATCTACACCACGCTGGGCGGCTTCCTGGGCTGGGGCGGTTCGTTTGGTTCCTTCGTTTCGGCCAGCGGTCAGGACTACACCATCCACTTCGACACGCAGATAGCCCTCACCTCGACCATCATTGCCATCCTGAGCATCTGCCTTGCCACCTATATCTATAAAGGTGAGCAGCAGCCCATCGCCGACCGTCTGTACAAGACGTTCCCGCGCCTGCACCGCGCTGCCTACAAGCGCTTCTATCAGGACGAGATCTGGCAGTTTGTCACCCACAAGATTATCTTCCGCTGTGTCTCCACACCCATCGCCTGGTTCGACCGCCACATCGTCGACGGTACGTTCAACTTCATGGCCTGGGGTGCCAACGAGGCCGGCGAGAGCATCCGCTCGTGGCAGAGTGGCGACGTGCGCAAGTATGCCGTGTGGTTTATCACCGGCGCTGTAGCATTAACACTTATCCTGCTGTGCATATAATTTACGATTTAGCGATTTTCGATTTACGATTTAAATGTATCGTGACTCGGAATCGCTGAACTGACAAATCGAAAATCGAAAATTAATAAATCGAAAATCGAAGTTATGAATATACTTAGCTTATTTGTGCTTATACCAGCACTCATGTTGCTCGGTCTTTGGCTTGCCAAGAATCTCAATCAGGTGCGTGGTGTGATGGTGACTGGCTCCAGCCTGCTGCTGGCTCTTAGCGTCTGGCTCACCATCTGGTTCATCCAGCAGCGCTCAGCAGGCAACGATGCCGAGATGCTGCTCACGGCCAGCGTCGACTGGTTCAAGCCTTTGAACATCAAGTATGCCGTAGGTGTCGATGGTATCTCCGTCGTCATGCTGCTCCTGTCGAGCATCATCGTGTTTACCGGAACCTTCGCATCGTGGCAGCTGAAGCCCCTCACCAAGGAGTACTTCCTGTGGTTCACCCTGCTTTCAACGGGTGTGTTCGGCTTCTTCATCTGCACCGACATGTTCACCATGTTCATGTTCTACGAGGTGGCCCTCATCCCCATGTACCTGCTCATCGGTGTCTGGGGCTCCGGCCATAAGGAGTACTCGGCCATGAAGCTCACGCTGATGCTCATGGGCGGCTCTGCCCTGCTCATCCTGGGCATCCTGGGCATCTACTACTTCAACGGTGTCTACAGCGGCGAGTTCACCATGAACGTCAACGAGATTGCCAAGACCTCGCACGCCATCCCCGTTGGCATCCAGAGTGCCTTCTTCCCCTTCATCTTCATTGGCTTCGGTGTGCTGGGAGCCCTCTTCCCGTTCCACACATGGTCGCCCGACGGTCATGCCTCGGCCCCCACGGCTGTGTCGATGCTCCATGCCGGCGTGCTGATGAAGCTCGGAGGCTACGGCTGCTTCCGCGTGGCCATGTACCTGCTGCCCGAAGCTGCCCAGGAGCTCTCCTGGATCTTCATCATCCTTACGACGATTTCCGTCGTCTACGGTGCCCTCTCTGCCTGCGTGCAGACCGACCTGAAGTACATCAACGCCTACTCGTCGGTGTCGCACTGCGGACTGGTACTCTTCGCCATCCTGATGATGAACCAGACGGCCTGCACGGGTGCCATCCTGCAGATGCTCTCCCACGGACTGATGACGGCTCTCTTCTTCGCCCTCATCGGTATGATCTATGGCCGCACCCACACCCGCGACATCCGTGAGCTGGCCGGTCTGATGAAGATCATGCCGTTCCTCGCCGTAGGATATGTCATCGCCGGTCTGGCCAACCTCGGCCTGCCGGGCTTCTCGGGCTTCATTGCTGAGATGACCATCTTCGTGGGCTCCTTCGGTGCCGAGCCGCTCTCGGGCGACCCCTCGTCGTCGTTCCGCATGGTGGCCACCATCATCGCCTGTATGTCTATCGTCGTCACCGCAGTCTACATCCTTCGCGTGGTGGGCAAGATTCTCTATGGCAACGTGGAGAACAAGCACTTCCTCGAGCTGACCGATGCCACCTGGGACGAGCGTGTCGCCGTCATCTGCCTCATCTTCTGTGTGGCAGGCCTTGGCACGTTCCCCTTCTGGGTGTCGAATGTCATCTCGCCGTCAGCAGGAAACATTCTGCAGTCGATAGGTGTCATGTAATCAGTAATTAATAATGAGTAATTAGTAATTATGATATGAATTACAGTCAATTTTTGAATATGATTCCTGAGGCAACCCTTGTGTTGGCCTTGATAATAGTCTTCTGTGCCGACTTTGCCTTGCACAAGAGTCAGCGCAGGACCTACACCCTTGGTGTGCTCACCGGTGCCCTGCTGCTCTGCCAGCTGGTTCCCTGCTTCATCGCCGAGCCTTCCGAGGCTTTTGGCGGCATCTACCAGTCGACGCCCATCGTCAACGTCATGAAGACCATCCTCACCGCAGGCACCTTCATCGTCGTGGTGATGTCGCAGGCATGGCTCGAGAGCGACAGCCAAATCGTAGATGGTAAATCCGTACATGGTAAATACTCTGGCGAGTTCTACATGCTGCTGCTCTCCACCCTGCTGGGCATGTACATGATGCTCTCCAGCGGCTCGTTCCTCATGTTCTTCCTCGGACTCGAGATGGCCTCTGTGCCCATGGCCTGCTTGGTGGCCTTCGACAAGAAGAAGAAGGAGAGTGCCGAGGCATCTGCCAAGTATGTGCTCACTGCCACCTTCAGCAGCGGCGTCATGCTCTTCGGCATGTCGTTCATCTACGCTGCCACCGGCTCTCTCTACTACGACAATGTGGCTGCTGCCATCAGCGGCACGCCGCTCAGCATCATTGGCATGGTGTTCTTCTTCAGCGGTCTGGGCTTCAAGATTTCGCTGGTGCCCTTCCACTTCTGGACGGCCGACACCTACCAGGGAGCCCCCACGCCCGTCACCGGTTACCTGAGCGTCGTCTCTAAGGGAGCCGCCACGCTCACGCTGGCCATCATCCTGGTGAAGGTGTTCGGCACCATGGCAGCCTGGTGGCAGCCCATGCTCTGGGTGGTCATCATGCTCACCATCACCGTGGGCAACCTCATGGCCATCCGCCAGAAAGAGCTGAAGCGCTTCATGGCCTTCTCCAGCATCTCGCAGGCCGGCTACATCATGCTGGCCGTCATCGGAGCCGATCCCGCCACCTCGCAGACGGCCCTCACGTTCTACGTGCTGGTCTATGTGGTGGCCAACATGTCGGTATTCTCCGTCATCAGCGCCGTGGAGCACCGTGCCCAGGGCGGCACCATGATGAGTGCCTACAACGGTCTTTACCAGACCAACCCCAAGCTGGCCTTCATCATGACCATCGCCCTCTTCTCGCTGGCAGGCATCCCGCCCTTCGCAGGCATGTTCTCGAAGTTCTTCGTCTTCATGGCCGGTGTCAACGGGCACGACCAGGCTCCCTTCTGGCCGTACTTCGTGGTGTTCATCGCCCTGATCAATACGGTAGTGTCGCTCTACTACTACCTGCTCATCGTGAAGGCCATGTACATCACCAAGGAGGAGCACCCGCTGCCGACGTTCGCTCATGGCCGCGCCATCAATGCCTCGCTGACCATCTGCACCATCGGCATCCTGCTCTTCGGCGTCTGCTCGTGCATCTACCAGTGGATTGCCAACGCCGCAGGAATGTAGCCTGACGCCATACCACAGCGTTTCATCATCGGGAGCCCCTCACAGCAGAGGCTCCCGTTTTTTTGGTGACCAACATGCTGCTAAGTATGATAAAGTCACTGACCCCACCCCCAACCCCTC
>DGHX01000063.1:8898-9022 GCA_002392835.1 Prevotella sp. UBA3837 | reverse complement strand
CAAGGGAGGGGAGTGCCTACGGGGTTCCACGCGGCGGGCAAGGCGGTACCAGCTCCTCTCCCGTGACCATACGCTCGACAAGTGGCGCCGTGTCGACGATTCCAAGTGGCGGGCAAGGCGGCAG
>DGHX01000063.1:0-8809 GCA_002392835.1 Prevotella sp. UBA3837 | reverse complement strand
GGGTTGGGGGTGGGGTCAGTGACTAAGTCCTTTCCTCTTTCCCCTTTTCTCTTTCCTCTTTCCCCTTTCCTCTTTCCACTTTTTCCTCCTTTTCTTTGGTCGTTTCAGAAAAAGTTCGTAACTTTGTGCCCGACTAAGCCAGTCCCCGCAGGGGGACAGGGCGGGTCAGAAGACATCGATGGAATGAGACCTTAGCTGTTGTAGGGCGGGTCTCGGAAAGGCGTTTACGAACGTTACCATTCTGTGCATTCAAACTTCGCAAACTTGAAACCAGCCACAGAGGTAATGCAACGGTAAGCGTCTACGTGGGTGATTTATATCCCCCAGTGCGGCTATATGTATTGATGTATAGCGTGCTATGGCATATATAATTCACTTGGCGTGGGCTGGCTGCGTTGCTTATCCTTGGACTGGGGGCAATGCGAAGGCCTGAATGCAGGGATGGGCGAGAGTGGATTCTCCCATGCCTTTTTTGTTTCCTGACGGTTTCTATTCCATGACCAGACCTAAGACGAGAGTCTATGAGAAGACGTATCACGATATCCGATGGTGCTCAGGCAGTCTCTTGCTGCCCGATATCACGTGGCGTGAGTCACTCCGATACAGTCATCGTGCGAGCCAGCCTCTTCCCTCCTTATCGCGGGCTATTCCAGGGCCTTCCAGCAAAGGGAAACAAGGCGGCTCGCACTTTTCGTGTCTCTACATATGCAGCAAACTGTTCGAATCGCCGAAAGCAAACACGAATAATAACAATACAGACCCCACCCCCAACCCCTCCCCTTGAAGGGAGGGGAATGCCTACGGGCATCGAAAGCGGAGCCGCTCCCCTCCCTTCAAGGGGAGGGGTTGGGGGTGGGGTCTGTAACTTAGTTATATAGAAGCAGAAATGAATGATTAACAACAATATCAAAAAAAAGAACTATGAGAAAAACTATCTTTACCCTGATGCTGCTCTTCGCAGCAACAGCCGTGAGCGCCCAGACCATCGTGAAGGGCGACATGAACGACGACAACAACCTCACCATCGTAGATGCCGTGAGCTTGGTAGACGTGATCCTGGGTAAGTCGCCTATGCAGACCATCAGCCTGGGCGGCGACCCCTACCGGGTGGACAATGCGCTGGTCGTCGGCACATGGTATGCGCCGGAAGGCTGGTCGTTCACGCTCAGCGACGACGGCACCACCGACTTCCCCGGCGCTGCCAGCTATGAGTTTATGCCCATGACGGGCCGCCTGCTGTTCCTCAGTGCCCAGAAGCGCCCGGTCAAGGTGCTGCCCCTCATCAAGGTGGAGAGCGAGTACCTGCTCACGGTGGACTATGCCACGGGAGCTTTCACCTATTACACCAAGTCCACCTCGCTCGCTTCGGGCATCACCATCGACCAGACCTCGCTCACCATCAATAACGGCACCACCGCCCAGCTCATCGCCAGCATCACGCCCGCTGAAGCCTTCGCCAGCATCACCTGGACGAGCAGCGACGAGAGCGTGGCCACCGTCAGCCAGGACGGCCTCGTGACCGCCGTGGCCGGCGGCACCTGCACCATTACCGCCAAGACGAGCGGCAGCAATAAGACGGCCACTTGCAGCGTAACGGTGAAGCAGATGGTGACCAGCATCACCTTGTCGCAGACCACAGCAGATTTGGAACTCGACGGGTTCGTTCGCCTTATAGCTACCGTTCTGCCCGAGAATGCCGCCAACAAGAACGTCACATGGAGTAGCAGCAACGAGGACGTTGCTCTCGTGAGGAATGGCCGCGTAGACGCCTACGGCTACGGCACAGCAGTCATCACCTGCGAGGCTTCCGACGGCAGTGGCGTGAAGGCTACCTGTACTGTTTACATCGTCGATCCCAGCACTTATGTCGACCTCGGACTGCCTTCAGGCACGATTTGGGCCACCTGCAACATCGGCGCAAAAACTCCCGAGGACTACGGCGACTTTTTCGCATGGGGTGAGACGACGGGCTACGACAGCGGGAAGACCAACTTCTACTGGAGAACCTACAAGTTGTGCAAAGGCTCTGAGAATACTTTGACTAAGTACTGCACGGACAGTAGTTACGGCTACAAAGGCTTTACCGACAACAAGACCGAGCTTGACCTGGAAGACGATGCCGCCTACGTCAACTGGGGCTCCGCCTGGCGCATGCCGACCATCGCACAATTCGAGGAGCTCATCAACAGCAGCTACACCACCACCGAGTGGACCACGCAGAACGGCGTCTATGGCCGCCTGATCACCAGCAACACTAACAGTAACTCCATTTTCCTGCCCGCCACCGGGTGGCGCTACAACAGTTCGCTGAACGATGCTGGCTCGTACGGCAGCTACTGGTCGCGCACGCTCTACACGAGCAGCCCGGACGTCGCACGCTACCTGATCTTCGGCTCGTACGGCATCAACATGAGCTACTACGACCGCTGCGGCGGCCGAAGCGTGCGCCCCGTGCGGCTCTCAGAATGAGTGCATCCTCCCCAAGACGCAACGCAACCCACGGCATGTTGTGGGGCGGAGGCTCAGTGGGGGCGCGATGCGGCCGACAGGCCGCGCCCCCAGCAGAGCCTCCGGCTCACAACATGCTTCACCTCAGAAGTAATAGCAAACCGAATAACAAACCAACTAATTACATAATCCTATGGCCCTGGTATGCCATGATAAACGGATGCCACAGTTTTGAGGATTTGTACAAGAAGATAGTTCCGCAGAATGGCATAAAATACGTGGGGCAGCTCACATACTATGACATAGCTTTACGCATGGTAAAGATGTACAATCGTCAGGACTTAATGCCCGCTCAATTGCCTCTGCAATGCTTCCAGCACACCTTCAGGAGCATCCGGCTGCGGCCCTACAAAAACTTTAAAAAAAAGTCGAGGGGGCTGCAGAAGAGACACGCACATAAGGACTGGCTTTTGATCGTTTTCTTCTTCACCGTCAAAAGACTGTCCTTATGCATTGCTGTTTTGTTGATGCCTGGCAATCTCTTTCGACTTTCCACTTTTTCCTCCTTTTTCTTTGGAAGTATCGGAAAAAGTTCGTATCTTTGTGCCCGAACAAGTTGGTTAAACATTCACAGCTCGCTTATGAATACACAGTCGATGATACAGCAGATAGCCGACTACTTCAAGACACAGCCTGTTTTGAAGGCATGGATTTTTGGCTCCTACGCATGTGGTGAGCAGACAGCATTGTCTGACATCGACATACTTATTCAGCCTGAGAAAACAGTTGGCTTGTTCAAGCTAAGCGGCATGCACCTCGATTTGCAGGACATGCTCCATATTGATGTTGATTTGGTTACTGAAAAAGGGCTGTTGCCTTTTGCCAGGAAGAGTGCTGACCTTGATAAAATACTCATATATGAGAGAACCGCTTAAAGACAAAACCCGAATTGTAATCATAGTCCTTACACGCGCGCGAGGACAAAGACGCTACACTCGCTACACCGGACAGAAGTGATGAGTGATGAGAGGCGAAAGAAAAAACGTCCCAGGGCCTGGGACAAAAAAATGCGGGCCACTTTTGAAAAAAAGCGGCCTACTTTTTTCAAAAAGGAGGCCGCTTTTAAAAAAAAACAGGCCACTTTTACCTAAGAGCGAATTGTTAAGTTTTTTTACACAAAACAAGTTAAAATTCATATATAACTTCTTAATAACGAGCACTGGTGTAGCGAGTGTAGCGTAAAGAACTTTCGTTCTGAACAGGTCGCCACTCATCATTGCTGTAGGTGTAGCGAGTGCAGCGTCTTTATCTTCACGCGCGCGTATGAGCACATACGCGCGCGTGAGACGGGGATGATGTTGCTACTTTGCCGTGATGGCCGATACCACGCTGGTGGTGCCTTTGGCCGAAGAGCCGATGTAGAGACCGTGCCAGGCTGTGGTGGCATCGGTGGGCTCTGTCGCCGATGACTTGATGTTGTATGTACCCTTGCTCACCATGCCCTTTGCCGTGATGAAGGTGCAGCGGCTGCTGATGGTAACGGGCAGCTGGAAGGTGACGAGGTTGTTGCCATCGGCGTCGGCCAGCGTGTTGTAGGCATTGGCGGTGAAGCGTACCGTTCCGGGGAAGGCATATCCCTGTGCGGCATTGCTGATAGTGCCCGTGGTGCTGCTCTGTGCCCCTCCGGCTCCGATGGCGATGCCCGTGCCGGTGATCTGTATGTAGTTGTTGTTGTCGCAGTCAAAGGCCTCGTCGGGGTCGCCCTTGGTCATGTAGGCCAGCACTGAGCCGTTGCCGATGGTGATGGCCCCCGTGGTGCCTGCGTTGCTGTCAATGACGTCGTTGCCGGTGGAGTAAGCCACGGTGACACCGCCGTTGAAGCTGATCTTTCCTGCCGAGTTCAGGCAGTCGTCATAGCACTTGAAGTAGTGCTGCCCGCCGCGGATGTCGATGCTGGTCTTCGACTCCAGTCCCTCGGCGCCGTTGCTGGTGGTCTCCACCTCGGTGGTTCCGCCGTAGAGGGTGACGGCACAGATGGCCTTGATGGCCTTCGCCGATGACGAGCTGTATGCGCTGCCCTTCTGGCTGACGGTCAGCGTGGGTCCTGTGCCGTCGCTCTTGCCCTGTGTGTACGAGCCTGTGACGTTGGTCCACTTAGAGCCGCCGCCCATGCCGCCGCCTCCGCCGGGTCCCCAGCCACCTCCGCCTCCGGGAGCACGCCATCCGCCGCCACCACCTGATGCAGACTGTGTGCCGTCGCCGCAGCGTATGGCCTTGCTGGCGTTGCCGCTCATGGTGATGGCGATGGTGCCGGCGTTGAGGGCCATGTTCAGGGCTTTCAGGCCCTTGGCGCCCTTCACGTCGCTGCTGACGGTGGTGGGAGCGGCGCTGTTCACGATGGTCAGCTCGCCGCCGTTGGTCTCAATGTCCCAGGCCTTCACGCCACGTCCTGCCGTCCCCTTCACGGTGATGGCTACCGTTCCGCCGTTCTGCACGTACTTGCCTGCGCCGATGCCTGCCACGTACGAGGGGTCCGAGGCGTCGCTGGTGTCAACGGTTCCCGAGGCGTTGATGGTGAGCGTGCCGCCGTTCACCACCACGGTGCTGTCGCTCTTCAGGCCCTTGGTGCCTGCCGCCGTGGTGGTCAGCGTCAGCGTGCCGCCGTCGATGTATATGTTGCCCGAGTCCTCGTCCTCGTGGTCGGTGGTCTCTCCGGTGTTCGTGGTGCCGTCGAGCTCCGCCTGCAGGGCGTCGTCCCCCACCCCGCTGACGGTCAGCGTGCCGCTCTCCATGAGGAAGTACTCGTTCACGTGCAGTCCGTCCTTGCCTGCCGCCAGGATGTTCAGCGTGCAGTTCTTCATCGTCATGTACTCTCCCGTCTTCACGGCGTGTGCCTCGGCGTAGCGTCCGTTGATGTTCAGCACGCCCTTGCCCTTCAGCTCGGCGTGGCCCTTCACCCACAGGCATCCCTTCTGGGCGTAAGCGTCGCCGGGTGCGCTGCAGTCGGTGAGCGTGTTCTCGGTGTCCTTCTTCACGCTGATGTCAATGCGCTTGCCGTCCTTCACGTATATGGCCGCACCGCTGTACTGTGGCGTCAGGTTGGTCAGCGTCAGTCCGTCCAGCTCCACCGTGGCCTTGTAGTCGCCCTCCAGGTAGAACTCTCCGTCGGTGGCCGTTCCGCTCAGCGTGTAGGTAATCTCTGCGTCGGGTTCACTCTGCACGATGCCCACGTGTGCACCGCTGACGCTGACGTCGACGTACTTCGCCACGTTTCCGGCCACCTTCACCTGTGCCGTCGTGCCGCTGTACTCCACCTGCACCGTGTAGTCCGTCACGGCCGTGTTGTCTATGTACATCTGGTCCACGTCGGCCAGCGTGTAGGTCTTGTTCATGATGCTGACGGTCTGTCCGTCCTGGTACACCATCTCTCCGGCCTGGGCCGCCGGTACCTGGTAGGTGACGCTGCCCACTACGACGTTGAGCGTCTGTGCCTGCAGTGCGCCTGCTGCCAGCAGTGCCACTGCGGTTGTAAATAGCTTCCTGTTCATTTCAGTGGTGAGTTTTATTATTTCAGGGGAGTTATTTTTTGTGCAAAGATACGC
Organism: Prevotella sp. UBA3837; assembly: GCA_002392835.1. Classification (GTDB taxonomy): domain Bacteria; phylum Bacteroidota; class Bacteroidia; order Bacteroidales; family Bacteroidaceae; genus Prevotella. The sequence goes on along the minus strand of DGHX01000063.1, from coordinate 2,759 downwards.
AAAGTCGGTCTTCCGCACCAAATGGTTTCAGCGAAAGGCCGACTTTCTTCAGCAAACCGCGATGTGCGTTACTGCTGGCTGGCCTCGGCGCATTCGTCGTAGACGTCCTCCAGGTCGTCGATGATGCACTTGCCGTCCTTCACCAGCACTCGTATGCGCTTCTCGCCTTTCCAGCCTCCGTCGGTGAACTTGTAGGTCCACCATCCGTCGGCGCTGAATCGGCGCAGGTCTGTCACCTTGTTCTTCTCTCCGGCGTATCCGGGCTTGCCGTCCTGTGCTGATGTGCGGAAGAGCCACACGGCCAGTCCCTCGCCGTCGTACTCGTAGCTGTCGGCCAGGTATTGGAGCATCTGTGGCGAGCAGTGCTCGCGCAAGAATCCATAGTCCTCATAGCGGCTCTGATTGTACATGTCGGTGATGAAGTCCATGACCATCAGTTCGTCTCGCATTGCGGGGTCTTCCGGCTCCGACACCGTTCCGTCGCTGTAGGTGATGGTTCGCATGGTCACGAAGTCGTATTCGCCGTCGTTGTGGGTACAGACGAGCCAGTTGCCATGTTCGTCATAGTCGCTGAGTGTGACGGTGTGCTTTCCGGTCTCCACGGTTTGTCCGTGTATGGCCTCCTCGAAGTCTGCCTTGATGAGCTTGCCATCGGCATCGCGCGTGTATTCAAACATGGTGTAGTTGCCCATGGTGTTGGTATTCGTATACATAGTGGGCACCATGCCGTCGTCGCCGTCGTAGCTGAGTCGTGTCTCCCAGGGTGCGTCGTCCTCGAAGCTGATGGCCACTATGCGCCCAAACTCGTCGCGCGTCACGGTGGCCGTCTCAGCCACCTGCTGTCCGTTCATGCGCTTCAGGGTGCGCAGCTTTCCCTTGTCGCTGAACACGATGTTCACCTGTGTGTGGTGGTCCTTGTCGTAGCTGACCTCGACCACTCGTCCGTGCAGGTCGAAGGTGGCCAGGTCTTGCGACATCCATGCATTCGTCTGGTCAGTGACGTCGGCGTCAGGAGCGTCCTCGTCGTCATCCTCGTAGGCTTCCACGTCGTCATCATCGCGCTCCTTGCTGCCCTTGTCCTTTCCTCCGCATGAGCAGATGGAGGCCGTGGCGAAGATGGCGGCCACGGCCATCGTCAGGTATTTCTTCTTCATATCAGTAAGGGGTTAAGCTTTTCTGTATATGGCACGCACCTCATCGATGTTGGCATCGAAGGGCCCGGTATGCTGCAGCTTCAGTGTGCACATGGCTGCCGCCAGGCGTCCGGCCTCATCGCAGTCGGCACCCTTGGCGCGGGCGTAGAGATATCCTGCGGCATAGGTGTCGCCGCAGCCTGTGGCATCCACCACCTGGCGGGGTGCATAGCTGGGAATGTCGTAGAAGCGCTGGCCGTCGTAGATGACGGAGCCATAGCTGCCCAGCGTGATGAGCACCTCGCGCACGCCCCATGAGCTGATGAGGCGCGCCGCACGGTGCAGGTCGCGCTCGCCGTCGGTGAGCACGTCCACCTCGTGTTCGTTCACCTTCAGTATGTCGGTGCAGCGCAGCACGCGCAGCTTGTCGCGCCATTCCACGGCGTACACCTTCTGTCCGCGCACCTCGCGCAGGTAGCCTTGCACGTCGACGCACACACGCCCCTTGGTGGCCAGATACTCCACCACCTCGGGCGAGAAGTCATCGTGCAGCAGCGTGCCCAGGTGGAAGACCTCGGCCTCGGCCTGCTGCAGCTGGGCAACAGTGAAGGGTGCTGCCTTCGACAGCACCCTTTGTCGCCTGTTGTTCATGTTCTCGCCATAGGCATTCTCAAAGAAAACGCTGGTGTCGCTGCCCAGGTCCACAATGTCTGTGCCATTGTGAAGAAGCTTGTCCACTTCGTGCTTCAGGTCGCTGCCCACGGCAGTAATCACCCCGAAGCTCACATCATGGGGCAAATGCTGCATGGCCCATGCCACATAGTAGGCAGTACCGCCTGCGCAGTCAACACCTTTAGGAGTCTGAGGAGTGATGATGCGGTCGTGGGTGATGTGACCTATGCAGAGTATCTGTTTCTTCTCCATCTCTAAGTCAGCGTTGCGCGAACTATGTTGTGTTGCTGGCATGTCAGTGGTTTATGCCAGCAGCTTCTTCACCTGCTCGTAGACGTTCTGTCCGGTGTAGCCCAGCTTCTCGTCGAGCACCTTGTAGGGAGCGCTGAAGCCGAAGCTCTGCAGGCCCCATACGCAGCCGTCGGCTCCCACGAGTCCCTCCAGGGTGACGGGCAGTCCGGCGGTCATGCCAAACTTCTTCTTTCCTGCGGGCAGCACCTGCTGCTGATACTCGGCAGGCTGCGAGCGGAAGAGGCCCTCGCTGGGCACGCTGACGATGCGCACCTTCACGCCGTCCTGGCGCAGCAGCTTGGCACCGGCTTCCAGCGTCGACACCTCGGAACCGGAGGCCAGCAGTATGACGTCGTAGTCCTCGTCGCTGCCTGCCACGACGTATGCTCCCTTCGTAGCCTGGCTGTAGTCGTTGCCCTCGGGCAGGTTCTCAATGTTCTGGCGGCTGAAGATGAGTGCCGTGGGCGTAGCGGTGTTCTCCATGGCCATGCGCCAGCAGACGGTGGTCTCTTCGGCATCGGCGGGGCGCAGCACGAGCATCGAGTTGCGGCCGTGGTGGTTCTTCAGCTTCTCCATCAGTCGGATCTGTGCCTCCTGCTCCACGGGCTCGTGGGTAGGACCGTCCTCACCCACACGGAAGGCATCGTGGGTCCAGATGAACTT
>DGHX01000106.1:261-4502 GCA_002392835.1 Prevotella sp. UBA3837 | reverse complement strand
GTGATACCACAGGCATTTCGCTCGATGAGCTCCTCAACAACAGCACCAGCGACATGTACAACCTGAACGGTCAGAAGGTGAGCCAGCCGCAGAAGGGCGTCTACATCATCAATGGAAAGAAGGTTGTTCGCAAGTAATTCATAAAACATCATCAACAACAATTCATCAAGAATGGAAAAGAAAGCATATATCGCTCCGCAGGTGGCCGTGCGCATCATCAACATCGAGGCCATCATGCAGATAGCCAGTGCAGGCGACGTGCCCGTAGACAACACTCCCGGTAAGAACGAAGGCACCGCCAAGGAGACGACTGGCATCTGGTCTGACATCGACGAATAGTCGCTCCAAGACCCTATAACAACAAACGGCCCGTTTCATCATCCTCGATGAAACGGGCCGTTTTCTATGTTTCTTTAGCCACGGACAAACACGGAGCCTTCTTTTTGCCACAGACTATCACGGACTGATCTTCGCCTGCGGCGCTACACGAATGTCCATGAATACCCATTTAATGATTCACAAATACTATTGTTTCATTCATGTTTATTCGTGCATATTCGTGTAGCGCCGCAGGCGAAATTCAGTCCGTGTGAGTCCGTGGCAAATAAACTTCGAGTGTGTCCGTGGCCAGATTGTGCAGGGGAGTGTGTTATTGTATTCCGAAGTCCTGCTGTTGCTGCTCCACTTCCTCGAGCATCTTGCGGCGCTCCTCGTCGGTGATGGCAGGTGCAGACTGCGGGTTGGTGGCTTTTCTCACCGATGTTTCGGCTGCCTTGCGACTGAGACCAATCTGCCTGAATTCAACGTATGGCACGCTCTCTATCTCCAATGTGTCGGCCTGTGGAGCGTGGGCGCCCTCGAAGAGTGGACGCGCTATGATGCGTATGCGTCCAGCCTTGTGTGTGCTGCGCACTAGAGCCGGCGCGCTGCCCCATTCCACAAGCCTCGGGTTGGCCTGTATCTCCGGTCCGCCCATCAGCTCGCCTTCGCCCTCCACGGTGAAGAGAACGCTCTCGCGGGCCAACCGCCGCACGTTGCCGTTGTCGTCGGTTACCTCAGCCACCACGACGATGAAGTCGGAGCCGTCGGCCACAAGCTTTTTGCCCATTTCATCGGCGTAGAGACGCAGTTTTGTACTGCGGCGCGACGGCATCTTCGTCTCCGTGCACACCACCTTGCCGTCCTTGATGCCCTCGGCCACCATCGTCACGCCCTGCCAGTTGCGCTTCGTGTAGCTGATTTCGCGCGCCTTCCAGAAATCCCAGAACCCTTTGAACACCACCGGCGCGTTGGGAATGCCCTCGCTGTTGTGCACCACCGGCAGCGTCTGCTGCTTCCAGCCGCCCAGCGCCGTGAGACGCACGCTGTCGCAGTTGGTGAAGATGGTCACGTCCTCGGGAGAGAACTGTGTCATTTCGTGGGCGATGAAGAGGAAGGCATCAGCCCCCCTTACGGCCTCCGAAGAGACTTCTTTTGGCGTCGATGTTGTGGAAGAGATGGGGATTTGCGACATAAACATCTCGGCGGCATACTTCTTCTGGCGGAAGGCGTCGTAGATGCCGCCCAGGTAGGCATCGGGATGATAGCCGCGCTGGTGGTCGAACGGATGCCACAGACAGCCACCGATGAACTGCCGCTGTCCGCGGAACATCATGCCATAGGTGTCGGCCAGCGACAGCGATGCCTTCAGCATGGCGTGCTCTCCCCACGGGCGGGCGGCGCGGTTGATGGCGTTGTGGGCATACCAGTCGTCCACATATTCGCCCCATTCACGGGTGAAGATGCACTTGTCGGTGTCGTATTTCCCTGTCCCGATGTTGTCGGCCCAGTCGTAGAGCACGTCGTAGTTGTCCTTCACGCCCGCCGAGTTCAGGTCGGCAGCGGCCACGGGACGTCCTTCAAAAGGATACTCCTCGCGGGTTATCTGCAGGGCCTTCAGGGCGAAGTCCTCGGGATAGCGGGTCTCGTTGAGAATCGGTTCCCACATCAGCACCGACGGGTGGTTGCGGTCGCGACGGATGATCTGGCGCGTGTTCTGGTGAACCATTTCGGCCCACTGCGGATCTTTGTTCCAGTACTGCCATCCGGGTGTAGGCACGATGATGAAGAGTCCGAGTTCGTCGCAGGCATCCATGAACGAGGGGTCCTGCGGATAGTGGGCGGCGCGGATGATGTCCATGCCCGCGTCTTTCAGTCGTTTGGCGTCGCGCCACTGCTGGCTGTTGGGCAGGGCATTGCCCACATAGGCAAAGTCCTGGTGGCGGTTGCCGCCGATGAGCTGGTGGTAGGGCCGGCCGTTGAGCCAGAAACCGTCTTTGCCGCGGAACTCTGCGCGGCGTATGCCCGTGCGGATGACGCCGCCGTCCAGACTGTGCTTGCCGTCCATGACCTGCACCTCCACCTTATATAAATAGGGGTCTTCGGGCGACCAAAGGTGAGGTCGCGCTATCGTGGCCTGGAGGGTGGCGGTGGCAAAGGAACCCTTCGCAGCGGGCAGGCTTACCGCCTGACGCATCGTCTTGACGGTCTTCCCGTCGGCATCTTTCACCCGCACTACAATGGTTGGACGCACTTTCCGTCCGTCGCTGTTGCCAACCTCTACGTTGACGAACAGCTGTGCACGCTGCTCACTGATGTCGCCATAGTGGATGAAGACGCCACCTCCGGCCACCTGGTTGCGCTGCAGCGCGTCGGTGATGCTGACAGCCGACTTGCCGATGAGCCACACGTCACGGTACATGCCACCGTGGTAGGAGAAGTCGAGCTGCGTCTGTTTCTTTCCCGGCGGGTAGTCCTTGTCGTCGCTGTTGTCGGCCTTCACGGCTATCAGACAGGTGTCGCCGGCCTTCACGTCCTGCTCGGTCAGGTTGACGATGATGGGCAGGTAGCCGCCTTTGTTCTCGGTCACCAGCCGTCCGTTCACGTAGACCTGCTGCTTGCCCATGATGGCCTCGAAGTGCAGTTTCACCTGTTTTTCGCCCATTTCATCGGGCATTGTGAAGGTCTTTCTGTACCAGCTGATGCCCTGATAGTTGCGGCTTCCGCTCACCTCGGCGGGTTCCAGTCGCGAGGTGTGTGGCGCGCTCACCACCTCCCATCGGGAGTCGTCGAGCGTGGTGGCCTCACCATGGGCCACGTCGCCCAGATGGAAACGCCAGCCGGGGTTGAAGTTGTAGACAATGCGACCGCTTCCGTTCAGCGGATAGAATCCGGCTACCGACGTTTCCTGCGCGTTGGCAACCATCCCGATGAGTGTCATCATCAGGCATAGAACAGTTTTCTTCATATTGTTATGCTTTCGATTCATTTCTCGCTTTTTTCAAAGGTTGTCTTTTTTACTTGACATTCAGGTGTTTAGGAGTTCGGGTGTTCTCTGCGGTTCTTTAAATGGAGCTAATGAAGGTAACGTCTGAACTCCTGCAACTCCTGTAACTCCTGCAACTCCAAGACTTCCGAGACTTGCTTTTTTATTGTTTGATGACGGGAGCGCGATACTGCACCAGCTCGACGTGCTTGATGCGTTGACGCCGCCAGGTGTATATGGCGTGCAGATGACCGTCGCGCGATTGTATTATCGACGGATAGGAATACTGCGAGATGGGACTGTCCTCCAGTGTCTGGAAGTGATGCCACGTCCGTCCGTCTTCGGAAAGCAGCACGGAGAGCGGTGTTCGTGCGCCCTTTTCCTTCGTCGGCTCTATGGGCCAGTCGTTGCAGATGAGCGCGTGGCGGCCGTCAGCCAGTGTCACGGCGTCGATGCCGCTGTTGTTGTTGGGCATGTCGATGAGCTCCAGCGGAGTCCACGTCAGACCGTTGTCGCTGCTGTAGGTGATTCCGATGTGGCGGCTGCGCGTGCGGCAGAGCGCTTCCAGCCTCCCGTCCTTCAGCAGCAGGATGGCTGGCTGTATGGCCTTCACGCCCTCGGGAGCCTTGACAAAGTCGGTGCGCTGCCATGTCTTTCCCATGTCGTCGCTGTATTCGAAGTATATCTTCCAGCCGTCGCGCTCGTCGCTTGTCGGGGCGAGGATGCGACCGTTTTTCGCAGCCAGGCTGTTGGCGCTATTGGTGAAGCGCGACGGTGGCAACAGCAGAGGCTTGTTCTTCACCGGACCGTACAAGCCGTCGGGCAGCGGTTCTCGCTTGCTCCAGGTCTTGCCGCCGTCTTTCGACGTCACGCGCCAGCCTTTCCAGCCCGCCACGTTCGGACCGATCTTGAAATAAAGCTGCAGCTCGCCGCTGGG
>DGHX01000106.1:0-197 GCA_002392835.1 Prevotella sp. UBA3837 | reverse complement strand
GTCTCAAAGAGAACGGGGTTCCAGCACGCTTCGCGATACTTGTCGCCGATGGCTGCCTCGCCGCGGTTGCCTGTCCACTGGGGCAGCGGAGTAAACGTTCCGCCGAAGAAAGGCTTTGTGCTGGCCTCCACCAGGCTCTGCTTGCTGTCTGGATTGGGTGCCAGACTGCGCGGTTCAACGCCGTCGGCCACCATCTG
>DGHX01000053.1:773-7617 GCA_002392835.1 Prevotella sp. UBA3837 | reverse complement strand
CCTTGTAGGGGAGGGGTCGGGGGTGGGGTCAGTAATATCCCCCACGCAGAATCTCGCAGAATCCCCGAATTGATAAACTTTTGAGACATACTGAAAAGCGGCGCGCCACGAAATATAGTACTTTTGCAGCCATGTTTTTACTAAACTAATAACAATACTATGCACAAACTATCAAAACTTTTTCTCACCCTCGCACTGCTGTTGCTGGCGGTGAGCGGCGCAAATGCCACCAAGCTCTATGCCACCTATGGCACACCGGCCAACCAAGGCACATGGAATGCCGAGACCGGCACCTACACCTGGACCCAAAGCTACAGCAACCTCATGCCCATCTTCACCTTCGCCAACGGCGAGCTGGCGCAGTATCAGTCGCTGCACCTGACCACGGCGAACTATGTCGACGGCCCCTACCGCGTCTGCTTCATGAACGGCAGTACGGCCGTGGCCACCATTGTCTTCTACAGCGCCGGCGAGAAGAACCTCGTCTTTGCTGAGCGCAATGAGACGAAGGGCATCGACCTGAGCCAGATTACCACCATCAGCTTCGGCGGTGCCAGCGGCAAAGGCTCCGTCGACATCGTGGGCAAGCCCTACCTGCAGAAACCCTTCACCCTCGACATCGACGATACGGGTACCGCCGTCGTCGACAAGACCGACCTCGTGGCCAGCGGCTGTCTGACCCTCAATGACGAGACGGGCCTGCTCACCAGCACCCTTGGTGAGGAAGGCGCTCCCACCTGGGGCCGCCTGGCCATCAACTTCCCCGCTGAGGGCATCGACCTCTCGGCACTGACCGGCTTCACCGTCAACCAGAGCGGCACCGTGCTGTTCAGCAACTTCGAGATTGGCACCAAGGGTTTCTGGAGCAACATCATGGGTCGTGGCGACCTGGCCCAGTATGTCAATGATTTCGGCGACCCCGCACATGTAACCACCTGGCGCTGGAATGTCAGCCAGGCCGGCACGCAGACCATCACCGGCATCACACTGAAGTTCTCGGTGCTCATGGCCAGCAACCCCCACGAGACACCGCTGACAACGGAAATGTATCAGGGCAGCTGTGAAAACCATTTTGGCCAGTCAATGGGGCAGGGCAGTACCATCTATGGCATGGGAAACAACATCGACGGAACACAGTATGTCGATTTGGCTGACTATGACGAGATGCGCGTCTATGGAACACCAGGAAAGAGCTTCCGCGTGCTCTTTAACTGGAACAGTGCCAATAAGCTTGACAAGACCATGGCGCTCGATGCTGACGGATATTATTCTTTCGACCTGAGCGAACTGTCAGTAAAGCAGCTTAACTGTGTCAAGTTCCCGTGGGACGGCGCAACAGGCGTCCTTACAAAGATAGTCCTCTATAAGAAGGACGTCACCTCACCCTACAACTATATCATCACCGGCGGCGGAGCCATGACGCCCTCTGTTGAGGCTGCCCTGGCCGACGCTGCTGCCACCGGCATCGATGCTACGGGCGTGACGAAGGCCATAGAGCTGACCACCGCCAACCCCAACTGCCTCATCGTTGCCGCTGAGGGTATGGTGCAGAACGCCCAGAACGTCATCGTCGACGGCCAGTGCGCCCGACTGGTGCTCGCCGACGGCTACGACTTCAAGGCTCCCGTCAGCTTCACTGCCGCTGAGGCCACCTACCAGACCACCGTCAGCGCTGCTGCCGGCTGCGGCACCCTGGTGCTTCCCTTCCAGGCCGCGCTGCCCGAGGGCATCACCGCCTACACGCTGACCTACAGCGGCGGCGACGAGGCCACGGCCACCGAGGTCAGCGGCACCCTTCCCGCCGCCACGCCCGTGCTGCTCAACGGCAGCGGCGCCGCCACCTTCACCGCCTCGGCCGCTGCCGTCAGCGCCGATGCCCCCTGCACCGAGGGCGCCCTCACCGGCGTGCTGCAGCAGACCTTCGCCCCCGTCGGCAGCTATGTGCTGCAGAACCAGGAGCAGGGCGTCGGCTTCTACCAGGTGGCCAAGGAGGGCAGCATCGCCGTGAAGCCCTTCCGCGCCTACCTCACCGCCGCCTCGTCGGCCCGCCAGCTGCGCATCGCCTATCCCGGACAGACAACAGCCATCAGCACGCTGACCGCCACGGAACCCGCAGCCCCTGCCTACAACCTGCAGGGCCAGCGCGTGCTGCCCACCGCGAAGGGACTCTACATCATCGACGGCCGCAAGGTCATGGTCAAGTAACATTTTAATTAAAGTTTCCCACCCTATTATAATAACCACAGATTACGCAGATGTCACAGATTAACAAACGATTGCAACCGCGTAGCGGCGATTTTAAAATGATTTCACAGATTAATACGTGCCGTAATCTGTGTAATCCTATCGAAATCTGCGCAACAAAAAGTCGGCGTAGCCAAAATCCGTTTAATCTGTGTAATCTGTGGTTATTATAAAAGGGTGGGGGAAGTTCAGCATTTTAATCCTGAAGACATGAAAAAGACATATCAACAGCCTCTCACCAGCCAGGTGCTGGTGCAGGCACAGAACCTGATGGTCAACTCGCCCGTGGGCAAGAAGGTGTACGAGGACTATGCCAATCCCGAGTATGAAGTGCTGACGCGCCGCCGCCGTCGCAGCGTGTGGGACACCGACGAGGAGGAGGACGACGAACTGTTGCTGCCGTAGCCGCCAGTCGGGCAAAGACAGGAGAAAGACTGCAATTCTGCGGTCTTTCCCCTGCTTTTTACAAAAAAGAAAAACAATGAAACAAGCGCAAAAGCCCGTTTGCTGAAACAGACTTATCTTTGCACCCAGAAAACTGACAATTATTTTATTAACTAACAAAACATTTTACCTATGAGAAAAACTTACATGATGCTTATGACGCTGCTGCTCACCATCGTGGGCGTGCAGAGCGCCAGTGCCGTGCAGGCCGACCTCGACCCCGCCATGTTCAAGGCATGGGACAGCCCGCTGCCCGGTGCCAACGTGGTGGCCGACCCGGAACCCGAGCCGAAGAACAACGGTGCCTTCGGGTGCAGCTATGCACTCTACGAGAACCTCGGGCTGGGAGCTACAATCTATGGTAGCCCCAACGTGTACTATCTGTGGTATGCCGACATCACCGGCACGAAGACCATGACCGTGACGGGAACCCCCGGCATGAACATCCGTCTGATGCTGAACCGTGAGCCCGCCGTGCAGCCCGATGCCGACGGCAAATACTCCGTAGGCGATGCCGACGGCGCCGGCTATGTGGAGATCGTCCAGCCCATCGGCGACGACGGCAAGGTGGTCTTCGACCTCAGCAGCTATGAGTATCTGCACCTGAACGCCATCAAGATTCCTTGGAGCGGACAGGGCGGCACCGTGCGCAGCATCGTGCTCGACGGCACCGTGAAGCCCGTCACCGGCTGGATTCCCATGATAGAGAACGGCGACTTCGAGGGTGACGACCTGGAGAGCTTCCCCGTGTCGAAGAACGGCCCGAACAACGGCAACACCGCCAACGACCGCCCCACCATCGTTGAGGGTGTCGGCGTGAACGGCTCGCGTGCAGCCCTCGTCGCCAGCGACGACAACGCCACCGAGACCTGGAACACCCAGTTCTTCCTGAAGATGAACAAGTTCCTGCCCGAGGGCACGCAGTGGCGCCTGAGCATCGACATCCGTGCCGACCGTGCCGCCACCATCTCCACCAGCGCACAGGGCGAGCCCCGCGCCTGGCACGACGGCTTCATCACCAACTTCGACGTGAACGACGAGTGGAAGACCTACACCTTCGAGGGAACCATCACCAGCGGACAGGCCGGCAGCGACGGTCTGGGCAGCGTGGCCTTCGACCTGAACAACGACAAGGACGTCTCCAACAAATTCTACTTCGACAACATCGCATTCGAGATTTACGAGGAGCAGAGCCCCATCTCGCTCATCTCGGCTAACTACTGCTATGACCAAGTGCGCGTGAAATTCGGCAAGGCTACCAACATTGCCGACCTGGTGAAGGCCTGCGGACAGCCGCAGCTCGTCTTCCCCAACGAGCTGGCCACCGTCACCGTCGACGGACAGCCCACCACCATCTTGTCGGTAGAGGGCCGCAGCGACGGCAACCTCTGGATCTTCATCGACGATGGTTTCTCAATGAACGACGAGGCTGAGTACATCGTCAACTTCACCAACCCCACTGATGCCGAGCACCAGATCATCTACACCGCCGGCAAGTACGAGGGAGAGCCTGTGCCCACCTTCACCAACATCCTGGCCACTTTCGACGACAGCGACGGCCTTGGTACGGCTTTCTCGTACCTCTATGGCGCACCTGCATTGGTGAGCGCCGACCCCGAGGACGGCTCGTTCAACCTGCCCACCACGATGAAGGACTTCAAGCTGGTGTTCGACCACAAGGTGAACACCGCCTCCCTGACGGCCACCTTAGGTAAGGAGAAGCTCACCGTGGCTCCGGCCAACGACTTTGCCGAGGAAATCACTCTCACCCGCACCGCCACTGACGAACTCAAGGGCGAGTATGAATTGAGAATCATGAATGTGGAAGGCGAGAAGGTCGGCCTCGGCGAAGTGGGCGAGTACAAGCTGCGCCTGAGCTTCGGACCCCTGGTCATCGACCCCAACGACCAGCCCGCAACACTCATCGCCCCGCAGCTCTTCCTTGACTGCAACAACAACTCCGTGCCCGCTGGCTACCTCATCTATTATCAGAACGCTTACCGTCTGTCGGGCAATGACTACAGCAGCGGCGGTGCCCGTATGTTCGGATTCCCCGAGGGTGGCGACTTCACCAAGGGTCTCTACTGGCGCGAGGGCTACGTGCAGTATGGCACGACGGCTGCCGAGCGCGAGGCCATCGGCGGTGTACAGGCCGAGAAGGTGGCCGAGTTCGAGGAGCACATGCTCACCCTCGAGGCCGGCAAGAACTACAACCTGCACTTCAACTCCGCTCAGTGGAAGGATAACGGTAAGGACATGACCTTCAGCATCCTCGACGACGATGACATCGAGGTGCTCACCCAGGCCGTGGAGAATCAGCCCAACGTGAACGGCAACACCAGTGCCCCCGTCACCGGCTCTACCGCTACTGACATCAGCTTCAAGGTTCCCGCCACAGGCAACTATCGTCTGCGCTGGACATCGCCCGGCTTCAACGAGATGCTGCTGGCCAATGTGAAGCTCGACTACGTGCCCGCCACCATGGGTGCACAGGAGATGGCTAAGCTGCAGGTGGCTCTCGACAACGCCAAGGCCAGCCGCGATGCCAACAGCAGCGAGCGCTATGCCGGTGCTGCCTACACCGCTCTCGACGAGCTCATCAAGACCGTGGAGGCTACCACCTTCACCGCTCCCACGAAGGTGATGCAGGCCGTGGCCGACCTGGAGGCTGCCGTGGCCGCCATGACCAAGCACCACACCAACTGCGACACCTACGACCCGCTGCCCAGCCGCGCTCAGGACCTGACCGAGCAGTACGAGGGCTCGAAGTTCGCTACCACGCAGTTCTATACCGACGTGAAGGCCGTGGCCGACAAGTACCTGGGCCGCGAGCTCACCGACGACGCCGAGCTGGAGACCGCCATCAGCGAGCTGCAGCAGGCCATCAGCATGGTCGAGGCCATGTTCACCACTGGCGCATCGCGTCCTGACATGACCGGTTATGCAGTGCTCTTCGAGCGTCTGCGCCTGGGCATCGCCGGACTGCAGGCACTGGGCGTAGCCGAGGACGATCCTCTGCTCGTCGAGGCTAACCAGGTGCTCGGCGACGACGACCGCATGGCCGAGGCCCTGATGAAGCGCACCAAGACCGAGCTCTACGGACAGCTGAAGAACGCTGACAACACCCTGTTCACTCCCGAGGTCGATCCCGAGACGAGTGAGGTCATCGCCACTCCTTCCTACGACATGACGGTCTTCGTGAAGAACCCGAACATCTACAAGACGCAGGGCAACAACACCTTCAGCGCCGAGAATGTTCCCGGCTGGTACTGCCCCGAGGCTGCCGACACCACCTACCGCGCTCCTGGTCTGAGCACCGGTTGGTCAGCAAAGGGTAGCGACGTCATTCCCGCCGACGCCATGTTCGAGGGCTGGCACAACCAGTTCCGTGCTGAGCAGGCTCTGGCCACACTGCCCGCCGGTGTCTACACCGTGAAGGCAGCCGCTCTGGAGCGCGAGTTCGACGGCCGCAACAGCTACTTCTACGTACGCACATCGGCAACGCCCGAGGGCGAGTATGCCGGAACGGCAGTGCTGCAGCAGCTCGGACAGAGCTATCCTATGATGAGCAGCGGCCACGGCGTGCTTGAGATTCCTGAGATCGTCGTCACCGACGGCAAGCTCGTCATGGGTATCAGCGCCGACGCCAACTCCAACGTCTTCTTCAACGAGGTACGCGTGGTGATGACGGCTCCCGCCGTGGGCTTCGACTACAACCAGGCTTATCTGGACCGCATCGACGAGAACCCGCTGGGCGAGGCTCGCGTGCGCGCCATCGAGCTCTTCGACCTGAACGGTCGCCGCGTGATGAGCGCTCAGAAGGGTGTCACCATCATGGTGAAGCACATGAGCGACGGCACCACACGCACCGAGAAGGTGCTGGTGAAGTAAGTACACCGAACTCTTATAACCATCAAGCGGGCAGGCAGCCATACCGGGCAGCCTGCCCGCTTCATTTTTGTCCTTACGCGCGCGCGTGTCGCACGCGCGTGAGTGCTTTTTTGGTTGCACCGGGGAGGGGGGAGGGAGTTGGTGGAGGGTGGAGGGTGAAGGGTGGAGGGAGGATAGTTGGTAAACGGAATGAAAAGCTGTGGAAGTAGCCCGTAAAAAAATGTCCCAGGGCCTGGGACAAAAAAAAGCGGGCCGTTTATGAAAA
>DGHX01000053.1:0-647 GCA_002392835.1 Prevotella sp. UBA3837 | reverse complement strand
GCCGTTTATGAAAAAAAGTGGGCCGCAGAGAATAATGCCCCGACTGGGAATTATGTCCTGCAACCCGTTTCTCAATGATTGGTCGCTTTTTCCTGCTGATCATCAACCGGCAGGTGCAAAAATATAGATATTTTCGGTGCAACCAAAACGATTCGCCGTTGTAACTGGCTGATATTCAGCTTAAGGTGCAACCAAAATGCACGCCGGTGCAATCAAGATGTTTTTTACGCCGGTGCAACCAAAATGAACACTGGTGCAACCAAAATGAACGCCGGTGCAACCAAAATGAACGCCGGTGCAACCAAAAATCGCTCACGCGCGCGTATATATGCGCGCGAGGCCCGACTGGCGGTGAGGAGGAGTCCGACTGGCGGTGAGGTGGGGCTCGGCCGGAGGGGAGGGGGCTCGGCAGGAGAGGAGGGACTCGGCTGGAGGGGAGGGGGCTCGGCAGGATTTGCCGCTCGGCATCCCGAAGGGTGACGCTTGGCTTGTCCAAGAATCCTGTCGCGTTGAGTATAAGCATTTGCAATGCGATAATCTTCTAATCGATTTTACAGGATTTTTTTTTTGTGTAATTTACTGACCCCACCCCCGACCCCTCCCCTACAATGGAGGGGAGCTGCTGCCGCCTTGCCCGACGCCTGGGA
>DGHX01000131.1 GCA_002392835.1 Prevotella sp. UBA3837 | reverse complement strand
TCGGGCGCCATCATCTCCATCACCCTCGTCATGGCCTCGGTGTTCATCCCCGTGTCGTTCATCGGCGGCACCACGGGTACCTTCTACCGCGAGTTCGGCGTGACCATGGCCGTCTCCATCTTCATCTCGGCCCTGAACGCCCTGACCCTCTCGCCGGCCCTGTGCGCCATCTTCCTGAAGCCGCACGACGAGAACGGCAAGGAAAAGAAGATGAGCCGCATTGACCGCTTCCACCTGGCCTTCAACACCGCCTACGACAAGATTCTGGGCAAGTACAAGAAGCGCGTGGAGAAGACGGTGCGCAAGCCCGTGCTCATCGGCGTCATCGTCGTGGTGGGCATCGCAGCCCTGGTGGGCACGATGTCGGTGACGAAGACCGGCCTGGTGCCCGACGAGGACACCGGCACCGTGTTCTGCACCATCTCCATGCCGCCTGCCACCAGCGTGGCCCGCACCAAGCAGATCATCAACGAGGTGGACAGCATCCTGGCTGCCGACCCCGCCATACAGAGCCGTGAGCAGATTCAGGGCTACAACTTCATTGCCGGCTCGGGCTCCGACCAGGCCACGTTCATCATCAAGCTGAAGCCCTTCTCAGAGCGTATGAAGGGATTCTTCAGCGGACTGTGGTGGAAGATCAGCGGACTGTGGCAGGGCGACGGCATCTACCGCTTCTTCCTCAACCCCAGCGAGGCCAGCGGCGTGGTAGCACAAATCTTCCTGAAGACGGCCCACATCAAGGACGCCAAGATCCTGGCCTTCTCGCCTCCCATGATTCCCGGCTTCTCGGCCAACAGCGGCCTCTCGCTGGTCATGCAGGACCGTACCGGCGGCTCGCTGGAGAAGTTCTTCGGCATCGTCACCAACTACATTGCCGAGCTGAACAAGCGGCCCGAGATACAGATGGCCCAGACCAGCTACAACCCCTCGTACCCGCAGTACATGATACACATCGACGTGGCCAAGTGTAAGCAGAGCGGCATCTCGCCCACCACCATCCTCACCACGCTGCAGGGCTACTACGGCGGCATGTACGCCTCTAACTTCAACGCCTTCGGCAAGCTCTACCGCGTGATGGTGCAGGGCTCGCCCGACACGCGCATGACTCCCGAGAGCATGAACAACATCTACGTGCGCACCCCGGCCGGCATGTCGCCCATCCTGGAGTACTGCTCGCTGCAGCGCGTCTACGGACCCACGAACATCAGCCGCTTCAACCTGTTCACCTCCATCAACGTCACGGCCACCGTGGCCGGAGGCTACTCTACCGGTGAGGCCATCAAGGCCGCACAGGAGGTGGCTGCCGACGTGCTGCCCACGGGCTACACCTACGACTACAGCGGACTGACGCGCGAGGAGGCCAAGTCGTCGAACTCAACGGCGCTCATCTTCCTGCTCTGCTTCATGTTCATCTACCTCATCCTGTCGGCACAGTACGAGAGCTACATCCTGCCACTGGCAGTGCTCCTCTCCGTGCCCTTCGGACTGGCAGGCTGCTTCCTCTTCACCATGATCTTCGGCCACGCCAACGACATCTACATGCAGATATCGCTCATCATGCTCATCGGCCTGCTGGCTAAGAACGCCATCCTGATAGTGCAGTTCGCACTGGAGCGCCGCCAGACGGGTATGGCCATCACGTGGAGCGCCGTGCTGGGTGCCGCAGCCCGTCTGCGTCCTATCCTCATGACGTCGCTCGCCATGATCATCGGCCTGCTGCCCCTGATGTTCGCCAGCGGCGTGGGCAAGAACGGCAACCAGACGCTCGGAGCCGCTGCCGTGGGCGGCATGCTCATAGGCACGCTGCTGCAGATATTCGTGGTGCCCGCCCTGTTCGTCATCTTCCAGAGCCTGCAGGAGAAGATCAAGCCCATGAAGTTCGAAGGCGACGAGGAGAATCCCGACGTGGCCACCGAGCTGCAGCAATATGCGAAGCGACCCATGGAATATCAACTTGAGAAGTAGACTAAAGAAGAATATGAAAAAGGTAATAATAATTTCTTCCGCAGTTTTTCTGCTGTCAAGCTGCGGTCTTTACGACAAGTACGAGCGCCCCGGCGACGTGAACGCCACGGGCCTCATACGCGACGTGCAGAGCGATGCCGACACGCTGCTGCTGAACAGCGACCCTAACTTCGGGCAGCTGCCCTGGCGCGAGGTCTTCACCGACCCGCAGCTGCAGTCGCTCATCGAGACGGCACTTGCCAACAACACCGACCTGCGCAACGCCGCGCTGAACGTGAAGATGATGGAGGACATGCTGAAGGTGGCCAAGCTGGCCTTCCTGCCCAGCGTGGCCATAGCCCCGCAGGGCACCATCAGCCGAGTGATGACCGACGGCGCATCGGCCTCGAAGACCTACCAGCTGCCCATCTCGGCCAGCTGGAGCGTCGACCTCTTCGGAAACATACTCTCGCAGAAGCGGTCGGCACAGGCACAGCTCATGATGGCACGCGACTACCAGGTGGCAGCCCAGACGGGCATCATCTGTGGCGTGGCCAACCTCTACTACACGCTGATGATGCTCGACGAGCAGCTGGCCATCGTCACCGACATGCAGGGACTGGTGAAGGAGACGTGGGACATGATGCAGCTGCAGATGCAGCTGGGGCGCGCCCGCAGCACCAGCGTGCAGAGCGCAGAGGCCAGCTACTACCAGATACAGGCGCAGGCCGTGGACCTGAAGCGCCAGATTCGCGAGATGGAGAACGCCATGTCACTGCTGCTCAACGAGGCCGGGCACCACATAGACCGAGGCACCTTCTACGGACAGTCGCTGCCCACGAAGTTCTCGGCAGGCGTAGGCATCGAGCTGCTCTCGAACCGTGCCGACGTGCACGCCGCCGAGATGCAGCTGGCACAGTGCTTCTACGGCGTGGAGACGGCGCGCTCGCGCTTCTACCCGAACATCACCATCTCGGGCAACGCCATGTTCACCAATAACCTCGGAGCAGTCGTCAACCCCGGCAAGTGGCTCCTATCGGCAGTGGGCAGCCTCACGCAGCCCATCTTCCAGCACGGACAGATAGTGGCCGGGCTGAAGGTGGCCAAGGCTCAGCAGGAGCAGGCCTTCAACACCTGGCAGAACCTCATACTGAAAGCAGGCAACGAGGTGAGCAACGCACTGCTGGCCTACAACAGCAGCGACGAGCGCAGCCAGCTGGACCAGAAGCAGGTGGAGGTGCTCAAGAAGAACGTCGAAGACACCAGGCAGCTGTACACCTCAAAGGGCAGCAGCTACCTCGAGGTCATACAGGCACAGACATCGCTGCTCAACGCCCGCATATCGAAGGTCACCGACGACTTCCAGAAGATGCAGGCCGTGGTGAACCTCTATCAGGCACTGGGAGGAGGCAGCAAATAATGGGTAATGAGAAATGAGTAATGAGTAATTATGATTACCCTGCAAGCCCGGATGTACTCTGCAGCATCCTATCGGAACTTCTGTTGTAGAAGTAATCATAATTACTCATTACTAATTACTAATTTCTAATTGAACAAGCAATGAGCGAAATAAGTCCAAGAGCCGAAATATCGCCCAAGGCGAAAATTGGCAACAACTGCAAGATATTCCCCTTCGTCTACATCGAGGACGACGTGGTCATCGGCGACAACTGCATCATCTTCCCCTTCGTGAGCATACTCGACGGCACACGCATGGGCAGCCGCAACAAGGTGCACCAGGGCAGCGTCATCGGAGCACTGCCACAGGACTTCGACTTCCGCGGCGAGAAGTCGGAGTGCATCATCGGCGATAACAACATCATCCGCGAGAACGTGGTCATCAACCGCGCCACGCACACCGGAGGAAAGACCGTCATAGGCAACGACAACGTGCTCATGGAGGGCGCACACATCAGCCACGACACACGCGTGGGCAACCGCTGCGTCTTCGGCTACGGCACGAAGATTGCCGGCGACTGCGTCATCGAGGACGGCGTCATCTTCTCATCATCGGTCATAGAGAACGCCAAGACACGCGTGGGACAGGGAGCCATGATACAGGCAGGCACCACCTTCTCGAAGGACGTGCCGCCATACATCATCTGCACAAAGCGCTCGGAGTACGGCGGCGTGAACTTCACCATGGGCAAGTACTACGGTGTCGACGACAAGACGCTGAAGCACATCGCCAACGCCTACCGACTCGTCTTCCACGGACAGACATCGGTCTTCGACGCCGTGATGCAGATAGAGCAGCAGGTGCCCGACGGGCCCGAGATACGCCACATCGTGGAGTTCATACGCGCCACCCAGCTGGGCATCATCTCGAAGCTGTAACATCGCCACCCGCCACAGCGACAATAAAAAAAATGCCGAAAGTTTTGCACTTTCGGCATTTTTGTGTACTTTTGCACCAACATATTAATTATTAATAACTAAAATCTATGAAAAAGCTACTGAGCCACAAACTGCAGCTCGCCGCCGTCGGCACGATGCTGCTCTGCCTCGCATCATGCTCGCAAGGGCCCGACACGCTGTCGGCAGGCACCGTCGAGACACTCGTCAACGAACTGCTCGCCGAGAGCGGGCAGGAACAGTCGTTCACCACCGTGCAGACCGGTGTCTACGAG
Organism: Prevotella sp. UBA3837; assembly: GCA_002392835.1. GTDB lineage: Bacteria > Bacteroidota > Bacteroidia > Bacteroidales > Bacteroidaceae > Prevotella. The sequence continues at coordinate 26,301 of DGHX01000131.1, read as the reverse complement.
CTGAACAGCCCCGCAGCACGCGCACAGCTCATGAGGCTGAAGGCCGCCGGCGTGGTGAACTACGACGTGAAGCGCTATGCCTGGTGGAACAAGACACTCTCCATCAGCAACTTCTACAAGTACTACGAGACGGTGGGCGTGCAGCGCGAGAAGATAGGCAACACCTACTACGACTTCGAGGAGCACTTCGTGGTCACCGTGTCGCTCACCGACCAGGCCCGCCAGTACCAGGTGGACTCCATACCGCAGCCCAAGGCCAAGGAGGACGAGGACATGAAGCAGCCCGACATCAGCCAGGTGGCACAGCCCGAGCTGAGCGTGAAAACCGAGGAGAGCTGGCCATACATACCCAACCCCGAGGCCCCGCGCACAGAGGGCCGCGAGGTGCCGCAGACCGTCACCATCGACCTGGCCGAGACTGCACAGGAGGAGCCGCAGGCACACGAGCCGGCCATGCAGCAGGATGAGGACTACGACCTGCCGCAGCGCATGTCGCTCGACATAGCCACGTCGATGGCATACGAAGAAGCCGTGAAAGGCTTCCACCAGGAGCAGGTCATACTGAAGTCGTCGAAGCTCGCAGTGAAGAAGGCACGCTTCCTGCAGGTCTATGACGACCCACGCACCGGCGTGCGCAGCGGATCGGCCGAGATCATCATCGAGATGAGCGACGTCACCGACGCAGGGCGAGTGCTGGAAAAGAAGTTCAACGGCATACGCTTCTGCTCGCCCGTCTCGCTCATCTACTACACCGACAAGGGCTGGATACTGCAGGACCGCACGCTCCACCTGCAGCCCTACTCCAACCTCGGCATCGCCGTCTCGGCAGGCGGAAGCATCACAGGGGCCGACGCCACAGAAGCCGTCGGGACTGCCGACGACACTTACGACTACGCCTACTAACCACACATACACATACCACTATGAAACGAACCACCATCACATTAGCACTCCTGGCCCTGACGCAGCTCAGCACCCTGGCACAGGACTGGGATAAGTTCGGCCTGAAGGGAAAGGTGCTCGAGGCCACCGTGCGCACCGAAGGCAGCAGCGACAAGGGCACGACAGCATTCACCGAGGAAGGCGAGCTGAAAGTGCTCAGCGTAGAGACGGCCTGGGGCATTGCCAACTTCAGCAGCTTCGACAAGCAGGGCAACAACTACACCGGGCCCATAGGCACATACAACGGAACAGCCACCCTAAAGCAGGGCCGTATAGGCAGCATCAGCTTCAGCGACGGAAGCCACAAATACGTGGGCAACAGCACCTACGGCAGCAACGGATTCCTGCAGAAGACCACCATGACCGTGAGCTGGACCACATCCAGCACCGAGTACGTGCAGAGCACGGCCAGCATCGACGACAACGGCGTCAGGGCACTGCAGGAGAAGATACGACAGGAGACCGACCCCGCCAAGAAGGCAAAGCTCATGCAGCAGTACCAGGCGGCCGTCAGCGGAGCCAGGGTGAACACGCAGGGAGGCTACACACGCGAGAAGCGACAGAACCACTCGCAGACCTACACGCGCACGTACTATAACTATAAGACCGACGAGTTCGGCAACTGGACCAGCCGCTCCTTCACCGACGCCGACGGACACATGTCGGTGCAGACGCAGACCATCACCTACGACCCCGACTTCATCAGCAGCCACGAGTGGAACCGCCTGCAGCAGAAGGGCGACCTCAACGCCATAGAAGCCTTCGCACGGCTGCAGAGCACCACACACACCTACCGCGAGCTGGCCAAGCAGTACTGGAACGAGCGCATACTCACACGCGTGGGCAACAAGCAGAAGTACGACGAGAACGACCTGAATGCCCTCTGCGCCATCGCCTTCAGCCCCATCGCTACCACATCGACTCAGGACAAGGCGCTCGCCATCGTGCGTACCACCATCTACAACGAGCAGGTGGTGCCAGAGACCGACTACCAGAAGGTGCGGCAGCTGGCCGACCGGCAGTGGGACGGCAACGCCATCTTCGACCAGATGACGCGCGACCGCATACTGGCACGCAGCGAGGAGCTGCGCAACGGCGTCATGAACGAGCTGCAGCAGAAGGTGCAGACGGCCTTCGACCAGCAGCAGTACAGCCAGGCCATAGAGGCCGCCGACAACCTGCTCGCTGCCGACCCCGACAACGCCTACGCACTCGACATCAAGCAGGAGGCAGCACACCGCATGCTCGTGGCAAAGGAGAAGGCAAAGACCATCACCGAGCAGGACTACGTGAACTTCATCAAGCAGAACCCGACGTCGAAATACGTGCCCGAGGCCAAGAACCAGCGCGCACTGCTCGCCAGCAAGCTCATGGACAGCTACAGCGAGAGCCAGCGCGTGCGCAACCTCGAGACCACCGACGAGGCCACTCGCCGAACCGTGCTGCGACGCTGCAACCGACAGCGCTTCAAGGAGTTCCGCGGCCAGTTCTTCCGCATGGGCTTCAGCTTCGACGGAACCATGGGACCCGCCAACGCTGCCCTCGGAGCAGGACTCAGCATGCGCTTCGGATACTTCTGCAGCTGGGTCAACGTCGAGGTGGGAGCCAAGTACAACTACCTCACCTCAACGCCAAGCATCACAGGAGGCAAGCACGACTACGACGGAGGATTCCTCGACACACACTTCCTCAGCGTGCCCGTAGACCTGCACATCAACTTCGCACGCGACTGGGACTACTCCTGGTACCTGGGACTCGGAGCAGAGCTGGGAGTGGCACACTTCATGTCATACTTCCGCGAGAAGGAACCTAAGTCGAAGACCACCAAGAACAACGACATCGCCTACGGCGACATGCGCGTCAGCCCCAAGCTCTCCATCGGCTACACAGGCAAGTCAACCGAGGTGGAGCTCTTCGCACTCTACGACAACGACAGCCCCTTCGACAAGGACTACGTCACCCACGAATACGGCCCCAACACCACCAAACCCCTCGACTCGAAGAGCTTCGACAAGCAGATAGTGAGCGACAAGTTCATCGACAAGTGCCGCTTCGGCCTCGCCCTCCGCTTCCTGTTCTGAGCCGGGCATCAGCATCACCCAGCAATTAAAGACTTCGGGCTGTACCGTTCCGTACGCCCGAAGTCTTTCCTTTGACAGCGCCCATCGCAACGCCCGAAAATGTTGCACTACTTGCACCTGCGTTAACCTTTGTTGAGATTTATCTTGCACCACTGCCGTTTTCGTTAACCTTTGTTGAGATTTATCTTGCACTACTTGCACCGCCGTTAACACTTGCCAACACTTATCCTGCACCACTGGTGCCGCGGCCGCAGTGCCCGGCGCGTCAGCGTCGGTCCACCGCCTCCCCCTGCCGGGCCACCGAAACTGTATATTTATGCGCCCGAAACCGTATAAATATGCATTTTCCTCCCCGCGGCCCCCGTTTCCTAAAAAGCGGGCCGCTAATGAAAAAATCCCATATCACTTTTTTTTCAAATGCGGCCCCCGCAGAAGAAAAAGCGGCCCCCCGTGAAACTGTATAAATATACATTTCCACTCAGCGCCCGCATCCTGTTAACACCCGTTCACTGTACAACCGTCCCGAGAGATTAACCAATTATCCATCAACCAATTCCGCGGAACGTAGGTGCAAGTAGTGCAACATAATTCTGAAAAAGAATTTGTAAGCATATCCGCTTTTACGTCTTGTGAGTAAAACATGAAGTCATTACCTTTGCATATTCTTTTTAATAGAAAGTATTCTACTTTTACACATCTTTGAATTATCGACTTGATTTCTTTGTAAGATGGATGAGCAGCAACCGTTGGCTTTCCAATTATCCTCGAATTGCCTTAATTTATGGACGAACTGCGTTAATCTTCCAAAATCACTTCCGTAAATTAGCATTATTTTATATCTTTGCACCAAAAATGAACAACATGTATTATTTAGAGCAGAAAATACTTTCAGAAGGCGTCATCAAACCTGGCAACATCCTGAAGATAGACAATTTCTTAAATCATCAGATTGACATTGAAGTCATGCGCTTTATAGCCCAGGAGTTCAAGAGGAGATTTGCCGGCACAGAAGTGACGAAGATCCTGACCATTGAGGCCAGTGGCATAGCCATTGCTACGATGTTAGGACACTATCTTGATGTCCCCGTGGTCTTCGCAAAGAAGAAAGAGACGCTGAACAGTACGGACGACAAGTATGTCTCTGAAGCCTACTCCTTCACCCACAAGCAGCAAAACAAGGTGTTTGTGTCTTCCCCTTACCTTTCTGCATCGGACAAGATTCTCATTGTGGATGACTTTTTAGCAGAAGGCCAGGCCGTCCGGGCCCTTATAGACATTGCCCATCAGGCCGGTTCTACCGTTGCCGGCATCGGCATCGCCGTTGAGAAAGGCCACCAGAAAGGCGGCCGGGAACTACGTGCCGATGGCTATCATCTGGAGTCAATAGCTATCATAGATTCCATGGATTATGAAAGCCAACAACTGTGTTTCCGCAAGCAATAACAAACAATTTATACATTGATGATGATGAGAAGAACAATAACAATCCTGCTGGTCATTTTCGCCGTGCTGGTGTTTGCCACATGGCAGTATAGACTGCTGTGCCTGCTGCTGGCAGTGATTGTCAATAGGCAGTGGATACGGAAGAGGTGGCGGAGGGCCTATCCCGCCATTGTCGGTGGGCTGGCAGTAGCCATCTTCATAGCCGTGCCGAACTACTTCCAGCGCGGACGGACGCAGCTGGTTTACTTAGACCATCAGGGCGAACGTGTATGCACGCCCCTGCCTGTGTACCTGGTGAATGCCGTCTTGCCTGAAGAAGAACTGATGAACGCCGCGCTGAAGGCTTCGGCCGTACTGCCCCCCGCGTTGTTAAGTCCCCTGTTCAAGAACTTAGGCGGTCGCTTTATCCGAGATGCCAAGCACGACTTCTGGGGCGGTAAGGCGCTGTCGTTCTATATGCCCTACAACAGGCTGTCCGTTCAGGGCAGTAACCCCGGCTCCTTTGTCATAGCACAGGTCATGAACGAGATGCTGGGCACTGACTATGAGGGAATCTATGTCACCAAGCCCAGGCATTATGACAGCTCAAAGTCCTACCCCGTGGTGTTCTTTGCACATGGGTTCCTGGGGAGCTGGGAGTTGTATCATGGCCTGCTGTCGCGGCTGGAGGACTGCCTGGTGGTCGGCATCGGCACGAGAGACCTCTCGGGGGTCTTCAGCTATGAAAGCATCAAGCGCATTTTCACCAAGTATCTGCCATACCTGGAGTCCTCGGGCTTTCATGTCGACAAGAACAGCCTTCACCTGATGGGACTGAGCAACGGCGGAACGGCTGCCGACGTGGGGCTGCGCCATTTCTCCAGTCAGTTCAAGACCATCAGCTACATTTCCACCTCGTGCAATGTCATCAAGAGCTCGCGGGCCAAGGTCATCATGATTGGCGGAGGCAAAGACAACAGTGCCATGGGACTGCCCAGTGCAGCCCAGCGCCTGCGTAAGCAGGGAACAAAAGTAGCCCTGCTCTTCGACCGGGACGCCAATCACTACATGATGCTGTATGAGGCCGAACAGGTGTTCGAGTTCCTCAACAGGGAAATGTTTTAGGCAAAGTGGCCTGAAGCACGTAAATGAGCGAGAGTATTAAATAATGTGTATTTTGCACGGCTAATAGAAGGTGTTTCAGAAAAAGTTTGTATCTTTGCCCTTGATTTGTAAAGACGCATAGTAAGTACATGACGATAACGACACCATGAGGAAGGCGCTGAAGTGGACGGGCATAGCGCTGCTGACGCCCGTCGTGCTGATGGTCATCCTGGCAGCACTGCTCTACCTGCCGCCCATCCAGAACTGGGTGGTGCAGCGGGTAGCGACGTATGCGTCGGAACAGACGGGCATGGACATCAGCGTGGAGCGCGTCAGGCTGGCCTTCCCCCTCGACCTCAGCTTAGAGGGCGTTCGGGTAATAGAGCAAGACACCATCCTCGACGTGCGGCGTGCCGTGGCCGACGTGCAGTTCTGGCCCCTGCTGAAGGGCAACATCGTGCTCGACGACCTGCAGCTGCACGACGCACGGTTGGACACGCGCTCGTTCATAGGCGACATGCGGCTGCAGGGCACCATCGGGCAGCTGCAGCTGTCGGCTCCCGGCATCAGCCCGGCGCAGATGTTGGTGGAGCTGCGCCAACCGCGGCTGAGCGACACCGACCTGACCATCTACATGAGCGACACCGCCGCCGTGGACACCAGCACCGTGGGGTGGCGCATAGGTTTCGACCGCTTCCGGCTGGAACGCACGCACCTGACCATCGTCAGCGACTCGGCGGCACGCTTCACCCCCGCCACCAGCTATCCTCCCTCCACCCTCCACCCGTCACCCTCCACCATCAGCGCCTACATGGGCGAGGCCTCAATCAGCCAGGGCGACATCGACCTGGGGCTGGGGCGCTATGCCTTCGGACCCATTGACTGGGAGCAGGGAGCCCTGAGCATTGACAGCACGCTGGCCCTGAGCCAGGTCAGCCTGAGACTCGACTCACTCTACTCTTACGGAGACGACCTGCGCGTGGGCATCCGCCACGGCAGCCTCGTCGACAGCGGCAGCGGCCTGCAGCTCACACGCCTGCAGGGCGCCGTGGCCATGGACGGCGAGGGACTGCGCATCACTGGCCTCGAGGCCGCCACCCCCCACTCCACCCTGCAGGCCACAGCCAACATAGCACTCTCGTCACTCATCGCGTCACCCTCCACCCTCCACCCGTCACCCTCCACCCTCTCCCTCCAGGCCTCGCTGGGCCGCGACGACGCCCGGCTGCTGTTGCCCCAGCTGCCTGCCGACCTGCTGCCCGACCTGCCCCTGACGCTGCAGGCCCAGCTGAACGGCCGTGCCGACAGCATGCAGGTGGAACAGCTGCGCCTGAGCCTGCCCACCGCCTTCGAGGCCGAAGCCTCCGGCACCGTGGGCAACCTGCTGCAGCCCGACCAGCTGCTGGCCCAGCTGCAGCTGCGTGCCGACGCCCAGAACCTGGACCCGCTGCTGCGCCACATGGGGCTGCCACGCGACTACCGTCTGCCTGCCGGGCTGAAGCTGAACGGCGAGCTGGGAGCCCACGGCGGCAGCTACGACGCCGACCTGCTGCTGCGCGACGGCAGCGGCAGCGCCAGCCTGAAAGGCAGCTACAACGCCGACGGCGAGGCCTACAGCCTCAGCGGCACCGTCAGCGACCTGGACCTGCACCGCTTCATGCCCACACAGCCCATAGGCTCCGTCAGCGCACGGCTGCAGCTGAGCGGACGCGGCACCGACCCCTTCAGCCCCGCCAGCCAGCTCACGGCCGACGTGCGGCTCGGACATCTGTACTACGACAAATGGCTCGTTGACAGCGTACAGCTCAGCGGCACGCTGGCCGACGGCCATGCCCTGCTGACGGCCTCCAGCAACAACACGCTGGTGAAGGGCAGCGCCGACATCGACGCACGGCTGACGCGCAACACCATTGAGGCCGACATCAACGCCCGGCTGCCACACGTAGACCTGCTGGCACTGGGACTGGACGGGGCCCCCGTGGTGGGCATGAACGGCACCGTGAAGGTGCGCACCGACCAGCGCCTCTCGCACTATGTGTCGGCACACCTGACGCAGCTCACCATTCGCGACAGCGTGAAGACCCACCACCCCGAGGACCTGGGCCTGCTGGTGAACACCAGCCCCGACACCACGAAGGTGCGGCTGCAAAGCGGCGACCTCATCGTGAAGCTCGATGCCAGCGGCAGTTACGAAGAGCTGCTGGGCGGCCTGACCACCCTGGCCGACACGCTGGTGGAGCAGAACCGCCGCCACACCATAGACCAGCCGCTGCTGAAGAGCCTGCTGCCCACGGCGAAGCTGACGCTGAGCAGCCGCCAGGGTAACCCCCTGAGCGACATACTGCTGGCATCGACGGGCATCAGCTTCCGACAGCTCGACGCCAACATCAGCTCGTCGCCAGAGAGCGGACTCAACGGCGATGCCTACCTGCTGGGACTGGACCTGGGCGACATGCCCATCGACACGCTGCGGCTGTCGCTCGTGGACAAGGGCACCCGCCAGACCTTCAACGGGCAGCTGACCAACAACCGGCGCAACCCCATGGGGGCCATGAACATACTGTACGACGGACAGCTGCACGAGCACGGCGCACGCATAGGAGTGCGATACTTCGACGCACGAGGACGCGAGAACGTGCGCATAGGAGCACAGGCCGACATGGTGGAGGGCGGAACCATGCTGCGGCTCATGCCCACCAAGCCCACCCTGGGCTGCAAGGAGTTCACACTGAACGACGACAACTTCCTGCTGGTGCACAACGACATGCGGGTGGAGGCCAACATCGACCTGCAGGCCGCCGACGGCACACACCTGAAGATATACTCTGAAGACCAGGACACCACGCTGCTGCAGGACCTGACCGTCAGCGCACACCAGCTGAACCTGGACGAGCTGACCGCCAACATCAGCCTGCTGCCCAACCTGGGGGGAACGCTCGAGGGCGATTTCCACCTGATGATGGACCAGCAGAACAACATCTCCGTGGCCAGCGACATGCGCATCGATGCCATGGACTACGAGGGCAGCTACATAGGCAACCTCGGCTCGGAGTTCGTTTACCTGCTGCGCGAGGACGGCACACACGTCGTCGACGCCTCGCTGCTGCTCGACGACGCACCCATAGGCACGCTGCAGGGAAGCCTCTCAGAGGCCAGCCGACTCGACGCCACGCTGCAGCTCGACAGCATGCCGCTGGGCATCATCAACGGCTTCATGCCCGACCAGCTGCTGGGCTTCGAGGGCAGCGCCGACGGCACCCTCAGCGTGCAGGGACCCATGGAGGCACTGAAGATGAACGGGCTGCTGCGCTTCAGCAACGGATACCTGGTAAGCAACCCCTACGGCATGCGCATGCGCTTCGGCGACGTGCCGCTGCAAATGACCGACTCGAAGCTCACTTTCAACCAGTTTGCACTCTACGCCGACAACACGTCGGCCGGCAGCTCGCTGCTGTCGTCGCTCACAACGGCTGCCAACACAGCAGCATCGCCGCTGACCATCAACGGCACCATTGACCTGGGCGGGACAGGAACAGATGCCGTGAACCTGCGGCTGGGAGCACGAAACTTCCAGCTCATCAACGCCCGGCAGAAGCGCGAGTCGGTGGCCTACGGGCGCATGTTCGTCAACATCTTCGCAAGGCTCACCGGCAACCTCTCGCAGCTGAAGCTGCGCGGACGGCTCGACGTGCTGGGCAGCACCGACCTGAACTACATACTGCTCGACTCGCCCCTCTCCACCGACAACCAGATGGACGAGCTGGTGCGGTTCACCGACTTCACCGACACCACCCGCACCGCCGTGCGCCACACCGAGAGCGACGCGCTCGACCTCGACGTGCAGCTCAGCATAGACCAGGGAGCACACGTGCGCTGCGCACTGAACGCCGAGCAGAGCAACTACGTAGACCTGCTGGGCGGCGGCGACCTGCGCATGGCCATGAACGCCGACGGGCTGACGCTGCGCGGACGCTACACCGTGGAGAGCGGAACCATGAAGTACTCGCTGCCGGTGATACCGCTGAAGACGTTCAGCATACGACAAGGCAGCTACGTAGAGTTCAACGGACAGCCCGACAACCCCACGCTCAACATCACGGCCACGGAACGACAGCGCGCACAGGTGGCCAGCGGGGCAGAGGGGGCACCGGACCGAAACGTCAACTTCGAGTGCGGAGTTGTCATCAGCCGCACGCTGGCCGACATGGGGCTGCAGTTCACCATCGACGCTCCCGAGGACTACCAGATACAGAACGAGCTGCAGAGCATGGGCACAGAGCAGCGCGGAAAGCTGGCCGTCACCATGCTCACCACAGGTATGTACCTGGCCGACGGCAACACCAGCAGCTTCTCGATGAACAACGCGCTGAGCTCATTCCTGCAGAACGAGATCAACAACATCACGGCAGGGGCACTGAAGACCGTTGACCTGCAGCTGGGACTGGACAACAGCACCGACGCCACCGGACAGACGCGCACCGACTACTCTTTCCGCTTTGCCAAGCGCTTCTGGAACAACCGGCTCAGCGTGCAGCTCGGAGGAAAGGTGTCAACGGGCGCTGAGGTGGAGGGACAGCAGCAGTCGTTCTTCGACAACGTCACCATGGAGTACCGCCTCACGCCCACCGGCAACCAGTATGTGAAGCTCTTCTACAAGCAGAACGTCTACGACTGGCTGGAAGGTTACACCGGCGAGTACGGAGCAGGATATATATGGAAGAAGAAGCTGGGAGGGCCCAAACAGCCGCTCACCCCAACACCTCCCCAAGGCAGGGGCTCAGATAGTTCAGCCACATCTGCCTCATCTACCACATCTACCACATCTAATAATATAATAGGAACCGACACCTTAGGAAATGTCAGCACCAGCCACATAGCCAATGACTCCACACAGCATCATCAATAGGATAAAAGCAGCGATAGCGAAGACAGCAAGACTATCCCAACTCCCCTTCAGCACGGGAGGGGTTGGGGGCGGGTTGCTGGCCCTCCTGCTTTCTGCCTGCTCCACCACGAGCCACATCCCCGAGGACGACCAGCTCTTCGTGGGACTGAAGAAGATTGACTATGTGGACTATCAGCCCAGCGACCATGCCGCCCAGGTGCGCGAAGAGGTGGAGGCCGCCCTGGCCACCGCCCCCAACGGTGCCCTCTTCGGCTCCAGCTACTACCGCTCGCCCTTCCCCTACGGGCTGTGGATATGGAACGTCACACAAGGCTCGCACGGCGTGCTGAAGAAGTGGCTGAACCGCACCCTGGGCAAGCCCCCCGTGCTGATGAGCCAGGTGAACCCCGCCCTGCGCACGCAGGTGGCGCGCCAGGTACTGCGCACCCATGGCTACATGCACGCCGACGTCAGCTTCCGCGAGGTGGGAACCCGCAACCCGCGCAAGGCGAAAATTGCCTACACCGTGCGCATGGACACCCTCTTCCGCGTTGACACCATGAGCTACGTGGGCTTCACTCCCGCCATGCAGCAGCTCATTGACTCCACGCTGAGCGAAGCACTCGTCAAGCCCGGCACACCCTTCAGCGCCCCCACCCTCGACGCCGAGCGCACACGGCTGAGCCAACTGCTGCGCAACAACGGATACTTCTACTACCAGCCCACCTATGCCACCTTCCTGGCTGACACCTTCCAGCGGCCCGCACGGGCACAGCTGCGACTGCAGATGGCCGACTCGCTGCCGCCCCAGGCCCTGCGGCCATGGACCATGGGCACCACCACCGTGCAGCTGCGGCGCAGCCGGGCCGAGCGCCCCGACACCGTCAGCACACGCCGATACCTCAGGCTTGCCTTCAGCGGCAAGCGCGAGCCCATGCGCCCGGGCGTGGTGCTGCGTGGGCTGAAGCTCAGGCCGCGACAGCTCTTCAGCTACGACAACTACCTGGAGTCCATGCAGAAGGTGAACGCCACCGGCGTCTTCAGCAGCGTCGACTTCCAGTTCACGCCGTCGGCCCAGGGCGACTCGCTCAACCTGCTCCTCGACTGCATCTTCGACAAGCCCTACGACGTGTATGTAGAGACCAACTTCGTGAACCGCACCATCGGCCGCCTGGGCCCCGAGCTGAAGGTGGGCGTGACGCGCCGCAACCCCTTCCGCGGCGGCGAGAAGCTCGACATCAACCTGCACGGCGCCTACGAGTGGCAGACGTCAGCCAAAGGCTCCGACCTCGACTCCTACCAGTACGGTGTCGACGCCTCCATTGAGTTCCCCAACCTGCTGCTGCCACGCTTTCGCCGCCAGCAGCAGCAACAGCCCAGAACGACGTCGGCAACGGCACAGCGCCGCCGCTTCCGCCGCTACAGGATGCTGCCCTCGTCGACGGTGGCCAAAGTGTCGAGCGACGTGGTGCGGCGCCCCAGCTACTACAAGATGCACATCGTCAGCGGGGAGTGGACCTACCGGTGGCAGTCGTCGGAGCAGAGCCGCCACGAGCTGTCGCCGCTCATGGTGAAGTATCAGTTCATGAACAGCCACACCGAGCGCTTCGACTCGCTGCTCGACATGAGCCCCTACCTCAGCGCCACCATGGACAACTACTTCATACCCAAGATGCGCTACACCTACACCTATGCCTCGCCCGCCACCCTGCGCCACCCCGTGCGCTGGGAGACCACCATCGAGGAGAGCGGAAACCTCACCGCCCTCTACGACGTGCTCATACAGGGCAACGGATGGAAGCAGAAGGACAAGACGCTCTTCAAGACACCCTACTCGCAGTTCGTGAAGGTAGAGACGGACCTGACGAAGACGTGGACGCTGGCACCCTCGACCAAGCTCGTGGGACATGTCAACGCCGGCGTGATGTGGAGCTTCGGCAACAGCAGCACAGGGCCCTTCAGCGAGATGTTCTACGTGGGCGGAGCCAACAGCATACGCGCCTTCCCCGTGCGCAGCATCGGCCCCGGCTCCTTCACACCCTTCGACGACGACCGGCAGTTCTCATACCTCATGCAGAACGGCGACACCAAGCTGGTGCTCAACCTCGAGCTGCGCCAGCGACTCTTCGGCAGCCTCTACGGAGCCGTCTTCCTCGACGCCGGCAACGTGTGGAACTCTGAGGACTGGAGCCTCGACACCGAAAGCGGCATGGACGACGAAGAGCGGCAGTTCGTGGACCTGTGGAACTCCATCTTCTCAGGATGGAAGTTCAGCACTAAGAGCTTCCTGCGCCAGACGGCACTGGGCACCGGCGTGGGCCTGCGCTACGACCTCGACTTCCTGGTGCTGCGCCTGGACTGGGGCTTTGCCCTGCACGCCCCCTACGACACCGGCCACAGCGGCTACTTCAACCTGCGCCGCTTCGGCGACATGCACACCCTGCACATCGCCATCGGCTACCCCTTCTGACCCCGATTCCTCCGTGCCCATGACCGTGGGCCAACGGCTCCGCCTCCTCTTCAAAAGAAAATTGCAATCCATTTGGCGGTTTCAGGAAAAATGCTTATCTTTGCCGCTGTAATAACTAAAGCTGTATGGTAAGAAGAGCAAACCGCAACGACATCAGGGGCATCATCAGCTTGCTGCACCAGGTGAACATGGTGCACCACGAGCTGCGCCCCGACCTGTTCAAGGCCAACACCACAAAGTACAACGAGCAGGAGCTGGAGACGCTGCTCGGCGACGAGAGCAAGCCGGTCTTCGTGTACACCGACGACGAGGGCTCCGTCGTGGGCCATGCCTTCTGTCAGCTGACCGAGGTGAAGGACCACGGGCTGCTGCAAGACGCCAAGACGCTGTACATCGACGACATCTGCGTCGATGCCTCGGCCCGTGGCCACCACGTGGGCAAGGCGCTGTATGAGCACGTCAGCCAGTATGCCCGGGCCGTCGGCTGCCATAACATCACGCTCAACGTGTGGGAAGGCAACGACCCCGCCATGGCCTTCTACCGCAGCATGGGCATGCAGGTGCAGAAGACGGGGATGGAAGCCCTGCTGTAAGCCTGCATGCACATTGACTGGCGATTACCATTTGAATGAACTTACGATAACCATTAAAAGTTAACTATTATGAACAGGATGAAAGAAGCTGCAATCATCGCCGTCGGCATGGTACTGATGGGATGGTGCATCAAGGGCGGCATTGACAACTTTGCCAACAAGGACCGCCAAGTGACGGTGAAAGGCCTGGCCGAGCGCGAGGTTCCCGCCGACAAGGTGACGTGGAGCCTGAGCACCACGGAGATGGGCAACGACCTGCCCACACTGTACCAGCGCATCAGCCAGCAGGCCGAGAAGATCAAGCGGTTCCTGGTGCAGAACGGCATCAGCGAGCAGGACATCACCATCTCGGCACCGTCGGTGAACGACCTCGAGGCCAACACCTGGAGCGAGAACCGCAAGAGCTACCGCTACACCGCCAGCACCAGCGTGAACGTCTACACGCGCCAGGTGGAGAAGGTGAACGAAATCATCTACAAGCAGGGCGAGCTGCTGGAGCAGGGCGTCGCCGTGGAGAGCGGCTACCCCAGCTACGAGCTGGCCTCGTTCCAGGAGCTGAAGCCCGAGATGATGGCCGAGGCCATCAAGGCCGCCCGCAACACCGCGGAGCAGTTTGCCGAGGCCAGCGACTCGAAGATTGGAGGCATACAGAGTGCAGGTCAGGGCGTCTTCGAGATTGACGACCGCGACCAGAACACGCCTTACATCAAGAAGCTGCGCATCGTGACCACCATCACCTACACACTGCGATAAAGGCCGACCATTATGAGGAGAACAGAGAACAACGGCCGGCGCCCGTCGCTGGCCGTGCTGGCGCTGGCGGCACTACTCATGGCCTGCTGCCCCGCATGGGCACAGACCGACGGGCACCAGCTGTGGCTCGGCATGCAGCCCAACAGCACGCCCGCCCAGGTGCAGCTCGACGCAAGCGGCCAGCCCTCGCCCATGGTGCAGATAGCCCTCGACGAGCTGCGCACCTACTGGCACGGGGCACCGCTGACGCTGCAGATAGACAAGACGGGCAGCGATGAACAGACGGCGGCGCAGGGCGACGACGGCTTCACCATCACCCGGCAGGCCGACGGCAACCTGCTGCTCAGGGCCCACGGGCGCGAGCAGGGACTGCTGTACGGCGCCTACCACCTGCTGCGGCAGCAACAGACGGGGCAACCCGTGAACCCCGTCGACGAGCGTCCGGCCTTCCGGCTGCGAATACTGAACCACTGGGATAACCTCGACGGCAGCATAGAGCGCGGCTACGCCGGAAGGAGCATCTTCTGGAGCAACGCCGCACAGGCCGCCCACAGCCCTTCACTGCTGCAGGAGTACGCCCGCGCCAACGCCAGCATAGGCATCAACGCCACGGTGCTGAACAACGTGAACGCCTCGCCGCGCATGCTCGCCACAGAGTACCTCGACTCGGTGCGCGCCATAGCCGACGTGCTACGCCCCTACGGCCTGCGCGTCTTCCTGTCGGTGAACTTCGCATCGCCCATGACGGTGGGCGTGAAGGGCGTGAACAACGGACAGCCGCTGGCCACTGCCGACCCGCTGGACCCACAGGTAGCGGCATGGTGGCAGAAGAAGTCCGACGAGATATACCAGCTCATACCCGACTTCGGCGGCTTCCTGGTGAAGGCCAACAGCGAGGGTCAGCCCGGCCCCGGCGACTATCAGCGCACGCACGCCGAGGGAGCCAACATGATGGCCGACGCCCTGGCCCCCCACGGCGGCATAGTGATGTGGCGAGCCTTCGTCTACGGCTATCACGACGGCAACACCGACCGTGTGATGAAGGCCGCAGCAGAGTTCAAGCCCCTCGACGGGCAGTTCCGCAAGAACGTCATCGTGCAGATAAAGAACGGCCCGCTCGACTTCCAGCCCCGCGAGCCCTACAGCCCCCTCTTCGACCAGCTGAAGCAGACGCCGATGATGCCCGAGCTGCAGATAACGCAGGAGTATCTGGGCCAGAGCCGCCACCTGGTGTACCTCGGCCCCATGTGGCAGGAGTTCTTCCACCTGCTCGACCTCAGCCGCTTCTCCGCCCCGGCCCTGCCGGCCATTGCCGGCGTGGCCAACATCGGGCTCGACGCCAACTGGTGCGGCCACCACTTCTCGCAGGCCAACTGGTACGTCTTCGGCCGCCTGGCCTGGAACCCCACGCTTCAAAGCCGCGACATTGCCCGCGAATGGCTGCAGCAGACGTTCAGCAGCGACGAGCACTTCCTCGTGCCCATGACCGACGTCATGCAGACCAGCCACGAGGCCTGCGTAGACTACATGATGCCGCTGGGCCTGCACCACATCTTCAAGGGCGACCACCACTACGGTCCTGAGCCTGAGGGCAATCAGCCCAACTTCCCCGACGAGTGGAAGCCGGTGTGGTACCACAAGGCAGGCCGCGACGGCATAGGCTTCAACCGCAGCACGCACGGCGGCACCGGAGCCACACAGCAGTACCGTCAGCCGCTGAGCCAGCTGTACGATGACGTGCAGACCTGTCCGCAGCAGTATCTGCTGTGGTTCCACCACCTGCCCTGGGGCTTCATCATGCCCGACGGCACCACGCTGTGGCAGAGCCTGCAGCAGCACTACAACCACGGCGTGCAGATGGTGGACAGCTACGTGGAGACCTGGCAGCAGATGCGCCCATACGTCGACAGCCAGCGCTACCACGAGGTAAACCAGCGCCTGCGCCACCAGCAGCAGAACGCCCGCGAGTGGCGCAACCACTGCATCGGCTACTTCCGCCAGTTCGCAGAGTAGCATGGCTATTCACACAGACAGCAAAAAAGGCGCAGCACACGAGTGCTGCGCCTTTTTTTCGGGCTTATGAAAGCAGGGCCGGCACAGCGGTGTGCGTGTGCCGGCCGATGTTGTCTTAGTAGCCGGGGTTCTGCTCCCAGCCGGGGTTCAGGTCGAGCATCTCCTGCTCCACGGGGAAGATGCGGTGGCGCTTGTCGAAGTTGGCATCGGGGAAGTCCTTGTAGTGGGGGAAGAACTCGTCCTCGAAGTGTCCGAAGCGAATCATGTCGTTGCGGCGCCAGTTCTCGTCGAAGAACTCACGTCCGCGCTCGTCGTAGATTTCGCTCAGCGTAGGCTCTGCTGCCAGCTCGGGGGCGCCGGCGTACTTGCGAATCTGGTTGAACAGCTCCTTGGCTCCGCCCTGTCCGGTGCGCACCAGGCACTCGGCCTTCATGAGCAGAACGTCGGCATAGCGGAACAGGGGGAGGTCATTCGACTGGTTGCGTCCGTTGTTATAGTCGCCGGGAACGATGAACCACTTGATGGAGTGGCAGCCCTGCTGTATGGACTCGTCGTTGTTACCCACGTCGATGGTGTTGTCCCACTTGGCCAGGGCGATGTCCTCGGTGAAGCGCACCTGCTTGCCCTTGTACATGAACGGCTCGGTGGTGGGGCGCAGCGTCTTCGGGTCGCGTATGAAGACATTGCCGCGCAGGATGCAGAGGTTGCGGATGTCGCCCTCGAGCGAGAAGAGCTTGGCGAACTCGGGCGTGACGACCATGTTTCCGCCGAAGGACTGTGTGAAGGCGTCGGTGGAGCCGTAGACGTTGGGCACCATGCCCTTCAGCTGCTTGAACGAGCGGGGGCGGGCATACTGAAAGCCCTGGCGGTTGATGGCATCGTAGGGCATGACGTAGATAAAGTCCTCGACGAACGGGCCGTTGTCGTAGGAGAACTTGTGCAGGTAGTCAACCGATCCGAGGTTGAACTTTCCGCTGTTGATGATGTCGTTACAAGCCTCGATGCAGGCGTCGAGCTTGGGGTTGGCAGCCGTTGCGGCATCATACTGGTCGACGGACTCAGCGGTGTAGACGGCCCAGTTCAGGTAGAGCTTGGCCAGCAGGGCCTCGGCCATCCAGCGGGTGGGCTTGCCGTAGGTGTTCTCGGTGACGTCCTCGGTGAGCGCGGGAATAATCTCGGTGAGCTCCTTCTCAATCCACTCAGCCACTTCCTTTCGCGGCGAGCGGGCCACGACCTCGCCCTCGGCAGGCACCTTCTCCAGGATGGGGGTGTCGCCGAAGCTGTCCATGAGTATCCAGGTGAAGTATGCGCGCATGGCGCGTGCCGGTGCCTTCATCTGCTCCGAGGCGGCACTGCCCAGCTCCTCGAGGATGGTGTTGGCCTTGGTGATGCCCGATGTGAGGTCTGAGTACCAGTCGAGCGATGCATCGGTGGCCGAGCTGCAGTGCAGTGCCTGGTGGGCGTATGTGCCGCCGTCGTAGTAACCGCCGTCGAAAGCCAGTCCGGTAAACTCATCGGAAGCGAGGCACTGTGCCTCCATGTAGCGGCGGCCGAAGGTTCCGGCCAGGTGGAAGTAGACGTCGGCCATCTTGGCTTCGACAACAATCATGGGGTCTACACCCGAATTCTTACTGGGGTCTTCGGTGTATTGCGAGCTTGGCTTGATGTCCAAATCCGTGCAGCTGGCAAGGGCTACGGCAAACAAGCCTGTTGCAAGAATGATTTTATTGAGTCTCATAATCATGAATCTGTTTTAATGGTTTTATTTTACGGTCACGATAGCAATGCGGTTAGCATGGTTGGTGTCGGCACCCTTTGCCACGACGCGCGTCACCTTGACGCCCTTGTCCTGCAGGAACTTTGCCACGGCGTCGGCACGCTGCTGCGAGAGCTTCTGGTTGGTATCGGCATCACCCTCGGGCGATGCATAGGCCACCACCTCTACGCTGGCGCCACGCTCTATGCCGGCCAGCTCGGCGGCGTTGGTAATCTCAGCCGAGTTCACGGGGAAGGTAACGACGTAGGTGCTCTGCACAAAGACCTCCTTGTCCTTGCCGGGCACCTCTTTCACCACTTCCTTGACGACGGGCACTTCCTTGACGACCTCTCTGTCGACATAGCGCACGGCCTGTGCAGCGGGCTTGCTGGCCTTGCCGCCGCCGAAGTTGATCTTCACGCCCACCATGAAGGTGCGTGTGTGGGGGTAGCGGCTCCAGCGATAGTCGATGCCGGGGTCAATGCCTCCGAGGTTCACCTCGGGGTCGAGGCCCTTGTAGTTGCTGATGGTGAGCAGGTTGTTGGCCGTGCCATAGAGGGTGAGGTCGCGTATCCAGTCGTTGAAGCAGTTGCGGAAGGTATAGCTCAGCGACAGCGACTGCAGGCGCACGTAGGTGCCCTTCTCAATCCAGCGGTCGGAAGGCAGCGAGCCAGAGGCATCGCCGGCGGGGAAGCCGAGGAACTCCTGCAGCACGTTCTTGCCGTCAGAGAACATCTGTGCGCTGGTGTAGTGTGCGCGGGGGCTGTTGTAGACGTCGTTTCCGAAGACGCCGGTGATGAATGCGTTCAGGCTCCAGTTCTTGTAGGTCAGCGTGTTGTTCCATCCGGCGTTCAGCTTGGGCTGTGCGCAGCCGGTGATGGAGCGGTCCTTCAGGCTGGGGTTGTTGGTGGTCTCGCCGGTGCGGTTGCCGTTGGCGTCGAGCACATAGTACTCCGAGCGTCCGTTCACGGTGCCGGCATACTGGTAGGTATAGAAGGTGCCGAGCGACTCGCCCTCGATGATGCGCTGCGTCCAGCCGTCGTGCGACACGCCCGAGACCATCGGATCGCCCTGCGTCAGGTTGGTGGTGCTGTACTGCTCGTTCTGCATCTTGTCGACGGTGTTCTTGTTGTGCGACAGGTTGATGCTGGTCATCCAGTTGAAGTACTTCGTGCGGATGGCATCGATGTTCACCGTCAGCTCAATACCCTTGTTGGTCATTTCACCTACGTTGGCGTCGAGCGAGCCGTAGATGTACTTCGTGGTAGGCACGGGATAGCTCCAGATGAGGTCCTTCGTCTTCTTGTTGTAAACCTCGAGGGTACCGTTGATGCGGTTCTTCAGGAATCCGAAGTCGATGCCGATGTTGAGCATGCCGGTCGACTCCCACTTCAGGTCGGGGTTGGCATTCTTGGTGGCTCCGTAGGTGCGGTAGGTCTTGCCGTCATAGTCGAAAGTACCCGTAGCGCCGTAGGTGGCGTACGAGGTGTAGGGGTCGAATCCCATGGCGTTACCCGATATGCCGTAGCCGGCGCGGAGCTTCAGGTTGGAGAAGAGGTTCTGGTCCTTCATGAACTGCTCCTCGGTGATGTTCCATGCTGCCGAGACTGAGGGGAAGGTACCCCAGCGGTGGTTCTCGCCGAAGACCGACGAGCCGTCGCGGCGGATGGTGGCCTGCAGCATGTAGCGGCTGTCGAAGGAGTAGTTCACACGTCCGTAGAACGAGATGTTGCGGATCTTCTCCACGTAGCCGTTCACCACCGAGTTCTGCACGCCGAGGATGGTCTGTGCGTACTGCATGTTGTGCCACGACAGGTCGTCGTTGTAGTAGCCCTCGACGCTCAGTCCGAAGCCGTCGTTGTTCTTCTTCTCCTCCCACGAGTAGCCGGCCATCAGGTCAAACTTGTTCTTGCCCAGGGTGAAGCCGTAGTTCAGGTAGGTCTCGAAGGTCTGCTCATGTCCGAAGAAGGTGTTGCGCGAGGCCTGGCCGTTCTTGTTGCCTATGCCCTCCAGCTGCGACAGGCGGGTGTTGTAGGCGCTGTAGGTGCTCTGGTAGTTGCTCCACGAGTAGTTGACGTTCCAGAAGAATCCCTTCCACAGCTCGAGGGCCGTCTTGCCAATGAACTGGTTGCGCTTCCAGATGGTCTCCGACTTGTTCTCCTCCATCAGGGCAATGGGGTTGTAGTTCTTCGAGCCTGCGCCCACGGTCCATGTGCCGTCGGCATTGCGTATGGCGTTGGTAGGCGAGTAGTAGTTCATGGCATCGAGCACCGATGCGCCCTCGTTGTTCATGGGCACTCCGAAGTGCTTGCCATACATGGTGTTGATGCCCATCGACACGGTGAGGTGGTCCTTGAGCATCTTCGTCGACACCAGCGAGCGCACGTTGAAGCGGTCCATGCCGGTCATCTTGATGACACCCTGGCGCTTCATGAGGTTGCCGCTGATCATGTAGTTGGTCCTGTCGTTGCCGCCGCTGATGCTGACGTTGTGGTTGTGGCTGATGCCGGTGCGCAGCACCTCGTCCTGCCAGTCCATGTCGGCGCCGCCGTCCTTCAGCGTCACGCCGTTGTCCTTGGCATACTGGCGCAGCTGGCTGGCGGTGGCCACATCGTAGGTGTTCAGGATGTTGTCGAAGGCGGCATAGCCGTTGTACATCACGTTGGTGCGCTCTTCGCGTCCGCTCTTGGTGGTGATGATGATGACGCCGTTGGCAGCCTTCGAGCCGTAGATGGCGGTGGCGGTAGCGTCGCGCAGCACGTCAATCGACTCAATGTCGTCGGGCGACACCATCGAGATGTCTACGCCGGGAATGCCGTCTATGACGTAGTAGGGCGACATGGCTCCGCTGCGCAGGGTTGATGCGCCGCGCAGGGTGATGGTGGGAGCGCCGTTAGGGTCGGCGGTGGCCGAGATGACGAGTCCGGGCACCTTGCCCTGCAGCATCTGTCCCGGGTCGGTGAACACGCCGCGGTTCAGGTCCTCGGCCTTCACCGTGGTGATACTGCTGGTGACATCCTTGCGGCGCATGGTGCCGTAGCCCACGACGACGACCTCGTCGAGCAGCTGGTTGTCCTCCTGCATGGTGACGGTCATGCCGTTCTGTGCACGCAGCGTCAGCGCATTGTAGCCAATGTAGCTGAACTCCAGCTGTGCGCCCTGCGGCACGCTGAGCTGGAACTGACCGTCCACGTTGGTGGTGGTGCCGTTGGTGGTGCCCACCTGTTTCACGCTCACGCCGATGAGGGCTTCGCCCTTACCGTCTCTCACAGTGCCGCTGATGCGCTGTTGTGCCCAGGCTATGGTTGACACCATGAGCAGCACGGCCAGCGTCAGTGTGCGGCTGAATGCTTTTGTTACGTTTCGCATAAGATTTTGATTAGTTAATAATTGTTTTGAAATAAGGTTTTTCTGGGATTCTGCAGCACGGCCTCGCTCTCTACTGCGTCAGCTCGCCGGCAGTGCGGTTGACGAAGTTCTTCAGGCGGTGTATGGGGTTGAGGGTCTTGGCGGGATACTTCACCTTGCCCTCATAGTTCGACAGGTAGTTGTTCACCGTGAGGCCGTCGATGTTGACGCCCGAGGCCTGCTCTATGTATACGCCGTAGACGCGTCCGGTGACGAAGCTCTCGCCCTTGCAGGGCCGGCGGTCGTAGATGCCGTTGGCGTAGGTGGTCTGGCGCCGCAGGTTCAGCACCACGTTGTTCAGGCAGATGTCGCTCACCTTCTCAGCCGTGTCGCCGCCTATGAAGCATCCGTTCTCTGAGGTGGCCTGAATGTTGTTGAAGTAGATGCGGCTCACTGCCCCCGAGCGGCCCTGGGTCTCGCCCTTGGGGAATCGCCAGTTGGCGTCCTTGTGGTTGCCGTCGGCGCGCGGGTAGCTGGTGACGTAGATGGGCTCGGCCTTGCCCCACCACACGTCGCTCCACAGCTGCAGGTCCATCATGATGTTCGAGAAGGTGACGTCGGTCACCGTGCCCTCATCGCGGTTCTGTATGCCTATGCCGCGGTTCGACTGTGTGATGATGCAGTTGTCGACGAGCACGTTGTAGATGTTGTCCATGTTCTCCGACCCTATCTTGATGGCGCACGAGCGGCTGGAGAGCGTGCAGTTGGTCACCACGATGTCGTGGCAGGCGCCGTACTCCTGATATTCGCGGCGGTTCTTCAGGCAGATGCAGTCGTCGCCGCTGGTGATGTGGCAGTTGGCTATGCGTACGTTCTTCGAGTGGTCCAGGTCAATGCCGTCGCCGTTGCGTATCTTCAGGTTGTTCAGCAGGTTGATGCCGTCGATGAGGGCCACGTTGCAGCCCACGAGGTGCACCGTCCAGTAGGCGCCCTCGGTGATGGTGACGTCGCGGATGAGCAGGTTGTCGCAGCCGATGAGGGTCAGCACATGTGGGCGAGGGTCGAAGGCGGGGTCGGCCAGGGGCTTCAGCTCGTAGCTGTCGCTCAGCTCCTGTCCCATGAACTTGATGCCGTTGCCGTGGATGGTGCCGCGGCCGGTGATGCTGAGGTTGCGGGCGTTCTTGGCCCACAGCCACATCATGCCCTCGCCACGGTTCTCGCCGAAGGCGCTCAGGCGGTAGAGGCTCTCGTCGGGGTTGCAGAGCAGCGTGGCGGTGCTCTCTATGTGCAGCTCTACGTTGCTCTTCAGCTCTATTGGGCCGCAGAGGAAGGTGCGCATGCGGGGCAGCAGCACGCGGCCGCCGCCCTCGCCGGAGGCCTGGTCGATGGCCTGTTGCAGGGCATGGGTGTCATCGGTCACGGCATCGCCCTTTGCACCGAAGTCAAGTACGTCGTACACATGCTGGGCACAGGCCGGAACAGCGGCAAGTAGCAAAAAAAGAACCGCAAAGTATTTCTTCATAATAATAGTATTGTATTGCGGGCGGCAAAGTTACGGCTTTTTTTCGGAAAATAAAAATATTTTCTGAGTTTTTTTACGCTTTTCCCTATGCTATATGGCTGAAAATGCTTACCTTTGCACTAAAATAACTAATAGCCCTTATCCATTACCCACTATGCACCACCTGCTGAAGAACCTGCTTTGCGCGGCAACACTGCTGTCTGCCGCCACCGTGGCCCCGGCCCAGACCGACTCCGTATTCATCTACTCGCCCGACGAGCGCCAGGGCCTGCACGCCGCCCTGCTCAGCGACGGCGGCTGGCAGCACCTGGGCCAGCTGTGCTCGAGCGACTACGGCACGTGGGGTGCCGAGAAGCGCATGCACCACCCCTCGCTGTGCCGTGCCCACGACGGCTCGTGGCGCCTGGTGTTCCAGGTGAACAGCCACTCGCCGCTGCTGGCGGCCGCCTACAGCCGCGACCTCATCAGCTGGCGCCCGCAGGACTATCCGCGCGTGAGCACGCCAGTGTGCCTGCAGCCCGTGGTGACGCCCGTTGACAACGGCTTCAACATCTACTTCCGCGACGGGCAGGGTAACACGCGGCGGCTCTTTGCCTCGCACGACTTCCGCCGCTTCAGCCACGAGATGAGCATGCCGCTGCCCGACAGCACGCTGTGGCAGCGCGCCACCACCACCATCGACGGTCGGCAGCAGCAGGGGCAGCAGTTTGCCATCAGCGCCGCCGAGGCCCAGGCCCTGCGCCAGCACTTCGCACAGATGGCCCGCGACGCCCAGCTGAGCAGCGAGCGCATGCACGACGACGCCACCACGCTGGCCCACCTGCCGGCCACCGTGCAGGCAACGCTCACCGTCGATGCCGACAACCAGAAGCCCATCAGCGACATGCTCATCGGCATCTTCTTCGAGGACATCAGCTACGCTGCCGACGGCGGCCTCTACGCCGAGCTCATACAGAACCGCGACTTTGAATACAGCGCGAAAGACCGCCGCGAGTGGACGGCCACCACGGCCTGGCACTCGCGCAAGCCCATAGAGATAGCCACCGACCACCCCCTGCACCCCAACAACCCCCACTACGCCCTGCTGTGGCCTAACGACACGCTGTGGAACGAGGGCTGGGACGGCATTGCCGTGGAGGCAGGCCAGAAGTACGACTTCTCCATGTACGTCCTCGGTGGCGGGCAGAAGCAGACATTCGCCGTTCAGCTCATCGGCGAAGACGGAAGCGTGGTGGCCAGCAGCCGCCTGAAGACGAAGGGCACCGACTGGCAGCAGTACAGCACCGTGCTGACGGCAAAGGCCACTGAAAAAAAGGCCCGCCTGGCCATCATACCGCAGAAGGCGGCCCATGTAGGTGTTGACATGGTGTCGCTCTTCCCGCAGGAGACGTTCATGAACCGCAAGAACGGGCTGCGCCGCGACCTGGCACAGGTCATCGCCGACCTGAAGCCGCGCTTCGTGCGCTTCCCCGGCGGCTGCATGAGTCACGGACAGGGACTGGACAACATCTATCACTGGCACCACACCATAGGACAGCTGCAGGAGCGGAAGCCCGACTTCAACATCTGGCACTACCACCAGACGCGCGGACTGGGCTTCTACGAGTACTTCCTGTTCTGCGAGGACATCGGCGCCGAGCCGCTGCCCGTGCTGGCCGCCGGCGTACCCTGCCAGAACTCGGCCGCCAACGCCGAGGGCATAGGCGGACAGCAGGGCGGCATACCCATGGACGAGATGCCACAGTACATCGACGAGCTGTGCAACCTCATTGACTGGGCCAACGCCGACCCCGCCACCAACCCCTGGGCCGCCAAGCGAGCCGAGGCCGGGCACCCCGAGCCCTTCAACCTGAAATACATAGGCATAGGCAACGAGGACATCATCGGCACCGTCTTCGAGGACCGCTACACCATGATTTGCCAGGCCCTGCGCCAGCGCCACCCCGAAATAAAGATCTGCGGCACCGTGGGGCCCTTCCACTACCCCTCGGCCGACTACCAGGAGGGCTGGGACCTGGCACGCCGACAGCCGGGCCTGCAGGACCTGATGGACGAGCACTACTATGAATCGACGGGCTGGTTCATGCACCACCGCGACTACTACGACCACTACGACCGCCAGGGCGCGAAAGTCTATCTGGGCGAGTGGGCAGCTTCTACGCGAGTGAAGCGGCCCAACATCGAGACGGCGCTGGCCGAGGCCCTCTACCTGACCGACGTGGAGCGCAACGGCGACGTGGTGGAGATGACCAGCTATGCACCCATGCTCTGCAAGGACGGCCACCACAACTGGGACCCCGACATGATTTACTTCTCGAACACTGGCGTGCGCACCACTCCCGCCTACTGGGTACAGCACCTCTTCGGCAATGCCAGCGGCGACCGCTATGTCAGCACACGGCTCACGCTCAGCGACGGCTTGCTTGGCGTACAGCACCGCATCGGTGCCAGCCTCGTCGTCGACTCAAAGACGGGCCGCCGCTACCTGAAGCTGGTGAACGCCCTGCCGCGCCCCCTGCAGCTGACGGTGCAGGGCCTGCAGCTGCCTGCCACCGTGGAATGCCGGCAGCTGACGGGAGCCGTCGACGACCAGAAGGCCGAGGCGAAGACCATCACCACCACCACACCCACCCTGCTGCCCCCCTACAGCCTGCGCGTCATCAGCCTTCAGGAATAGCATCGTGAGGGCAAAGGTACGTTGAATACCCAGCCGCTGCTGCCGTTTAACATGACACTAAGAGGCGGTACGCCGAAGGCGACTTTCAAAAAGCCCGCTTTAGCGGTCTTATGGACAGCGTGGCTACTTTGCCTGTTCTGAATACGTCATTGTCATTGCTCAGGATTGCTTCGCGCGCACGCGATACGCGCGTGAGTGATTTTTTGGTTGCACCAAAATGCGGTTTGGTTGCACCAAAAGCATCTTGATTGCACCGCTGTTCATTTTGGTTGCACCTAACATGAATATCAGACAGTTAGCAATGTTCATTTTTGGTTGCACCGCAAAAACATCTATATTGGAATAGTTAATGAATCCTAATGGCAGCTCAGAAAAACGTCTCAGGGCCTGGGACATTTCTGTGCGGCCCGCGCAGAAAAAAAAGTGGCCCTCTCGTGAAAAAAAGCGGGCCTCTCGTGAAAAAAAGCGGGCCGCTTTTTTAGCAAAACAACTTGTTTTGCTTTTCACCACATTTCATTCTTCATTTTTCACTTTTCATTTTTCATTTTCTTCGTTTCCGTCCAGGTGTAGGGAGTGTAGCGTCCTCTTCCTCGCGCGCGCGTAAAGCCAGCACCGCTCTCACTCCGTCTTGATGTTCTTCACGGGGTTCTCAGAAGCAGCGCGCCAGCTCTGGATGACGACGGTGAGCAGGGAGATGATGAAGCAGGTAAACCCGGCAGCAACGAATATCCAGGG
>DGHX01000092.1 GCA_002392835.1 Prevotella sp. UBA3837 | reverse complement strand
TCAAGAAAGCAGCTGACGAGATTGGCTTCCCCTGTGTGGTGAAGCCCCTGATGTCGTCGTCAGGTCACGGGCAGAGCTACGTGCACAACGACGAGGAGTTGCAGGAGGCTTTCCGCGAGGCGATGGAGGAAGGTCGTGGCGACGTGAAGGAAGTCATCATCGAAGAGTTCATCGACTTCGAGTCTGAGTTCACCCTGCTCACCGTCACCCAGCAGCACGGCTGGCCCACGCTGTTCTGCCCCCCGATAGGTCATGTGCAGAAAGGTGGTGACTATCGTGAGTCATGGCAGCCCTACAAGATTTCCGACGAGGCCCTGAAGCAGGCCCAGCACATGGCCGACCAGGTGACCAAGGCCCTGACGGGTGCCGGCATCTGGGGTGTCGAGTTCTTCCTGACCAGGCAGGGCGAGGTCATCTTCTCCGAGCTCTCGCCCCGTCCGCACGATACGGGTATGGTGACGCTGGGCCACACGACCAACCTCAGCGAGTTCGAGCTGCACTTCCGTGCCGTCATGGGGCTGCCTATTCCTGCCATCCATCTGGAACATGCCGGTGCCTCGGCTGTCATCCTGTCGCCCAAGGAGGCTTCCACACCTGTTGACCGTTCGCTGCTCGACTACAATTTCGAGGAGGCCCTGAAGGAAGACCGCACCCGCATCCGCATTTTCGGCAAGCCCGAGGCCCATAAGGGTCGTCGCATGGGTGTCGTATTGTGCTATGGTGAGGTCGGCGACGATGTCAACGCCCTGCGCGACAAGGCCAAGCGTCTGGCCAAGACTGTCCTAGGCACAGAACCCTATATGAAGAAATGATAGGCGAAATCATAGAACTGCCCAAGATTACCGACCCCCGGGGCAATCTGACGGTGGCCGAGGGGCTTTCGGCCGTGCCGTTCGACATCAAGCGGGCCTACTGGGTGTACGACGTGCCCGGCGGCGAGAGCCGTGGCGGACATGCCCACAAGCGGCTGCGACAGTTGGTCATTGCACTCAGCGGTTCGTTTACCGTGACGCTTGACAACGGCCGCGAGTGCCAGACCGTCCTGCTGAACCACCCGTGGCAGGGGCTCGTCATCGAGGTCAACACGTGGCGGACGCTCGACGACTTCTCGTCGGGGGCCGTCTGTCTGGTTCTGGCCTCCGACCACTATGAGGAGGATGACTACATCTATGATTACGACGAGTTCCTAAAATACGTAGGATGTTCCAGATAGTCAGATACTCAGCCGAAAAGTCCGACGAGTGGAACGCATTCGTGGCAGCGTCGAAGAACGGCACTTTCCTCTTCGACCGCCGCTACATGGACTACCACGCCGACCGCTTTGCCGACCACTCGCTGATGTTTTACGCGGACGGCCGCCTGCTGGCTGTCCTCCCGGCGCACGTCAAGGGCGATACGCTCTGCTCGCACATGGGGCTGACATACGGCGGACTCGTCATGAGTCCCCGGCTAACCGCCGTGCAGACCGTGGACTTGTTTCGTGACATGAACGACAGCCTGAGGGCTGAGGGCCTGCGCCACGTCCATTATAAGTGCGTGCCCTGGGTCTACCACCGGCTGCCAGCCGAGGAAGACCTGTATGCGCTCTACCATGAGTGCCGCGCCAGATTGGTGGCTCGCGACTTTGCCACCTGCATCTTCGTGAAGGCCAATGTGCGCTGGGAACGGGTGCGCCGGCGTGGCATTGTCCGTGCTGCCGAGGCCGGCGTCACCGTGGAGCGCTCCGACAGCTACGCCGACTTCTGGCAGCTGTTGACCGACAATCTGGGCAGCAAGTACGGCGTGAAGCCCGTCCACTCCTTGCAGGAGATAGAGCTGCTGCACTCGCGATTCCCGCAGAACATTGTGCTCTACCAGGCTGTCAGACAGGGGCAGGTACTTGGAGGCATCGTGCTCTACATCACGCCGCAGGTCGTTCACGCACAGTACAGCTCCGCCACGCCGGAGGGCAAGAAGCTGGGAGTCATCGACCGGCTCTACGACCAGATTATCCACTGCGACTATGCCGACTACCCCTACTTCGACTTCGGGCGTTCTACAGAGAATGCCGACGGCAGCGGACTCAACGAGACACTGGTATTCCAGAAGGAGGGTTTCGGCGGCCGGGGCATCTGTTTCGACCGGTACGAGTGGACCCTGTAACCCTTTCCCCCGCCCCGTGATATATTCTCGTTCACGAACGAGAATGCTCCTCGCCCCGTGATATATTCTCAATCGTGAAAAAGAATGAAAAAACGGTGTTTTCCTGCACGATTCTGATGGATTCTGAGGAAAAGTGACTAACTTTGCGGGCGGACAATAACTGATTTCACACATGGCAAGAGGCAATTCTTGGAAGACGCGGAACCGGACGAATGCCGATTTTGGCTATGAGCCGCGCAAAATCGTGAAGAGAGAGCTGAAGACGGCGCCGCAGTTCGCGCTGGACCAGCTCTACATATCGCCGTTCACCCAGTGCAGGCACTACGACGCGGACGGACGCTGGCAGTACGTGGCCACCGAGCGGCGCACGGAGCCGAC
>DGHX01000036.1:10332-10769 GCA_002392835.1 Prevotella sp. UBA3837 | reverse complement strand
GCGGGTATGGGTTCGGCTATCTGCCAGTTGACGATCTGCGCCGCCAGGATGCCGAGGACGATGGTCATCTGGTTCAGGCTGACCAGCTTGCCGCGGATTTCCGAGGGTGCCACCTCTGCGATATACATGGGCGACAGTCCTGAAGCGATGCCGATGCCGATGCCGCCAAAGAAGCGTGCCACCAGGAAGGCCCCGAACGTGTTGAAGGCGCCAGTCATGACGGCCGACACGAGGAAGATGACGGCCGAGACGAGCAACAGTTTCTTACGTCCGATCTTGTCGGCCAGCCAGCCACAGGTACAGGCACCGATCATGCAGCCGATGAGGGCAATGGTCATGGCCAGACCTTGGTCGCTCACAGAGTCGGCAATGCCGAAATAGAGTTCATAGAACGGCTTTGCACCGCCGATCACCACCCAGTCGTAGCCGAAGAGCAG
>DGHX01000036.1:8561-10253 GCA_002392835.1 Prevotella sp. UBA3837 | reverse complement strand
ACGAGGCAGATGAAGTAGATAAACGATTTGTTGAAGCCTTGCATAATTTCTTAAGTTTTTAGTTATGTTTTGAATTCCGCTGCAAAGGTAGCACAAAATTCTGACAGGCGGTATAGACAAAACAGGCGTTGTTTATGGACGATTTTCCACAAATAGTTTTGGCGCATGGAATTAATTTCGTATTTTTGCCGACGGAATTGATAATAACGACAAGACAACTACTAAGACTATGGCAAAGAAAAAAGACGGATTCCTCGGCGAGCGGTCGGTCATACTCCCCCCCATGCTTGTCAGGATGGAGGAGGAAGACCCCCTGGTGAGCAGCCTGTTCATCACTGACATCGGCCATTATCCCATGGCTGAGCACCATTATCGCCGACGCGAGAAGGGCATCGACCAGTACGTCCTGATCTACTGCATCGACGGCCGCGGATTCTATAAACTGAACGGACAGACCTACTTCGTTTCCCGAAACCAGTATTTCATCCTGCCCGCAGGCGTACCCCATGAATACGGTGCGGCGGAAGGAGAGAAATGGACCATCTACTGGGTGCACTTCCGGGGTGAGCACGCATCGGTTTATGCCGAGGGCGCACAAAAGCCGCTGGACGTGAAGGCGACATTGAACTCGAACATCGCCAACCGCAACAACATTTTTGAGGAGATGCTGTCGACGCTCCACTTCGGCGAGGGCATCGAGGACCTGCGCTATGCCTCCAGCCTGTTGCACTACTATCTGGCCTCGCTGCGCTATCTGCGACAGTATCGGCGCAGCGTCAGTTATGGCGCCAGCCACAGCAATCGCCCGTTCAACACGAATAAGGATATAGGCGTGGTAGATGCTGCCGTCCACTACATGAAAGAAAACATTGAGCGCCGCATTACCCTCCAGGACATACTCGATTATGTCGGCTATTCGTCGACACGTTTCTCGACATTGTTCAAGCAGCAGACGGGCTGCAGCCCTCTGTCTTATTTCAACCGGCTGAAGATAGAGTATGCCTGCCACATGCTCAAAGTGACCGATATGCACATCAACCAGATATGCTATAAGGTCGGCATCGAGGACAGTCTCTACTTCTCACGCCTCTTCTCGAAAGTCATGGGCATGCCTCCCAGCGAATACAGGGAACAGTTCCTTTGAAACTCTTTTGCCATGGTTAAAATCAGTGAAGAGCCGTTAACTTCGTGTTAACGGCTCTTGTCGTTGCGCCCGTCGTGCTACCTTTGCACCTGTCAAAGCCCAAGGCGCCGCGGCGATGACGATAAGTCACTGTGATTGTTTAACCCTTTAAAAGAAAGAAGCAGATTATGAAGATGAATCGTGAAACCTGGAAGTTCATCATCCAGACCGCCCTGGCCATCCTGTCGGCCATTGCCACCTCGCTGGGCGTTACCTCGTGCATGCAGGTCGTCATGTAGGTTGACACCTGTCGGTTCGGTATGTCTTTTAATGAGTTCAGGAGCACCGCGGTGCTCCTGAACTCTTTTTCTTTATGCGTCGATGTTGGCGTAGGTGGCGTTGCGCTCTATGAACTCGCGGCGGGGCTCCACGTCATCGCCCATGAGCATCGAGAAAATCTCGTCGGCCTCGGCGGCGTTCTCTATCGACACCTGCTTCAGCAACCGGTTCTCGGGGTTCATGGTCGTCTCCCACAGCTGCTCGGGGTTCATCTCGCCCAGACCTTTGTA
>DGHX01000036.1:8269-8511 GCA_002392835.1 Prevotella sp. UBA3837 | reverse complement strand
ACCTTTGTAGCGCTGGGTGTGCAGGGCCGAGCTGTTCTCGTCGCCGGCCACGTACTTGTCGATGAACTGCTGTCGCTGCTGCTCGGTGTAGCAATACTCCGACACCTTCTTAAAGGTGCACTTGTAGAGTGGGGGAGTGGCTATGTAGAGGTGTCCGCCCTGTATGACCTGTGGCATGAAGCGGTAGAAGAGCGTCATGATGAGTGTGTCGATGTGCGAGCCATCGACATCGGCATCGGTCA
>DGHX01000036.1:0-8193 GCA_002392835.1 Prevotella sp. UBA3837 | reverse complement strand
TAGCGCAGCTTGTCGATGTTGGCCTCGCGGTCGCCCTCGCCGTCCACTCCGAAGCGCACGCCGATGCTCTGTATGATGTTCATTACGCTCTCTGCCTCGAACACGCGGTGCCACTGCACCTTCTCCACGTTCAGAATCTTTCCGCGCAGGGGCAGTATGGCCTGGAAGTGGCGGTCGCGTCCCTGCTTGGCGCTGCCTCCTGCGGAGTCACCCTCGACGAGGAATATCTCGCAGTTCTTCGGGTCCTTGTTCGAGCAGTCGGCCAGCTTGCCGGGCAGTCCGCCTCCGCTCATGGGGTTCTTGCGCTGCACGCTCTCGCGGGCCTTGCGTGCTGCTATGCGTGCCGTGGCGGCCAGCACCACCTTCTCGCAGATGAGGCGTGCCTCCTTCGGGTGCTCCTCCAGGTAGTTGGTCAGCGCTTCGCCCACGGCCTGGTTCACGGCGCCGGTGACCTCGCTGTTGCCCAGCTTCGTCTTTGTCTGTCCCTCGAACTGGGGCTCGGCCACCTTGATGCTTATGACGGCCGTCAGGCCCTCGCGGAAGTCCTCGCCGGCAATCTCAATCTTCGCCTTCTCAATCTGCTTCGATATCTGCGGGTCGGCATCGGCATATTTCTTCAGCGTGCGCGTCAGGGCCATGCGGAAGCCCACCAGGTGCGTACCGCCCTCGATGGTGTTGATGTTGTTCACATAGGAGTGGATGTTCTCCGAGTAGTCGGTGTTGTACATCACGGCCACCTCGATGGGCACGCCCTGCTTCTCGGTCTTCAGGTAGATGACGTCATCGAAGAGGTGTGTGCGGTGGCGGTCGACGTAGCGCACGAATTCCTTCAGTCCCTCCTTGGCGTGGAACACCTGCGGCTCGCGCACGTTGCCCTCTTCGTCGGGCCGTTTGTCGGTCAGGGTGATGGTGATGCCGGCGTTCAGGTATGCCAGCTCGCGCATGCGCTTGGCTATGGTGTCGTATTTAAATTCCGTCGTGGTGAAGATGGTGGGGTCGGGCCAGAACTGCTGGCGTGTGCCCGTCAGCTCGGTGTCGCCTACGATCTTCACGTCGTAGAGTGGCTTTCCCTTCTCGTATTCCTGCTGGTATATGTGGCCGTTGCGGAACACCTGCGACTTCATGTGCGTGGAGAGTGCGTTGACGCAGCTCACGCCCACGCCGTGCAGTCCGCCTGAGACCTTGTAGCTGCCCTTGTCGAACTTGCCGCCTGCGTGGAGCACGGTCATGACGACCTCGAGGGCGCTCTTGTGCATCTTCTCGTGCTCGTCTACGGGGATGCCTCGTCCGTTGTCCTGTACGGTGATGCTTCCGTCCTCGTTGATGGTCACCTCTATGTGCGTGCAGTAGCCTGCCATGGCCTCGTCGATGGAGTTGTCCACCGTCTCGTTCACCAGGTGGTGCAAGCCCTTCTCGCTGATGTCGCCAATGTACATGGCCGGGCGCTTGCGCACGGCCTCTAAGCCTTCGAGCACCTGAATGTTGCTCGCTGAATAGTTTTCGTTTTTAATCTGTTCGTCGGTCATGTCTGTCTTGTTCTTCTAATAGGGTGCAAAGGTACAAAAAAAATGACAGAACGGAGCATTTGGAGTGCTAAAAAACTACAAAAAAATACAACCGCGCGAACTGTTGCTCGTGCGGTTGCATGGGTTGTACGTTTATGTGGGGAAGCGTTTTTCTTATCCCAGCTTGTTGATGTACTTTGCCAGACCCGACTTCAGGTTTGCAGCCTTGTTCTTGTGGATGACGTTGGTCTTGGCCAGCTTGTCGAGCATCTTCTGCACTTTGGGGTACAGGGCCGTAGCCTCGTCCTTGTTGGTCAGGGCGCGCAGCTTGCGAACGGCGTTGCGCATGGTCTTGGCATAGTACTTGTTGTGCAATGCCCTTTTCTTCTCCTGGCGAATTCTCTTCACCGATGATTTGTGGTTTGCCATTTTGTTTTGTTGTTTTGTTTTTTGGGTTGTTGTTTAAAGCTTATGGGTCTTGCGTCGTGCGACTGCCCTGGGCAAGCACTCTTTTAAAGTGCTCTCTGCCACCCTGTCCCGCCTTTCCGACGGTAGCGCATCACTGCGCCGATGGCCGATTTAAAGGTTGTAGTCCCTAGGAGAGTCGAACTCCTCTTTAGAGAATGAAAATCTCTCGTCCTAACCGATAGACGAAGGGACCATACTGAAAAGCGGGTGCAAAATTACGCTTTTTTTCTCATTTGGCCAAATTTTTGCGCAGAAAAATGCGTTTATGTCGAGAAAAAGTGCTACTTTTGCACCCAAATAACAACTAATTAATACAAAAACGATGAAAAAGAAGCTTTTATTTTGTTCCTTTGCCGCAGCCTCGTTGCTGCTGGCAGGTTGTGGCACGCAAAGCGGCAACCTGGCCCAGGTGGGCACGCAGATCCTGACCGGTGTGCTGACGGGCGGTGCCACGGGCACATCGACGGCGGGCACGACGGCACAGACGGCCGGCGGCGCCCTGGGCAACATCCTTGCCAGCGTGCTCGGCGGCTCGTCGAAGCCCACGCAGAAGCAGCTCATTGGCACGTGGAAGTATGTGCAGCCCGGCTGCGCCTTCACCAGCGACAACCTGCTGGCTCAGGCCGGCGGCGAGGTGGTGGCTGCCGAAATCAAGCAGAAGCTGCAGTCGGCCTACCAGACGATGAACGTCAAGTCGTCGAACACGCAGGTGACCTTCAATGAGAACAACACCTTCTCG
Organism: Prevotella sp. UBA3837; assembly: GCA_002392835.1. Classification (GTDB taxonomy): domain Bacteria; phylum Bacteroidota; class Bacteroidia; order Bacteroidales; family Bacteroidaceae; genus Prevotella. The sequence goes on along the minus strand of DGHX01000036.1, from coordinate 5,481 downwards.
GCCAGCTTCGCCGGTATGGGCATCAGTGGCAACTACACCTATGACGAGGCCTCGCAGAAGGTGACCATGAAGGGCACGCTGCTCACGCTGACCTGCTACGCCAAGCGCAACGCTACGGGCATTGCCCTGCTCTTCGAGTCGTCGAAGCTGCTCACCCTGCTGCAGACCGTCTCGGCCCTGAGCGGCAACGCCACACTGCAGACCGTGGGCGATATTTCGAAGAGCTACGACGGCCTGCGCCTCGGCTTCGACTTCCAGTAGGCCGAGTCTGCAAGCAAAGCTCACCCGCAACGACAGCACGATGGAGTATGCCGTGGTGCGTGCCGACAACTACGGCTGGGGTGCCAGCTCCGAGGACAACGCCGGTCTGACGACCGTGTGCGACGCACAGAACGACTGGGCTTCGTGGCTGGCCGCCATGGACGAGGCCCTGGTCACCGTGAGCGTCACCAACTGCGGCGACGGCACGGCCAACGTGAAGTGTGTCATGGTTGGCAACGACGGCAACACCTACAACCAGGAGTACAACGGCATTGCACCCGTCGATGCCGAGGACCTCAGCTTCCGCTTCACCGTGGACGGCAGCCACCTGGTGTTCGAGTAAACGGCTGATCATTCAGCATGAAGAAAGGCGGTTCGCACCTGATGTGCGGACAGCCTTTCTTTTAGTGCAGTGTGTTTTCCACCCTGTATGTTTTCGCCCTGAGCGATGCGGTTGAGATAGTGTGGGCTGTGTCGTTGAGAAAGTGTGGGCTGCGGTTGAGAAAGTGAGGGCTGTGCCGTTGAGAAAGTGTGGGCTGTGTCGCTGAGAAAGTGTGGGCTGCGGTTGAGAAAGTGAGGGCTGTGCGGTTGAGAAAGCGTGGGCTGTGCCGTTGAGAAAGTGTGGGCTGCGGTTGAGAAAAGAATGGTCTGTTCGGTTGAAAAAGTCCCGAAGGGACGGCAGATTATAGCCGGGGGCAAAGCCCCCGGTAGTTGGGAGCTGGGTGCAAGTCCCGAAGGGACGACGGAATACAGGCAGGGGCGAAACCCCTGCTATAGACCGTGGTCTTGCATGCTGGTGTCGCTTTCGCAGGGGTTTCGCTTCGCTCCACCCCTGCCTGTATTCCGTCGCCCCGTCGGGGCTTTGATGCGTCGCTCAGTGTGCAGGGGTTTGCTTCGCTCCACCCCTGCCTGTATTCCGTCGCCCCGTCGGGGCTTTGGTGCGTCGCTCAGTGTGCAGGGGTTTCGCTTCGCTTCACCCCTGCCTGTATTCTGTCGCCCCGTCGGGGCTTGGCTGCGCACACTTTACACAGGGGGTGAAATAGGAGCGTGAAAGAAAAGAGGGTGAAAAGGACGATACTCTTGCATTACCCAGTAGTGCAAAAAGTATCGTCCCTTTCACTCCCCTTTCACTCAGGACATGTGGGCTTAGTACCTGCGGTAGATGAACTTGCGTCCGTCCTGTATGTAGAAGCGCCCGGGCTGCAGGTTGGTGGCGCGGCGGCCCTGCAGGTCGTAGACGGGACCTAAGGGGCGGTCGTCGTCGGCGGCGATGTCGTTGATGCCCGATGTCTCGGCGAACTTGTAGCCCCACACGGTGACGCCGCTGTTGGCCATGGCGGTGAATGCCTCCACGGTGGTGGCCTTCGGCTCCATGGTCTGGTTCACCATCACGCCGCGGTAGGTGGTTCCGCCGAGGGTGAGGTTGATGTAGCTGGTGCCCTCCTTGATGGTCCACTTGCCGGTGAGCTCGCCGCTGATGGTGCCGTCGCCGTCCAGTTCCACCTCAACGGGTGTCACCAGTTCCTTCTTCGTGTGGTCCAGGCGGTTCTTGTGCACCAGCACATAGTACTTTCCGTGAATCTGGCTCGTGGCCACCTGCTGCGTGGTGGCTATGTCGGCGCTGGTCACCTGTTCGCCGGTGTACTCGAAGGGAGCTGCCACCAGCCATCCGTATTCGTTTTGGAACACCTGGTGCACGCGCACCTCATGCCCCTCGCCGCGGTTCTGGAAGCGGGTGTGGTAGACCAGGTATGTGCGTCCGTCCTCAGCTGCCAGAATGCTGTTGTGCCCTTGCGAGCGCTCATCGTAGCTGCCCTTCACCTGGTTGCCCCATTCGCCGTAGGCGCCCAGTATGTTCTCGCCGCGGTCGGTGGTGGCTCTGGCGCCGAAGTTCAGCGCATAGCTGGTGAAGATGGCGTCGAGGTTGTTCGGGCCCTTGTAGGGTCCGTCGGGCTCGCGCGAGCGGAACACGCGCATCTGGTATCCGCCGGCGTTATAGTCATTGGGGTTGCCGCCCACGGTCAGTCCGCCGTAGGTGATGAACAGGTAGTAGTATCCGTTGATGTACTCCACGTATGATGCCTCGCCCGACACGTAGTATCCTCCGCCTATCTTCTTACCGAAGTAGGGGTCGCTGGTGACGCCGTCGCCGCTGCCCTGCACCGAGTATTTCACGTCATAGTCGCGCAGTCCTGTCTGCTCGTCGAGTTCCAGTATCCAGATGCCTCCGCTCCACGAGCCGTAGGTCATCCAGAGCTTTCCCTCCTCGTCGTAGAACACGCAGGGGTCTATGGCGTGTGGCCATCGGCGTCCCCATCCGTTGCCCACGGCGTAGCGTGCCGGCAGGCTGGCCTGTGTGCCTATGGCCAGCTCCAGGTCGGTCTTCTTGTAGCTGATGGCGGTCTCCGAGCCGACATTGAAGCCCGAGATGACCACGGGAGCCTGGTAGCGGTAGGGACCTTCTATCTTGTCGGCGGTGAGCAGGATGATGCTCGAATTCCACCTGGGTCCGTTGATGCTGAGGTACATGCACCACTTCTGCATGGCCTTGTTCCAGATGACGTCGGGCGCCCACATGTTGCCGTCGACGCTATAGCCGCCGTAGGCTGCCGACCAAGCCTGTGCGTCGAAGGCGGGCATGCTGACGGTCTGTCCGCCCTTGGTGACGCTGGTCACCTGCTGGGTGACGAAGGCGGCGTTGTTGGCGGCGTTGTTGCTGTTGCTGGTGGCCCAGGGCGCTGTGAAGGCGTTCCAGTAGATGAGGTTGCTCGACTTGGCGGCAGCGCGGTGGCTTCCGAAGATGTAGTATAGCTTCTTCGTGGGTTCCCATACGATGCTGGGGTCGTGCACGCTGACGCGCTTGATGGTGTAGGCTGACAGCTGCAGGGGCAGCAGCAGCGCAAAGGCATAGAGTAGTAGTCGTTTCATGAGCTATAGTTATTCATTTGTGTTTCCTGTTGGCGCGCTGCTCGCGGTATTTGGCCTTCTGGCGTGCCGACCCGCTGCCGTGCGCTCCTGTGATGTACTGCTTCTTCTTGGCTTTCGTCTTTACCTTGCCTTCCTGCGGGTCGCGTCGCTCGCCACCCCGCTTGAAGGAGATGCCATTCTCAAGGATTTGCTGGAAATCCGAGCCCCCTAAGTTCTTGGACGAGCCAAGCGGCGTAGCCGAGCGAGGGGGTTGGGGGTCTGAACAGCCACTTTTGCTTTTAGTTGTCGTACACATTCTTTGATTCTATTAATTACAGAGTCTATCTCGTTTTCAATCTCTTTGTTTTTAAACCGGATAATGCTAATTCTGTTCTCGTATAGGAACAATGTCCGCTCTTCATCTTTTCTCTTAACTTCATCCAAATCATGAACTTCTCCGTCAACCTCTATACACAGCCTAATCGATGGACAATAGAAATCCAATACGAATGGACCGTAGCCATGCTGCTGCCTAAATTTGCAGCCCTCAATTTGCCTCCCTTTGAGGTGTCTCCATAGTATCCTTTCACATGGCGTCGCATCCCTGCGGAGCTTTTGCCGAAATTCTTTGGTGGCAGGGTGATTAGAGTAGTTCATGCCGGGATTTGTGTTTCAGATGGTAGTGGCGATTGTTCAGACCCCCAACCCCCTAACTTAGGGGGCTTAGGTTAATGGTGGAACAGTCGCACGCCGGTGAATGCCATGGCTATGCCGTACTTGTCGCAGGTCATGATGACATGGTCGTCGCGCACCGAGCCTCCTGCCTGTGCTATGTACTGCACGCCGCTCTTGTGTGCGCGCTCAATGTTGTCGCCGAAGGGGAAGAAGGCGTCGCTGCCCAGGCTCACGCCCGTGTTCTGTGCTATCCACTGGTGCTTCTCCTCGAGTGTGAGCACGTCGGGCTTCTCGGTGAAGAACTGCTGCCAGGCGCCGTCGCGCAGCACGTCGTCGTGCTCCTCCTCGCTGATGTACACGTCGATGGTGTTGTCGCGGTCAGCGCGGCGTATGCCGGGCAGGAAGGGCAGGCTGAGCACCTTCGGGTGCTGGCGCAGCCACCAGATGTCGGCCTTCTGTCCGGCCAGGCGTGTGCAGTGGATGCGGCTCTGCTGTCCGGCGCCGATGCCGATGGCCTGTCCGTCCTTGGCATAGCACACGCTGTTCGACTGTGTGTACTTCAGCGTGATGAGGGCTATCATCAGGTCGCGGCGGGCCTCGGGGGTGAACGTCTTGTTCTGTGTGGGAATGTTCTCCAAGAGTGCGGGGTCGTCGAGCCTGATCTCATTGCGGCCCTGCTCGAAGGTGACGCCGTACACCTGCTTGCGCTCCAGTGGCTCGGGGCGGTAGTCGGTGCTGATGCGGATGACGTTATACGTGCCCTTGCGCTTCTCGCGCAGTATCTGCAGTGCCTCGTCGGTATAGCCGGGGGCAATGACGCCGTCGCTTACCTCGCGCTTGATGATGAGCGCCGTAGTCTTGTCGCAGACGTCGCTCAGGGCTATGAAGTCGCCGTAGCTCGACATGCGGTCGGCGCCGCGGGCGCGGGCGTAGGCGCAGGCCAGTGGCGACTGGTCGAGGCCCTCGATATCGTCCACGAAGTAGATGTGCTTCAGCGTGGGGCTCAGCGGCAGGCCCACGGCGGCGCCGGCGGGGCTGACGTGCTTGAACGATGCGGCGGCGGGCAGGCCAGTGGCCTCCTTCAGCTCGCGCACCAGCTGCCAGGAGTTCAGCGCGTCGAGCAGGTTGATGTAGCCGGGACGGCCGCAGAGCACTTCAATGGGCAGCTCACTGCCGTCGGCCATGTAGACGCGCGACGGCTTCTGGTTCGGATTGCATCCGTATTTCAGGGCAAGTTCGGTCATGGTGTACTTGTCTTTAGGGGTTGTGGGTTACTTGTTTTGTTTATGAATGTGCAAAGATAATGAAAAGTCGGCACCTGTCCTAATCATTTAATGAAAAACATGCTCCGTTAACCATTTTTACGTTTTCGTCCGGGGCACTAATTGGGGTAAATGCGGGGGAGGTGTTCACTAATTGGGATAAATGGGTTTTCACTAATTGGGATAAATATGGGTTCACTAATTGGGATAAATATGGTTCACAAATTGGGATAAATATGAGTTTACAAATTGGGATAAATATGAGTTTACAAATTGGGATAAATATGGGGTGGGGGAGGTGGATATGCAGCTGGGAACAGTTGCTGTAGTGTGGCTTGTTTGGGAAGGTACCACAAGATTTTGTGTGGGTTGTGCT
>DGHX01000132.1 GCA_002392835.1 Prevotella sp. UBA3837 | reverse complement strand
AGCGCCCAAAGGCCCTGCGCTCATAAAGCCTAAGAATCCTCCTATCCACTTACCTAATGCCATTTTACTATAACGAATTATGAACTATGAACTAATACTCGTGCCACCAGACTTTGCCTTCGCGCTCTTCGCGCTCCATGTCGTCTATCAGGCACTCGGCCAACCTGACCACAGCCTCGTGAGGTACCTGAAAACGCGGATCGTCACTATGGGGATTGATGGCAGACAGAAAATGGGGCATCTCGCTCTTATACACCTCCTTCATGCGCGGATCACTGCCATCGACACCCGAGCACGAATAAGTGATGTTGGCCAGACGGTCGCACAACTTGACGAAGGGAGCATAAGGAGTCTGGCGGATGCCCTGATAGTACTTGTCCCCTGCCCTTTCGCCGCGTGTGCGTCCCTTGTCGTTGGTCAGCGCATAGGCTATCTCCGTAGCCAGAAAAGCCTGTTCCTCCTTCAGGAACTGACGGGCCGTCTTCATCACATCATTATACGTCAGGCGGGCATCCTCAATGCTGTCGTGATAGTAGCCGCCAAAGAACAGCGGCAACACATCGTCCTCGCAGGCGCACACCAAATGGCCAAAATCGCGAATACCATTTACCACCATGTCCAGATGATAGCCGTAAGGCAGTGAGTCACCATAAAGCTGGTTAACACTCTGGTGCAGCTCATGAGCTGACTGACGGATTTTCTCTATCTGGTCAGCATATTTCTGCATGTAATTTTCAAACTCTTGTCGTTCCATAATCATAATTTGCGGGCAAAGTTACGAAAAATCGAGAGCAAAACAAAGAAACTTGTTTCTTTTTTTGCCGAGATAGAGTAAGTTCGCCATCTTTGATGGCAGAGTTACGAAAAAACGAGAGAAATGCAAAAGGAAAGCTCGCTTTTCTTTTGTTCTTCAGAGAAAGTTTCGAGGAGATGGTTTACTACCCTATCTTCATGTCACTCTGTTCCTTCTTCAGGTATATTGGGGACAATTGGTTTCTTGAGCCGCCCGGTCCAGTCCTCGATGAATGAGAGTATAATATAGGTGGCGAGTCCGAAGATGATACCGTCAGTGATGCTGCCCGTGATAGGCATGAGCAGGATGCAGAGGAAGGCGGGCACGGCTTCCCTTGGGCGCGAGATGCTGATGTGGCGAACGGAGCCGAAGAGATGGAAGCCAGCCACTACCAACACGGGGGCGGTGGCAACGGCAGGGATGGCCAGGAACAGCGGGGCGAAGAACAGACTCAGCGCGAAGCAGAGAGCAACGACAAGGGCTGTAAGTCCGGTACGCCCGCCCTCGGCTACGCCGGTGGCACTCTCGACGTATGTGGTCACGGTACTGGTTCCCAGGCAGGCTCCTCCCACGGTGCCGATGGCATCGCTGAGCATGATGCGCTGCATATGGGGTATCCGTCCGTTCTTACGGATACTGCCCGACGTGGCCATCACACCGACGATAGTACCGAGACTGTCGAAGATGTCGAAGAAAAGCATGGTCAGCACGCAGACCCAGAGGTCGGGCGAGAGCAGATCGGCCCATGAGAACTGGCAGAACAGCGGTGCTGGCGACTGGGGTAGCGAGAACAACGTGTCGGGCAGTGTGGTTACTCCCAGAGGAATGCCAGCCAGCGTGACGATTACGATGCTGAGCAAGAGTCCTCCCCGCAACCGCACGATAGCAAATGCTCCCGTGAGCACCAGTCCAAGCAGGAAGAGCAGCGAGGACGGGCTGGTCAGGGTATTGATGTGATTGAAAATAGTTCCGGTGGCAAGTATTCCGCTGCCCTTCATGCCTATCATGGCTATGAAGAAGCCGATGCCGGCGGCGATGGCATATTTGAGCGAAGTCGGCACCATGTCGAAGATGACCTTGCGCACATTGCTCACGCAGAGCAGGACAAAGAGAATGCCCTCGATGAGAACGGCAGTCAGTGCGAACTGCCACGGGTAGCCCATCGAGAGGCAGACGGTCTCGATGAAGAACACGTTGAGCGAAAGTCCCGGGGCCTGCCCAAAAGGCTTGCGTGCCAGAAAGGCCATGAGCAGTGTGCCGACGATGGTGGCAAGTGCGGTGGCGGTGAATACGGTAGCAACGGGAAAACCGACCTTTTCCAGGGGGGCGAACATGGCGGGCAGCAGCGCCAGGATATATGACATGGTGGCGAAGGTGGTGAGTCCGGCCAGCACTTCGGTCTTGAGGTTGTCGCGCAGCGGCGAGAAGCCTACGAGGGAGTAAAGCCTGTTTTTCATTTAAATTCTGCTTATTTACGATTTGAATGATGCGGGGATGACGAGGTCGAACTTTGAGCCGCCCGTATAGTCGGTATCGAGTGTGAGCGTTCCGCCGAGTCGTTCGGCTATCATGCGGGCTACGGAGAGCCCGAGACCGGTCCCCTGTGCAAAGCTGTCGAGCTTGGCGAAGCGCTCGAAGATGTATTCGCGCTTGTCGGCAGGAATTCCCGGCCCGGTGTCTGCTACGGAGAATCGGAGTCGGTCGCCTTCCTGGGTCAGCGAGAGCGTGATGCTGCCAAGGTGGGTGAACTTGGCGGCATTGTCGAGCAAGCGGGCAAGGACTGTCCGTATCAGGTGGGGATAGGTGCTGACCATCAGTTCGCCAGGCAACTGGCAATGGCTTTCGAGCGTCACGTCTGCTGCTACCGACGGGCGGATGGTCTCTAAGGCCTGCGCCACGATGGCGGCAGGCGAATAGTCTTCGGCCGGCGGCAGTTCGGTGCTGCTCTCCAGGTCGGAAATCTGTATGAGGTCATCGAGTATGTTGGTCAGGTGCAGCGTTCCTTCCTGGATGTGTTTGCTGATTTCGAGTCGCTCGGCAGCGGGCAGTTCGAAGTCGGGCATGGCGAGCACCTGGGTAAAGCCGCTGATATGGTTGAGCGGGGTGCGTATCTCGTGCGTCATGCTCTGGATGAAGGCTGTCTTGGCCTTGGATGCTGCTTCGGCGCGGTCGCGCTCGACGGCCAGTTGCTTGTTCTGCGCCACTACTACGTTGCGTTCGCGCTGCAACTGTCGGTTCTTGATTTCCAGCTGTCGGTTCCAGCGGCTGTTATAGACCAGGAAGACGAGTATGGCACCGATGCCCATAATCATGGCGATGCTGCCGGTGGTAAATCGCGACCGCTGTTCGAGCTGTGCGTTGGCAGCCTGCAGTTCGTTGACTGCGTACTGCTTGTTCAGATGGTTCAGCCGGTCGTGCTGGTCGATGGCCGTGAGCGAGTCTCTCAGTTCATCGAGCCGGTGATACATCTTCAGGGCCTCTTCATAACGTCCTGCCTTCTCCAGCACGCCGGCACGTTCCTCAAGGGCTACGGTCAGATTACTGCTGTCTGTATTCTTGCCGGCCAGTTCCAGCAGGTGGGCGCTGTGGTGCAGAGCTTCATCTATGTGCCCCTGCTCCCTGGCCAGCTGACTGCGCTGCTGGGCTATGGCGATGAGGTTCAGTACGCTGTTGCCTTCAATGTTCTCATGGTAGGCTGCCGAGTCGATGGCCGCCTCCGCCTGCCGATAGTTGCCTGTGGCCAGCAGATAGTCTGCAAAAACCGAATAGTAGGTGAAGTGGAAATTGGCATGGGTTGCAGCCTCCGGATCGCCGGCCGCAACGGGATAGCGGCTTACTTCCTTCTGCCAGTCCTTCAGTGTACTATCTACGGCCGCATAGCGCTGCATCCTCAGCTGTTCCTGGCAGAGTGAGTTGTAGCAGTAGAAGAGTTCGCCCGGTGTAGTGCCTTTGGGGAAGTAGCCGATGGCTTTTTTCAGACACGTCTCCGCTTCACGGCTGTCGCTGACGTGGGCATAGCCTACTCCCAGCGTCTTATAGGCCAGAAACATGCCGAAGCGCTCGTCGTGGCTTTCGGCTTCTTCCCGCATGTGGTGCGCCTCGGCGGTAGCTTTGTCAAACTGGTCGTCCCAGACGTAGGCTTCGGCCAGCACTGCCCAGATGTTGTAGTACCACTGGCGCTGGTTGTGCTCGGCGCAGACCTTCATGCTCCATGCCGCAAACTGTTCGAGCGAGTCGGTCTCATTATTATTATAATAGGTAATGGCCTGCTGCACGAGTGCGAAGCAGGAGTCGTTCCAGTCGACGGAACCATCCTCAGCGGCAGTCTTGTTGTCTGCTCCGTGCCGGCAGGAGAGCAACAACGCCCCCGAAAGTGCTGCGAGGAGCACGGCGAGTGAGAGTATGCGTTTTTGTGTCATAATAGTCTAATGGTTTAATTTTTCTTCTCATTCGGGTGTGCGAATATACTCCGTCCGGTCGTCAATGCCGGCCTCGGCGAAGGCTTCGCGGCGCTCCACGCAGGTGCCGCAACGGCCGCAATGCACGTCGCCGCCCTTGTAGCACGACCACGTCTTGGCGTAGTCGATGCCCAGCGCCTTGCCCCGGCGGGCTATGTCGGCCTTGGTGATGTGGGTATAGGGAGCCCGCAGTCGGACGTTGACGAACGTGCCGGCCTGGGCAGCGCGGTCGAAGGCGTCGACGAACTCCGGCCGGCAGTCGGGATAGATGGTATGGTCGCCGCCGTGGTTGGCCATCATCACATACCGCAAGCCGTTCGACTCGGCAATGCCCACGGCAACGGAGAGCATGATGCCATTGCGGAAGGGGACCACCGTCGACTTCATGTTCTCGTCGGCATAGTGCCCCTCGGGAATGTCCCCGCCACCCTCTAAGAGCGAGCTCCTGAAGTAGCGCGTCATGAAGTCCAGAGGTATCGTGATGTGGCGGATGCCCAACTGCCGGCAGTGCCAGCGGGCAAAGGGAATCTCGCGGGCATTGTGCTTGCTGCCGTAGTCGAACGAGACGGCCAGGGCTATGCGCTCCTGCTCGTCGTACAGCAAGGTGGTTGAGTCGACTCCACCGCTAAGTATCAATACTGTATCTTTTTCCATGGGTGCAAAATTAAACAAAAATTCTGAAACCAGCAAGAAAAGTTGCGGATTAAAAGGAGGGAAGAGGGGGCCGGCCGTTGGGGGGAGGTTCAAAACGGGCCGACTTGAACTCCCCCAACCCCCAGCGGCCCCTGCCCCGTGACTTTTTTTTGAATATCACTCGGTTTTAAAACCAGTTTTATTTGGTTTTTCGCCCACTTATTCGTACCTTTGCCGGCGATTTCTAAAAATTAACACACATGTACAAACCACTTTTCAACCAGCGCAAGGCACTTCGCTTCCGCCAGTTTACGCGGAAGCGCTGGGCACTCTTTGCCTGCGTGGGACGCGTCGTCACCATCGGCGTGCTGAGCGTGGCCACGCTGCGTTCGGCGGCTGTGACGACAGCTGACACGCTGAGCGTGGCCGGCGGTTCGGCCGTCAGCAGCACAGCCGACGGACAGGCCACGGACAAGGAGGCGACGCTCGACGACGTCGAGGTCACGGGCTCGCGCGCACCGCTTGCCTTAGGGCAGG
>DGHX01000016.1:170560-170782 GCA_002392835.1 Prevotella sp. UBA3837 | reverse complement strand
TCATCGAGCGCGGCATCGTGAAGACGGTGAAGAGCGCCAAGAAGATTGTGGATCGTCGCGAGCCCGTCATCTGGGACATCCTGGAGAACGTGATGAAGGGCCACCCCGTGCTGCTGAACCGTGCTCCTACGCTGCACCGCCTGGGTATTCAGGCCTTCCAGCCCAAGCTCATCGAGGGTAAGGCCATACAGCTGCACCCCCTGGCCTGTACCGCCTTCAACG
>DGHX01000016.1:169581-170490 GCA_002392835.1 Prevotella sp. UBA3837 | reverse complement strand
ACGGCGACCAGATGGCTGTGCACCTGCCGCTGAGCAACGAGGCCATCCTCGAGGCACAGCTGCTCATGCTGCAGAGCCACAACATCCTGAACCCTGCCAACGGCGCACCTATCACCGTGCCGTCGCAGGATATGGTGCTCGGACTATACTATATCACTAAGATACGCCCGGGAGCCAAGGGCGAGGGACTCTCGTTCTACGGCCCCGAGGAGGCCATCATCGCACACAACGAGGGCAAGTGCGACCTGCACGCTCAGGTGAAGGTCATCGTCGACGACATCGTTGACGGGCACAAGGTGCGCCACCAGGTGGAGACCTCCGTGGGCCGCGTCATCGTCAACGGCATCATCCCTGACGAGGTGGGCTTCGTGAACAAGGTCATCTCGAAGAAGTCGCTGCGCGACATCATTGCCGACGTCATCAAGAACGTGGGCTTCGCCGAGGCCTGCGAGTTCCTCGACGGCATCAAGAACCTGGGTTACCGCATGGCCTACCTGGCCGGCCTGTCGTTCAACCTCGATGACATCATCATCCCCAAGGAGAAGGCAGAGCTCATCCGCAAGGGTAACGAGGAGGTGCAGCAGATTACCGACAACTACAACATGGGCTTCATTACCGACAACGAGCGCTACAACCAGGTCATCGACACCTGGACGCACGTGAACAACGACATCGGCAACATCCTGATGAAGGAGATGACCGAGGCCGACCAGGGCTTCAACGCCGTGTTCATGATGCTCGACTCCGGCGCCCGTGGTTCTAAGGACCAGATCAAGCAGCTCTCCGGCATCCGCGGTCTGATGGCCAAGCCCCAGAAGGCTGGCGCCGAGGGTCACCAGATTATTGAGAACCCCATCCTGTCGAACTTCAAGGAGGGCATGTCCGTGCTGGAGTACTTCATCTCTACCC
>DGHX01000016.1:168169-169505 GCA_002392835.1 Prevotella sp. UBA3837 | reverse complement strand
CTGGCCGACACCGCCATGAAGACGGCCGACGCCGGATACCTCACCCGTCGACTGGTCGACGTCAGCCATGACGTGATCATCAACGAGGAGGACTGCGGCACCCTGCGCGGACTGGAGTGCACCGCCCTGAAGAGCGGCGACGAGGTCATCAGCTCGCTGGCCGAGCGCATACTGGGCCGCGTCAGCGTGCACGACGTGGTGAACCCCAAGACCGGCGAGGTCATCGTGCCTGCCGGCGAGGAGATTACCGAGCCGCTGGCCGACGAGATTGAGAAGGCCGAGATTGAGATGGTCGAGATTCGCTCGGTGCTCACCTGCGAGTCGAAGAAGGGTGTCTGCCGCAAGTGCTACGGCCGCAACCTGGCCACGCGCCGCATGGTGCAGAAGGGCGAGGCCGTAGGCGTCATTGCCGCACAGGCCATCGGCGAGCCGGGTACACAGCTCACGCTGCGTACGTTCCACGCCGGTGGTGTGGCTGCCAACGCCGCTGCCAACGCCACCATCGTCAACAAGTACGAGAGTGCCCGCCTGGAGTTCGAGGAGGTGCGTACCGTGCCCTTCGACGAGGACGGCCGCGACTGCGAGATGGTGGTCAGCCGTCTGGGCGAGCTCCGCTTCGTAGACCCCAACACCAAGATTGTGCTCTCCACCGTGAACGTGCCCTACGGCGCATCGCTCTACTACAAGACAGGCGACGTGGTGCAGAAGGGCGAGAAGATAGCCCAGTGGGACCCCTTCAACGCCGTCATCGTCACCGAGTATGCTGGTACGCTGAAGTTCAACGACGTCATCGAGGGCGTCACCTTCCGTGCCGAGACCGACGAGACGACCGGTCTGACGGAGAAGATCGTCACCGAGTCGAAGGACAAGACGAAGGTGCCCACCTGCGACGTGCTCGACGCCAACGGCGAGAAGATAGGTACCTATAACTTCCCCGTGGGTGGCCACGTGGTGGTAGAGGACGGCCAGACCGTGCGCACCGGCGAGACGCTGGTGAAGATTCCGCGTGCCGCTGCCAAGGGTGGTGACATCACGGCCGGTCTGCCCCGTGTCACTGAGCTCTTCGAGGCCCGCAACCCGTCGAACCCCGCTGTCGTCAGCGAGATTGACGGCGAGGTGACCATGGGCAAGGTGAAGCGCGGCAACCGCGAGATCATCGTCACGTCGAAGACCGGCGACCAGCGCAAGTACCTCGTATCCCTCTCCAAGCAGATTCTGGTGCAGGAGCACGACGCCGTGCGCGCCGGTACCCCCCTCAGCGACGGTGCCATCACCCCGAGCGACATCCTCGCCATCAAGGGTCCCACCGCCGTGCAGGAGTACATCGTCAACGAGG
>DGHX01000016.1:164707-168075 GCA_002392835.1 Prevotella sp. UBA3837 | reverse complement strand
ACGACAAGCACTTCGAGATTATCGTGCGCCAGATGATGCGCAAGGTGCAGATCAACGACCCGGGCGACACCGCCTTCCTGGAGCAGGAAATCGTGGACAAGCTCGACTTCGCCGAGGAGAACGACCGCATCTGGGGCAAGAAGGTGGTCACCGACGCCGGTGACAGCACCGAGCTGCAGGCCGGACAGATAGTCACCGCCCGCCGTCTGCGCGACGAGAACACCAGCCTGAAGCGCCGCGACCTGCGTGTGGTGCAGGTGCGCGATGCCGTGCCCGCCACATCGACCCAGATCCTGCAGGGCATCACACGTGCCGCACTGCAGACGAAGAGCTTCATGTCAGCCGCCTCCTTCCAGGAGACGACGAAGGTGCTCAACGAGGCCGCCATACGCGGAAAAGTGGACTACCTCGAGGGCATGAAGGAGAACGTCATCTGCGGACACCTCATACCTGCCGGCACCGGACTGCGCGAGTTCGAGAAACTCATCGTCGGCTCGAAGGAAGAGTACGAGCGCATGCAGGCCAACCGCAAGAACGTGCTCGACTTCGTAGAGGAGTCGGTGCTCGACGAGTAAACACTACAAGTGGTGCCACACGGCCAGCACTGTGTGGCACCACTGTTTTTATTTTTCAGACAGACAGCAGGTCCATCCCTGCTCTGTTCAAATGTGGGAAATGATTAAACTTTTTTCTTTTAACTATTACTAAACAAAAAAAATGAAAAAAATGATGATGAGCCTCGCTGCCGTGGCAGTGATGGCAGTGCTTGCCGCCTGTGGCGTTGGTGCCAAGAATGCTAATGGCACCGATGCCGAGAAAGAATCGTCGACCAGCGTGTCGTACACCAACTATGTCGATGCCGAGAAGGGCTTCTCCTTTGATGTGCCCGAAGGCCTCGTCAAGTTCGACGGCCCCGAGGCAATGGGAGCCACGGAGTTCCGTCTTGACGGATTGATCAAAAACGGCGTCAGCGCCAACGTCAGCGAGAACTTTGACGGCGAGTACACCCAGGAGCAGATAGATGCCGACTTCGCCGAGGCTACCCTCTCGCTCACCGGCACCCCCGACACGAAGGAGAAGACCGCCGACGGATACATCATCACCGAGTCGTACAAGGACATGGGCTACAACGGCATGCAGCGTGTCCTCTTCAAGGGCGACAAGAGATATAACATCATCGTCTACTGGGAAGACGAGAACGTCTCGAAGTATGGCGGCGACGTGGCCAAGCACGTCATCGATTCGTTCAAGCTGACGGAGTAAGCGCCAGGCGCACATAATAAAAGAAGGAGACGGACCAAGAGGACCGTCTCCTTCTTTTGTACTGGACGCGAGTCTGGAGTGTTATCTGACAGACCAGTTCGGTGTAGGACTGGGAGTCAACGAGCAGGTCATGTCGTTTCCTAATGATAATGAAATGTACGAAATGAAGAACCCGGTGAAAGGTTTTTCGCGTCTGAGCATGAACCTGGGAGTAAGGTTCCGCTTTTAGGGACAGGCAGCCTCCCTGGTACTTGGAAAAGTGCGCTGCGAGCGAAAGATAATCTCCGAATCACTTGGCAGTTCGGATATTATTTCGTATCTTTGCGCCATGAAGGACGAGAACGGACTACGCTTCCGCTAAAAATGTTCAGATGATATGATAACGATAGCTAATCCCATCTACGACGTTGTGTTCAAGTACCTCATGGAGGATGAACGCATAGCACGCACCATTCTCTCAGCGCTGCTGAAGAAAAACATAGTGAAGGTCGAGGTGCGCCCTCATGAATACACCAACGGGCAGAAGGAGAGCCTTTCCATATTCCGCATTGACTTCGGTGCCACCATACGACAGGATGACGGCGAAGAGCAGCTGATATTGATAGAACTACAAAAGACGTGGTTGCCTACTGAGACCTTGCGCTTCCGTCAGTACCTGGGCGTTCACTACCAGAACCCCAAGAATATCGTAGTCAACAGCCCTGACCGCCATGCGCTGCCCATGGTGGCCGTGTACCTGCTGGGACACTGCGTGGGCGAGATTGAAGATCCCGTGATATATGTCCGCCAGCAGGTGTATGACTACGATGACAAGCCTGTCGTGCGGGGCATTCCCGACAGGTTCGTCGACAGCCTGCACCACAACAGCATTATCGTGCAGATACCCCGTCTTCATGGTAAGGTGGGCAACCGGCTTGAGAAGGTGCTCAGCATCTTTGACCAAAGTCGTGTCAGCCAGACGGACCAGCACTGTCTGCGACTCGACGACGCAGCTTTCGCCGATGCCGATGATGACATGCAGCCCATTTTCCACCGCCTGATGATGGCAGCTGCAAATGTTGAGATGCGCCAGGACATGAACGTGGAAGATGAATATTATTCCATCATCAAGGAACAGGAGGGCAGGTTGTATGGTCTGGAGCGGGACTTAGCCGACAAAATAGGTCAGTTAGCCGAGAAGGACGGCCAGTTAGCCGAGAAGGACGGCCTGTTAGCCGAGAAGGACGGTCAGTTAGCCGAGAAGGACGGTCAGTTAGCCGAGAAGGACGGCCAGTTAGCCGAGAAGGACGGTCAGTTAGCCGAGAAGGACGGCCAGCTTCGTGCATTGGTGAAGATGCTCCTGCAGTCGGGCCAGACCAAGGACGCCATCGCTGACACCCTTCACATAAGCAGGGAAGCGATAGAATCGTTAGTGTAATCCCGCTCGGTTGGATTTGCCCCTCAGCATACCGAAGGGTGAATTTGGTCAGCCTGAGAATCCGCCCAAGCTGCCGCTTTATTTATCGTGCGAATAATAACGAGGAAATATGTTGCACTACTTGCACCTAAGTGCAAGTGAACTGGTAGGAGGACAGAGGGTTAGGCTGGAAAATATATGTGCGGTCAGCGATGGTTAAAAGGGTGCGGCTGCTTGGCAGAAATGTATATTTATACAGTTTCACCAGCGGCCCGCATTTTTTTCTGTGCGGCCCTCTCGTGAAAAAATCCCGTATGAGATTTTTTCAAATGCGGCCCGCATTTTTCAAAATGCAGCCTCCATTTGGAAAAACGGAGGCTGCGGGGATGAAAATGCATATTTATGCAACTCCGGCTGCATGAATATACATTTTTCGCAAGGTCCCTTTTTGTGGTATCCTCTTTCCACTTTCCACTTTCCACTTTCCTCTTTCCACATTCCACTTTCCACTTTCCTCTTTCCACATTCCTCTTTCCACTTTCCACTTTCCACCTTCCTCTTTCCACCTTCACCTGCGGTGCAGGATAAAACCCAATAAGTGTTAACAGCGGTGCAAGTAGTGCAAGATAATTCTCAACGAAGGTTAACAAAAAGTCGGGCGGTGCAAGATAAATCTCAATAAAGGTTAACGCAGGTGCAAGTAGTGCAA
>DGHX01000016.1:150580-164669 GCA_002392835.1 Prevotella sp. UBA3837 | reverse complement strand
GTGCAAGTAGTGCAACATTTTTCTGTCTTTGTTTTTGGCAGTTCGGAGTTTTTTTCGTATCTTTGCCTCATAAGTACTGAATGCGTATGAGAAAGAGAATGACGGCAGTGTTCTGCCTCGCAGCAATGGCGCTCGCGCTGTCGGCCCAGACGGCCGATGACTGGACTGACTACTACCAGGCAGCCGACGGGCGGCAGGGAGCAGCCCTGAAGACGGCCCTGAGCCAGATAGTGTACCCCCGCACGGAGCGCAGTTATGGTGACCTGTGGACCGACTTCCGGCAGACCGACGCCCGCCCCGACGGCACGGTGTGGGACATGTACTCCTGTGTGAGCAGCTTCACCTTCGGCACACACCAGGACGGGGGCAGCGGCGGCAATAAGGAGGGCGAATACTACAACCGCGAGCACTCGTGGCCCAACAGCTGGTTCGGCGGAAAGGTGCAGCCCATGTACACCGACCTGCACCACGTGTTCCCTACTGACAAGCTGGTGAACAACAAGCGCGGCAACATGCCCTTCGGCCCTACGCGCGGCGAGAGCTTCACGTCGGCCAAGGGCTTCAGCAAGCTCGGTGCCTGCACCCTGCCCGGCTACAGCGGCACGGTGTTCGAGCCCAATGACGAGTATAAGGGCGACTTCGCGCGTACCTATTTCTATATGGTGACCTGCTACGAGGAGAAGCTTTCCGACTGGTATGCCGCCAATGCCGATGTGCGCCCCACCATCGACGGCACCGCCTACCCCGGCCTGAGCCAGTGGCAGCTCAGCCTGCTCATGCAGTGGGCCCAGCAGGACCCCGTCAGCCAGAAGGAGGTGAGCCGCAACCAGGCCGTTTACGCCATACAGAAGAACCGCAACCCCTACATCGACTACCCCGGGCTGGAGCAGCTGGTATGGGGCACGATGACCACGGTGCCCTTCCGCCACGACATGGATATGATGCAGCTTGGCATAGACATGGCCGTAGCCGACCGGCAGCCCGCCGCCGCACAGCAGCAGTACTTCACCGTGGGAGGACGCCGCCAGCAGGCGCTGCAGAAGGGACTGAACATCGTGCGCGACGGACAGGGACACGTGCGGAAGGTGGTGCGCCGTTGAGGCCGCGACAGAAAAAATCGGCGCTTTTCTTGTTTTTCCCTGTTTTTTTTCGTACCTTTGCAGTCAAACTGAAAACCCTGACAACAAATGGACGACGAAACAAGAGACGACATGGAGCTGCTGGACGACGGCGGCAACGGCAGTGAAACCGACGAACAGTGGCAGGAAGAAGACGGCCAGCCCGAGGGCCACTCGGACTATACACCCGTGAACCGCTTCGATGCTGCTGCCGTGCACCACCTCAGCGGCATGTACCAGAACTGGTTCCTCGACTATGCCTCATACGTGATACTCGAGCGCGCCGTGCCTCACATTGAGGACGGCCTGAAGCCCGTGCAGCGCCGCATACTGCACTCCATGAAGCGCATGGACGACGGCCGGTACAACAAGGTGGCCAACATCGTGGGACACACCATGCAGTTCCATCCCCACGGCGATGCCTCGATAGGCGACGCCCTGGTGCAACTGGGACAGAAGGACCTGCTCGTCGACACGCAGGGCAACTGGGGAAACATCCTCACCGGCGACCGCGCCGCAGCACCCCGATACATCGAGGCACGCCTGTCGAAGTTTGCACTCGACACCGTGTTCAACCCCAAGACCACCGAGTGGCAGCTCAGCTACGACGGCCGCAACAAGGAGCCCATCACCCTGCCCGTGAAGTTTCCCCTGCTGCTCAGCCAGGGCGCCGAGGGCATCGCCGTGGGCCTGTCGTCGAAAATCCTGCCCCACAACTTCTGCGAGATCTGCGATGCCGCCATCAGCTACCTCCATGGCGAGGAGTTCCACCTCTATCCCGACTTCCAGACCGGCGGCTCCATCGACGTGTCGAAGTATAACGACGGCCAGCGCGGAGGCGTGCTGAAGGTGCGTGCGAAGATTGAGAAGCTCGACCAGAAGACCCTCGTCATACGCGAGCTGCCCTTCACCAAGACCGTGTCCACGCTCTGCGAGAGCATCACCAAGGCCATAGAGAAAGGCAAGATAAAGGCCCGCCACGTCGACGACCTCACGTCGGCACAGGTGGAGATACTGGTGCACCTCTCGCCCGGCGTGTCGTCGGACAAGACCATTGATGCCCTCTATGCCTTTACCGACTGCGAGATCAACATCTCGCCCAACTGCTGCGTCATCAAGGATGACAAGCCCCAGTTCCTCACCGTCAGCGACCTGCTCATTCACAGCGCCGAGCACACCAAGGACCTCATACGCCAGGAGCTGGAGATACGCCGCAGCGAGCTGCTGGAGCAGCTGCACTTCCAAAGCCTGGAGAAGATATTCATCGAGGAGCGCATCTACAAGGACCGCAAGTTCGAGGAGGCACCCAATGTGGACAAGGTCTGCGAGCACATCGACGACCGGCTGACACCCTACTACCCCCAGCTGGTGCGCGAGGTGACGAAGGACGACATCCTGCGGCTGCTGGAGATAAAGATGCAGCGCATACTGAAGTTCAACAAGGACAAGGCCGACGAGCTGATGGCCCGCATACGCGCCGAGATAGAGCAGATAGAACGCGACCTGGCCAACCTGACCGAGGTCACCGCGGCGTGGTTCCAGTTCCTGAAGGACAAGTACGGCAAGGACCACCCCAGGCTGACGGAGATAAAGAACTTCGACACCATCGAGGCCACGAAGGTGGCCGAGGCCAACCAGAAGCTCTACGTCAACCGCCAGGAGGGATTCATCGGCACGGGGCTGAAGAAGGACGAGTTCGTGTGCAACTGCAGCGACATCGACGACATCGTCATCTTCTACCGCGACGGCAAGTACAAGGTGGTGCGCGTGGCCGAGAAGCTCTTCGTGGGCAAGAACATCCTGTGGCTCGGCGTGTTCAAGAAGAGCGACAAGCGCACCATATATAATGTGGTGTACCGCGACGGCAAGAACGGCCCCTGCTACATCAAGCGCTTCAACATCACCGGCATCACCCGCGACCGCGAGAACGACCTCACGCAGGGCACGCCCGGCAGCCGCGTCCTCTACTTCACCGCCAACCCCAACGGCGAGGCAGAGGTCATCAAGGTGACGCTCGACGCATCAGTGCAGGCACAGAACCCCCGCGCCAACATCTTCCTGGAGCGCAGCTTCGCCGACATCATCATCAAGGGGCGTGCCTCGAAGGGCAACCTGCTCACCAAGAAGCCCGTGCACCGCATAGCACTGAAGAGCCAGGGCCACAGCACCCTCGGCGGGCGCAAGGTGTGGTTCGACCCCGACGTGAACCGCCTGAACTACGATGAGCACGGACGCCTGCTGGGCGAGTTCTTCGACGACGACCAGATACTCGTCGTCCTGCCCGGCGGCGACTTCTACCTCACCAACTTCGACGCTAACAACCACTACGAGGACAGCATCCTGCGCATAGAGAAGTACCAGCCCGACAAGGTGTGGACGGCCGTACTCTTCGATGCCGACAACCAGGGCTACCCCTACATGAAGCGCTTCCTGATGGAGGCCACCAAGCGCAAGCAGAACTTCCTGGGCGACAACCAACAGTCGCGCCTGGTGCTGCTCACCGACCAGGTCTATCCCCTCATACGCGTCAGCTACGGCGGCAAGGACGACTTCCGTCCCGACGAGGATATCGACGCCGAGCAGTTCATCAGCGTGAAGGGCTTCAAGGCCAAGGGCAAGCGCGTCAGTACATATGAGATAGAGAGCATCACCGAGCTGGAGCCCGTCCGATTCCCCGAGGAGGCCCCCCTTTCGTCCCCCGAGGGGGACACCATGGAGGCATCGGCTGACGGCAGTGCCAATGAAACACCGTCAGGCGTTGACGGAGTGGGCGGCGGGCAAGAGAATCTGGATCCCGATGCCGGCAAGAGCCGACAGCAGATCATTGACGAGATGACGGGCCAGCTGAGCCTCGACTTTGAGTAGGCGGTCTCTGGAGCACACATAACCACCAACAGCCCCTTCCCCCGATGCCATGTCCATGCGTGTACCGTTGATTATCATCTGCCTGCTGGCCTTGCTGGCGGCGATACCCACTGGACTGCGTGCCGCTGACGAGCCTGTCAGCTGCTACACGCTGAACCGCCAGAACGGGCTGAGCGACGACTGCGTGTTGCAGCTGCTACAGCTGTCCGACGGGCGCATGATAGCGGTGACACCCCGTGCCATCGATGTCTACGACGGGCTGCACTTCACCACACTGTCCATCGACACCGTGCAGTTTGTGCCTGTGCCTGCATACAACGGTGCTACGCATCTCTTTTCCGATGCCGATGACTATTTGTGGATGAAGCAGTGGGGGCGCCTCTATTGCTTCGACCTGCGCACCATGAGCCAGCTGCTGGCACCGGGCTGGAGCGGCGACGACGATTTCTTCATTGACGAGCGTGGCGACACCTGGCTGCTGAAAGGGCGCCAGCTGCGCAGCCCGGCCACCAGCCTGCTGCTGCCTGCCGAGGCAGGCATGCTGCAAGATGTGGTGGCCGTGGGCAGTGACACCTATACCTTCTTCGACACCGGTACGCTGGTGGCCTTCAGCCCGCAAGGGCAGCAGCTGTTCTTGTCGACAGCCTACGGGCCCGATGATGCCGAGCGCTACAAGTGGACATCGTTGGTGGCCGTGGGCAGTGACGCCCATCTCTACCAGGTGCGAACAGGGCCTGGTGGTTCTGTGCTGCTCGACTTTGACTGCAAGTCACGCCAGTGGCGGCAGCTGCTGACGAGTGAGCGCTTCATGCACACCCTCACCCTTACGCCATCAGGCAAGCTCTACCTGACCACCGCCGATGGCTATCTGTACATAGACCCCGCCACTGCACAGGTGGAGACCTTCAGCGAGTTACGCCTGCCCGACGGGTCGGTGCTCTCAACGGGCATCAATACCGTATGCCTGGACCGCGAAGGCGGCATCTGGCTGGGGACCTATGGCAATGGACTGCTCTACACCTCGCCGTTCGCCGGACTCTTCGACACCCGTCCCATCAACATTGAGGTGCACCCCATCCTGGCTGCCGTCTACCTGCACGGACAGCCGCTGCAGGTAGGCACATGCTATGATGGCCGCTGCCTGCTCAGCACCATGCCGCCCTATGCCGATAACCTTCGCTTCAGCCATCATCAGAACTCGCTCGCTTTCCAGTTCACCACAATGAACTATGTGCGCCCCCGCAGCACATGCTATCGCTATCGCTTTTCAGGCGACGGCCAAGGATGGCACATGCTCACCGCCGACTCCATCGGCCATCTGGTTGACGACAAGGGCGTGTTCTACCTGCCGCTGGTAGGCCTGTCGCCAGGCAACTACACACTGGAGGTCATGGCATCGACCAACCCGCAGCAGTGGAACGAGGCCGACGTGCGACGCATCAGCTTCACCATTGAGCATCCGTGGTGGTTGTCGCCTGTGGCCTTTCTGCTCTACATGCTGCTGCTGGCCGTAGCCGTAGTGTCGGCCTTCTGGCTTTACCGCAGGCACCTGCAGCGCCGCAACCGCGAGGCCATGCTGTTGCTGCGCATACAGAATCTGGTTGAACAGGTGAACAAATATGAGAATGCCGAAGCCATCGTGGTGCTTGGTCCCAGCACTGAGGCATCCTCTGAAGAGGCTGAACCCGAGCCCACGCCGCAGGAGAAGGAGTTCATGGCGCGGGCCACACAGCTGGTGGAGCAACACCTGTCGGTGCCCCAATACGGTGTGGAGCAGTTGGCTGCCGACCTCTGCATGGAGCGGACGGGACTATACAAAAAACTCACAGCCCTGATGCAGCAGTCGCCAGTGGCCTTCATCCGCAGTATCCGCCTGCACCGTGCCGCCTCGCTTATCGCCCAGGGCAACGTGAGCATTGCCGAGGTGGCCGAGCGCACAGGCTTCAGCTCGGCGAGCTATTTCAGCAAGTGTTTCCAAAAGGAGTTCGGCTGCAAACCGTCGGAATATGACGGGCGTCAGCACGACGAATAGCATCCACGACATGCCCCAAAGAAGCTTTTTTCATCATTTGTGCCATCAGAATCATCATTTGTGTTACAAGGTGATGAACGTTTCATAGTACCTTTGCAGTCAAATTATTCAGTCATTTAACGCATTAAAAACTATGAGACAAAAAAAGATGCTATTAACCCTGTTTGCCAGCCTGCTCAGTCTGCTGGCAATGAATGCACAAGTGCACTATCGCTTCGTGCCCACCGACTACACGTCGACCGACAACGCCCGTGCTCCTCAGGCTTCTTTCACCTACGGTGAGCAGTCGTTCACCATCAAAGCCTCAGGTCCTAACAACGTTGCCTTCAAGATGGGGGCTGAGTGTGACGGCAAGTATTACATTACAGGCAATGACCACTGGTTAGTGGTCAGCGGCGGCAATCTGAGGACCGGCTCGGCCGATGCCTATCTGTGGTGGATAAACGGCGTCAACAAAGGCACCCAGGTGGCCCCTGACTATGTTTGCACTACAACCGACGGTCACCAGGTGTTTGTGTGGAATCTGCTGAACGGCAATGCGCTCTTCTCCTGGTTTGCCACTGTGGGCGAGCGCGCTGTACTGGGCAGCAATGGCACTGGCTTCATCCTGGCTATGGGGCTCACGGCAACCGACGTGGCGGGCACTATATGCGATGTGGGCTACTACAGCGACATGGCCATCGTACAGGCCTACCCGCAGCTCATGCAGACGCTGGGCATCACCACAGAGTCGTTGGTACAGCAGATGTGCGATAAGCTCTCGGCAGCCATTGCTTCGGCTGAAACCTTGCTGGCCGGGCGGCCTGCTGCCGACGACGTGAGGGCCCGCCTGCAGGCAGCCATCGACGATGCCCGCCAGGTGCTCGGCAACATCACTGACGAGAACTATGCCGACGTGCCGGCCGTCATCGACCGCCTGCAGCAGGCTATGGAGAGTTATCGTGCTGAGAGCCGCACGGTGGCCTGCGAGCTCACCGACGACGGTCTGCTGGCCCACTGGGACGACATCAATGTGCGCCTGCGCCTTGTCAACGACAGCACACTCCGCGTGACGAAGTTCGTGGGTAGCGAGAGCCGGGTTGAGCCCAGCCTGGTCATTACAGCCCAGCCCCAGCAGGGTGTGAGCATCACGCAGTCAGAGGCCGACGGCGTGGTGATACTTGCCACTGCGCGTATGCGCCTTACCTACAATGTGGCCGAGGGCACTGTCACCGTCTGCCGTGCTACGGGCGAACAGCTCATCAGCGAGCAGCTGGCCGACATCGTGGCAAAAGCCGACGGCCCCAACGCCGCTTTCCAGCTGAAGCAGACCTTCCGGCTGGCCGATGACGAGCAAATCTATGGCTTGGGGCAGCTGCAGAACGGGCGTCTCTCCATGCGTGGCCTCTCGATAACCATGCTTCAAGACAACCGCAGCATCTATATACCTTATATATATTCGTCAAAGCACTATGCCCTCTACTGGGACAACTATTCACCTACGGCCTTCAGCGATGATGCCACAGGCACCACCTTCCGTTCCACGGGACAGGCCATCGACTACTACGTACTGGTGGGTTCCTCTGCCGACGGCGTGCTGCGTGCCTGGCGACAGCTCACTGGCGGCACCCAGCTGCCACCGCTGTGGAACTTCGGCCTCTACCAGAGCAAGCAGCGCTATCAGAGCACACAGGAAGTCATCGACGTGGTGGCTAAGTACCGCCAGCTGGGCGTGCCCCTCGACTGTGTGGTGCAGGACTGGCAGTACTGGGGCGACGATAACCACTGGAACGCCATGGAATTCCTGAATCCGAAGTACAGCGACTACCAGCGCATGATTGACGAAGTGCACGGCATGAATGCCAAGCTGATGATTAGCGTGTGGCCCGACTTTGGCCCCGAGACGAAGCAGTACAAGGAGTTTGCCGAGACTGGCCGCCTCATCCCCATCCAGAGCTATCCCACCAGCGTGGCCACGCGCCCCTATGACGTGTACGATGCCACCACCCGCAGCCGCTACTGGGACTATCTCTACGAAGGCCTGATGAGCAAGGGCATCGATGCCTTGTGGCTCGACTCGTCAGAACCCGACGACTTCAGCAACAAGACCACCGACTATGACTACGTGACAGGCCTCGACGGACGCACCTTCCGCTCCGTGCGCAATGCCTTCCCGCTCTGCCACGTCGAGGGTGTCTATAATCACCACCTGGGCGAAAGCGGCCTGACAGACAAGCGTGTCAGCATACTCACCCGCTCCGCTTTTGCCGGCATGCAGCGCACGGGGGCCTTTGTGTGGAGTGCCGACATTACATCAAGCTGGGAGACACTGACCGCGCAGATTCCCGCTGCCTGCAACCTGAGTGTTTCGGGCCTACCTTACTGGAACAGCGACACAGGTGCCTTCTTCATAGGTGGCTACGGTGGCGTCGGCGATGCCAACTGGCGTGCGCTCTACAACCGTTGGACGCAGTTCTCGTGCTTCTGTCCCATGATGCGCTTCCATGGCGACCAAACGCCACGCGAGATATGGCAGTTCGGAGAGGCCGATGATGCTCAGGGCGACTATGACAACATCCTGCGCTACATCCGTCTGCGTTATCGCCTGCTGCCCTGGTTCTACAGTACGGCCCATCAGGTTGTCAGCCATGACGCTACGTTCATGCGGGCCATGCCCATCGCCTTCGAAAACGACCCGCAGTGTGTGGGCATTGCCGACCAGTATATGCTGGGCCGCACGTTCCTGGTGGCTCCCGTAGTGACTAATGGTGCTGCCGGGCGAGAAGTCTATCTGCCTGCCAATGGCTCGTGGTATGACTTCTGGACGGGCAAGGCCTGCCCCGGCGGCCAGACCGTCTTCCGCCAGACGCCCCAGGACCTGATGCCCCTCTATATCCCCGCAGGCAGCATATTGCCCATTGGTCCCGAGGTTCAGTACAGCAGTGAGAAGCCATGGGACGAGCTGGAGATTCGTGTCTATACCGGAGCCGACGGACACTTCACCCTCTATGAAGACGAACTCGACGGCTATGCCTATCAGCAGGGAGCCTACAGCGAGATTCCATTCATCTGGGACGAGACCTCACAGACGCTGACCATCGGCGAACGCCGTGGCGAGTTCCCCGGCATGCTGCAGCAGCGCACGTTCCGCCTGGTACGTGTCACGTCGGCGAAAGGCTTTGGCGACCACCCCTCGGCTGTCTGCGACCAGACGGTGAGCTACGACGGCCATGCCCTGAGCGTGAGCCTGGCAGGGGAAACCGAGACCGAAGAGCAGACCGAGGACATGACCGGATACATCGTCAACCCCAGCTTCGAGGCTGACGGAACCACGCTGAACAAAGTGGCGCCACAGGGCTGGACCGTTGAGAGCGAGACCACCTGGTGGGGCGTGAACCATGGCGGAGGCAATGGCGACCCCGTGGCCAGCGACGGCAACTACATCTTTGGTGTGTGGGACGGAACAGCCACGATGACGCCCACCATCAGCCAGACCCTGACCGACCTGCCCGCCGGGCGCTACGTCCTTTCCGTCGACATGCAGGCCAGCAACCGCTCGGCCACAACCATCCGCTTGGGCCGTCAGCATGTGTTTGCAGGCGAGCAGAAGGGCTTCTTTGCAGAGCAACTGAGCACTGCCGGCGTGGGCGATACCTATCCTCTGCAGACCATCAGCGTAATTTTTGAGCAGGCTTCTGACAATAAACCCGTTACCATCGGCGTTTCTACAGAAGGGGCCCCCACAGAGACCTGGTTCAAGATTGACAATTTCCGGCTGCAGCGTCTGCTGTCTACCGATGTGGTCAATGGCGTCGAAGACTGCATGCGAGCAGCCAGTTCGCAAGGTGAAGCAGAGGTCTTCGACCTCTTCGGACGTATGCGCCACGGGGCACTACCTGCTGGCATCTATGTGAGTAAAGGCAAAAAGTTTATCGTAAAATGACATAGCTTATGAAAAGACAAATGTTCATAGCAGTCCTGCTCAGCTTGCTGGCCGCTGCTGCGGGTGCCGCCCCCGTGGTGTGGCAGGCGGGCGACGTGCAGGTGAGTGTAGAGTTCTATACCCCGCTTTCGGTGAGGGTGGTGAAACAGCCCGTGGGGCAGACGGTCGAAGAGCCGAGCCTCGTGGTGACGGCTCAGCCCGGCGACGTGAAGGTGAGCCACCGTGGCAACAGCGTGAGCAGCGGCGAGCTGACGGTGAAGATAGACCCGCGCACCGGGGCGCTGACCTTCCTGTCCAAGGGAAGGACGCTGCTGCGCGAGAAGGGGGCACCCGTCTTTGAGCCCCGCACTGCCGGTCCCGATGCCGGAAAGTGGCGCGTGGCGCAGACCTTCACCCTCGACAAGGACGAGGCCATCTACGGCCTGGGCACCCTGCAGAACGGGCGGATGAACCGCCGCGGCGAGCACAAGCTGATGGAGCAGTCGAACCTGGAGGACTTCCAGAACGTGCTGCAGAGCATCAAGGGCTGGGGCCTATACTGGGACAACTACTCGCGCACACAGTTCGACGACGACCCCCAGCAGGGCATGTCGTTCTCGTCGGAGGTGGGCCAGCGCGTCGACTACTATTTCATGTACGGCAGAAGCGCCGACGGCGTCATCGCCCAGATGCGCCACCTGAGCGGCGACGTGCCCATGTTCCCCCTGTGGACCTACGGCTACTGGCAGTGCAAGGAGCGCTACAAGAGTGCCGCCGAGCTGCTGGCCGTAGTCGACAAGTACCGCGAGCTGCAGGTGCCCCTCGACGGCATCGTGCAGGACTGGCAGTACTGGGGCTCCAACTACCTGTGGAACGCCATGGACTTCCTCGCCGAGGAGTATGCCGACGGCAAGCAGATGATAGACCAGGTTCACCAGAAGAACGCCCACTTCATGATCAGCATCTGGGCCAGCTTCGGCCCGCAGACCAAGGCCTACCGGCAGCTTAGCGAGAAGAACCTGCTCTTCGACTTCGAGACGTGGCCGCAGAGCGGCCTCACCTTCTGGCCGCCGCGCATGGACTACCCCTCGGGGGTGCGCGTCTACGATGCCTTCTCGCAGGAGGCCCGCGACATCTACTGGCAGAACCTGAAGAACCTCTATGACAAGGGTGTCGACGCCTGGTGGATGGACTCCACCGACCCCGACTTCTTCAACCCCACGGAGGCCAACTACGACCACGCGGCCGCCGGAGGCAAGTCCACCTGGCGTGCGCTGCGCAATGCCTTCCCCTTAGAGACCGTGCGCGGCGTCTATCAGGCACAGCGGGCCGAGATGGGCAAGACATCTAATGCCCCCTCGGAGGTTGTAGGGGGGACTTCCAAGCGCGTGTTCATCATGACCCGCTCGGCCTTTGCCGGACAGCAGCACTACGGCTCGGGACTGTGGAGCGGCGACGTGGCCTCGTCGTGGGACATGCTGCGCAAGCAGGTGCCTGCCGGACTGAGCTACTCGCTGACGGGATGTCCCAACTTCAACACCGACATCGGCGGCTTCTTCTGCGGTTCGTACAACACCCGCGGTGCAGGGTCAGCCCCCAGCAACCCGCAGTATCAGGAGCTCTACGTGCGCTGGATGCAGTACGGCCTGTTTTGCCCTGTGTTCCGTAGCCACGGCGCCGATGCACCCCGCGAGATATGGCGCTTCGGAAAGAAGGGAGAACCCGTCTACGACGCCATAGAGAAGCAGATTCGCCTGCGCTACCGCCTCATACCCTACCTGTACAGCACGGCATGGCAGGTGACGAGCAACGACGGTAGCTACCTGCGCCCGCTGTTCAGCGACTTTGCACAGGACAGGAAGGTATGGGACATGACCGACGAGTTCCTCTTCGGCCGCAGCATCCTGGCTGCTCCCATCCTCAACCCGCAGTATACTGAGGAGAAAATCATCCGCGAAGACGCCATGACCGGCTGGGACAAGAAGGAGAGCGTTGCCGCCGCCGACAACCGGCAGGTGGACTGGACGGCCACCCATACCGTCACGAAATATCTGCCGAAGGGTGCCGACTGGTACGACTTCTGGACGGGGCGGCGTATGAAAGGCGGCCAGACGGTGACGCTGCAGACGCAGCTCGACCGCGTGCCCATGTTCGTGCGCGCCGGCAGCATCGTGCCGCTGGCCGAGGAGATGCAGTGGGTCGGCGAGAAGCCGTGGGACATGCTGGAGCTGCGCCTATACCCCGGTGCCGACGCCGACTTCACGCTCTACGAGGACGAGGGCGACGGCTATGCCTACGAGCAGGGCGTCTACTCCACCATACCCATGGTCTGGAACGACCGCACGCGTTCGCTGACCATAGGCCAGCGCCACGGCAGCTTCCCAGGCATGCTCGCCAAGCGGCAGTTCACCGTGGTGCTGCCCGACGGCCGACAGAAGACGGTGACCTATGACGGCTCTGCCGTGACGGTCGGGTTTTAGCCATTCTCCGATTCACATAAATAAGTACTAAGCATGAAGCGCCATTTCAAGCTCGCCCTGCTCGCATTCCTGTTGGCATCGGCATCGGCCTGGGGCCAGAACTACTACGTAGGCTTCGGTTCCACCGACCTCCTCGATACCTATCTCTCGCAAGAGAAGTTCCGAGGCAGCAGCCTGACGCTGCTCACTACGAAGGAGCACCGCCCCCTCATCAGGGTGGGGCAGCAGGACAGCGACGGGCAGCCCTACTACCGCCCTGCCCACTGGTCAACGGTCATACAGAACGAGCTGAACTTCTCAACGGGCAAGGACCGCGCCGACAACGAGTCGCTGCTGGCTGCTGACTACCACCTGCTGCTGGGACGCTACCGGGGCTGGGACCTGGCCGACGGCGACCTGCGCCTGCAGGCCGGCCTGCTGGCCAATGCCGGGGTGGGCTTCATCTACAACACACGCAACGGCAACAACCCCGCACAGGCCCGCCTCGGGCTGCAGCTCATGCCCTCGGCCATCGCCACCTGGCACTTCAACCTGTTCCGTAGTCAGACCATGCGCCGCCTGGGGAAGACCGTGCTGCGCTACGAGGTCGACCTGCCCCTCTGTGGCTTCGCCTTCAGTCCCAACTACGGGCAGTCGTACTATGAGATCTTTGCACTGGGCAATTACGACCACAACGTGGTGCCCACCACCTTCGTCTCGGCGCCCACCTTCCGCCAGCAGCTCACCCTGAGCCAAAGGGTAGGGCGGCGCACTACGCTCTCCGTAGGCTATCTGGGCCACTACCAGCAGCTGCGGGTGAACAACCTGAAGCAGCACCTGCTCAACCACGCCCTGCTCTTGGGAATCAGTGTTGGAAATTGAGAAATTGAGAGATTGAGAGATTGAGAAAATGAGTAATTGGACGCGCATGCCAATTTCTCATTTTCTCAATCTCTCAATTTCTCAATCTCCCCTCACACCAGTCGCTTGTGGCGGAAGAACCACCAGGCTGCGGCTGCCGTGCCCACGCTGATGACCAGCGCCAGGAGGAAGCCAAAGGGCTTCTCCTCCATGCCGTTGATGAGGTTCATGCCGAAGAGTGAGGCGATGAGGGTGGGAAACATCATGATAATGGTTACCGACGTCAGCGTACGCATCACCGTGTTCATGTTGTTGTTGATAATGCTGCTGTAGGTGTCCATGGTCGACTCGAGGATGTCTGAGTAGATGGCCGTCGTCTCGCGTGCCTGCGTCATCTCGATGTTCACGTCCTCTATGAGGTCGGCGTCCAGCTCGTCTATCTGCAGCTTGAACTTCAGCTTCGACAGCAGCGTCTCGTTGCCGCGTATGCTGGTCTGGAAGTAGGTCAGCGAGTCCTGCAGGCGGCTCAGGCCTATCAGGCTCTCGTTGTTCACGTCGCGGTCCAGGTTGCGCTTGGCCTTGTCTATAAGCGAGTTAATCTGCTTCAGCCGCTTCAGGTACCACACGGCGCTGGAGTAGAACAGGCGGAAGATCATGTCCACATAGTCGGTGAAGCCCACGCCGCGCTTCTGCTGGTAGCTGACGAAGTCGATCATCATGTTCGTCTCGTAGTAGCACACGGTGATGGTGACGTCGCGCTTGTGTATGATGCCCAGGGGCACGGTGGTATAGGGCGTGCGCGAGCGGGTCTCCTTAACGTAGGGTATGCGGAGGATGATGAGCATCCAGCCGT
>DGHX01000016.1:146016-150504 GCA_002392835.1 Prevotella sp. UBA3837 | reverse complement strand
CGCTCGTCGGTATCGCTGATGTCGGTGATGAAATAGTCGGGTATGCCGAATTGCTTCTCCAGGTCGTGCTGGTCTTCCTCGGTGGGACACGTCACCTGTATCCAGCAGTTGGACTGCCACTCCGTGAGTTGGGTCAGCCCGCCAGTTGTGTTCCAGTAGCTTCTCATTGTGCTAATCCTTTTTTAATGCATAATTCATCATGCATAATTCATAATTGGTGGTGCATCATCAGCAGTGAACGTCGTTCACTGTGCATGGTGCGTAGATCTGGTGGCAAGAGGATTAGCAGTCTTGCCGCCTTTGTCCCCCTGCCCTAACGTTTAAAAGTATCCGCCGGGTAGTCGTCCATAATGTTTGTGATGAATGATTAATTTGTTTTGCGGGTGCAAAGGTACGAAAAACTTTTCAATTCCTCGCATTTTTGCCTAAAAAAAACTACTGTTTCGTATGAACAGGCTCTGCCGGATGTCATCAGCAGGGCTACAGTTGCGCTATTTCTTCTTCTGAGAGGCCTGTGACACTTGCTATGAACGCACTATCTGCTCCCAGTCCCTTCATCTTGCGGGCATTTTCGTGGTTGGCTTGGTTTCGCCCTTCCTCACGTCCTTCCTCACGCCCTCTGCGCTCGGCCGAAGCAATGGTGTTCCGCAGGTCTCGGTAGTGCTTTTTGCTCTCTTCGTAAATCCTCGACTCGTCGGGCGTGAAGCGTGCTATTTCGGCTTCCTCAAACAGACGGGTGAACACGCGTTCCTGTAGTGCTGCCGGACGCTCCATCAGCCGTGTGAGATTCTTCAGCACAAAGAGCCACTTGTCATACATTGACACCAGTTCCGCCTCCGTCTTGCTGAACTTCGGCATCTCCAGGTAGACGTATGTCAGCTTGTCGTAGAAGATGTGCTTGTCCTCCACATCCATCAACTTCACCTCGTGGTGGAAGCAGTCCTTATCGTACTCGTCGCCTGGGAATACGAAATTCAGGATGCCCACCGTGTAGACGTTGTTCAGGTGGAAGTCCCACTCGGCTCCCACCTTTCCTTGCTCAATGATGGGGAATGCGGAGTAGAATACGCTGCGGTCCTTGAAGAAGTCCTGGCTGGCCTTTTGCATCTCTACAATGAACTTCTCGCCATTCTCACCCTCGCAATAGACGTCGAAAATGGCACGCCGCTCACCGTAGGCTTCCATCTTCTCTGTAGGCAGGTAGCGCAAGTCCTTCACCACCTGCTTCGGCTCTCCCGGCGATAGCTGTGCCGAGCGGTCGAAGATGGCGTTGAGCAGGCTGATGAGCAGCTCCTTGTTCAGCTCCGTTCCAAACAGCTTCTTGAATCCAAAGTCGGTATATGGATTCACGTATCTCTCGTGTCGCGGTTCTTCTGCCATAGTGTGCGGTGCCGCATCCTTTTGCTGTATGCGACGGTGCAAAGATACTATAAAATCTGCGAACCGCCAAGCGATTTGCCGATTATTTTGTTTTCATTGAGTTACAGACCCCACCCCCTGAAGGGAGGGGAGCGGCTACCGCCTTGAGTCTTGTCCAGTGCATGGTGAAGTTACAGACCCCACCCCCAACCCCTCCCCTTGATGGGAGGGGAGCGGCTACCGCCTTGTCCGCCGCATGGGAATCCGCAGGCACTCCCCTCCCTTCAAGGGGAGGGGTAGGGGGTGGGGTCTGTGACGGGGAGTAGGGGTGGGGGCATTGACGGTGGGGTGGGGTCATTGACGGGGAGTAGGGGTGGGGTCAGTGACTAATCCCATTTGTAAATGCTCGCTTAACGAGTATGGCTCAGCGGTTCTTTGCCTTGGCGTACATAATGTTGGCGGGCGGCCGTCCGGCCTGCAGCTCGCGTAGCATGAAGTTCATGTCGGGGGCTACGTGGCTGAAGTATTGGCGGTAGCCCTGGCAGAGGTAGTTCAGACCGGGCTCTCCGTAGGCGTCGGTGGCGAAGCGGCCGCGTGGGCATTCGCCGTGGCAAGCGAAGAGGTATTGGCACTCGCGGCACTGCCGTGGCAGCGCTGCCGTCTTTTGGTTGACGAAGCGCTGCTGCTGTTCGCCGTAGAGCATCTGCGTGATCGTCTGCTCCCGGATGTTACCCAGCCGGTAGCGGGGGAAGACGAAGTGGTCGCAGCTGTAGACGGTGCCGTCGGTATCGATGACGGCGCCTCCGGTGCACTGTGGTGACAGGGCGCAGAGCCCCGGCGGCTCACCGGCCCAGCAGGCCAGCGTGGCGTCGAACAGCTGCACGAAGAGCTGCCCCACATCGCGCTGCAACCACTCGTCATAGACGGTGCAGAGGAAATGGCCCCACTGCTGGGGAGTGATGGCGCCTGAAGCCCCTAAAGCCCCCCCTTCGTCCCCCGAGGGGGACACTATAGACTCTGCCCTTGAAACTATAGAAGCCCCCTCGGGGGCCGTAGGGGGGGCTTTAGGAGCTTTGTGGGCTGGTACCACCGGTGTAAACTGCAGGTACTGGCATCCGATGCTGCGGAAGAAATGGTAGAACTGCTGCGGCTCGTTGACATTCACGGCGTTTACGGTGGCCATGGCGTTCCACTCCAAGCCGTGCTTCTGCAGCAGCTCTATGCCGCGCATGACGTCGGCCCATGAAGGTCGCCCGCCGGGAGAGCGGCGCAGCGCGTCGTGCAGGTGCTGCGGGCCGTCGATGCTGATGCCCACGAGGAAGTGGTTGTCGCGCAGGAAACGGCACCACTCGTCGGTGAGCAGCGTGCCGTTGGTCTGTAGGCAGTTGTCAATGTGTCGTCCCCCGGCGTAGCGCTGCTGCAGCTGCAGGGCGCGGCGGTAGAAGCAGAGGGGCCTGAGCAGGGGCTCGCCGCCATGCCAGGTGAAGAGCACCTGCGGCAGGGTCTGTGCCTCGATGTACTGTCGGGTGAACAGCTCGAGCAGCTCGTCGCTCATCACGCCGCTGCCCTTTCCCAGGTAGTAGCAGTAGCTGCAGGCCAGGTTGCAGCTGCTGCCCACCGGCTTCACCATGACATACAGTGGGCGGGCAAAGGGTGTGGTGATACGTTCGGGCATGACTATTCGCCGTCGATGGGGTATAGTGGCGAGGGCGTGCGCAGCTGGCGCATCATCTGCTCCATCTGCTGCAGCAGCTGCGGGTGCTGTCCAGCCACGTTATGTTCCTCGTAGGGGTCTTCCTTGATGCGGTACAGCTCCAGCGGTGCGCCCCGCTTCACGCTTACGGCCTTCCACCCCTGCCATCGCAGGGCGCGCTGCTTGCCGGGAAACTCCCAGTAAAGCGGTCGGCTGTCGGTGTCGGCCTCTCCGCCGAAGAACAGCGGCGATATGTCCATGCCGTCGGTCTTCTGCGGCAGGTGCTGCCCGGCGTTGGCCAGTGCTGCCAGCGTGGGCATGAAGTCGGGGAAGTACACCAGGTTGTCCACCTGTCGTGCCGGCACGCGTCCGGGCTGGTTCACTATGAGGGGTACGCGTATGCCCCCTTCGTATAGCTGTCCCTTCCGGCCTTTCAGCCCGGCTCCGCAGTTCAGCTCCTCCAGTGGTGCCATGACGGCGGCGCCGTTGTCGCTGGCGAAGATGACGAGCGTCTTCTCGCGCAGCCCCAGTGCGCTGAGTGCGCTGAGCAGGCGCCCAATGTGGTAGTCCATGTGCGTGACGAGTGCGGCATAGCGCTTCGTGTTGTCGCTCCACTGTCCCTGCTCGTCGTACCACGATGTGTCGTCGATGTTGTAGGGCTCGTGCGGCGCGTCGTAGCCCAGGAAGAGGAAGAACGGCCGGTGCTGGTTACGGTGAATGAACTGCAGGGCGTCATCGGTCGAGATCTCGGTGTTGTGGCGCACGTGTGCGTCGTGTTCGTTCTCGCTGATGTTCACCAGGCTGTCGCCGTGCATGCGGTAGTAGGGGTAGTAGTAGGGCGCGTTGCTGTGCACGGTGCTGATGGTCCATCCGTAGAACTCGTCGAATCCGCGGTGGTTGGGTGCTGCCTGCGGGTCGTAGCCGTCCAGGTGCCATTTGTTCACCAGGCAGGTGCGGTAGCCTGCTGCTCCCACGACGGTGGCCAGCGTGGTGTCCTGCGGCAGCAGGTTGGCGCGGCGCACGATGGTGGTGTCGCCCCGCGGGTTGATCTTCAGCCCCGTCAGTCCTCCGGTATAGCACTGGTTGTCGCGTATGCGGGTGTTCCCGCTGTTGCGCCCCGTCATGAGCGAGCATCGGCTGGGCGAGCTGATGCCGCTGCCGGCGTAAGCCTGCGTGAAGGTGGTTCCGGTAGCTGCCAGACGGTCGATGTTGGGCGTCTTGATGTAGCGGTTGCCATAGCAGGCCAGATCGCCGTAGCCCATGTCGTCGGCCAGGATGAAGATGATGTTCGGTCGCTCGGGCGTGGCCGACGGTGCAGCACCGTCGGCCTGCGCCTGTGCCTGCTGTGCCAGCAGTGCGCCGGCAGCCATGAGGAGCCATTTGTCTCTCATCACTTCCTATTTCTCGGGCACGTCCTCGAGCGTCTTCTTCAGCAG